>NZ_JASSPE010000020.1:0-76975 GCF_030234105.1 Paracoccus sp. SSJ | reverse complement strand
GCAGGGCACGGCGCAGGACATCGTGCTGCGCCCGGCCGACGATTACGTGGCGAATTTCGTGCAGCATGTCGACCGCGGCAAGGTGCTGAAGGTCGGCGCGGTCATGCTGGCCCAGCACGGCTTCGACAGCCTGCCCGAGGCCGCCATCGCCCCCGAGGCCACGGTCGCCGAGGCGCTTCAGCACATGGCGGCAAACCGCCTCCAGGCCCTGCGCGTCCAGGACCCCCAAGGCCAGACCATCGGCGTCATCCCCTTCCAGGATGCGATCAACGCATATACAGGGAGCAAGGGGGAGGGGGCCGAATAGGCGCCCCGTGCCGACGGACTCGCGGCGGGGCGGCGTTCCGGGCTAGGATCGGGCAGCAGGGAGATGGGAGGGCCCAGGCGATGCATCTCGATCCGACGGCCGATCTGGGGACGCATGACGTTCTGAACCAGCCGGCGGACCCCGGCGACCGCGACCTGTGGCGCGATGATCCGCTGCTGCGCGCGATGCTGGCGGCGGGTGGCGCGCCGCTCGAAGGGCTGGCTCGCTATGGCGCGCTGCTGGGCCGGGCCGGGATGCGCGACGCCGCGCGCGATGCCAACCGCCATCCGCCCGAGCTTGTCCTGTTCGACAGCGGCGGCAGGCGGCTGGACGAGCTGCGCTTTCATCCCGCCTGGCACCGCTTCATGCAGGATTCCATCGCGGCCGGCTATCATTCGGTGGCATGGGAGGGCGGGCCGGCCGGCCACCTGACCCATGCCGCCATGGTCTATCTGGCCAGCCAGGTCGAGCCGGGCCATTGCTGTCCGCTGACCATGACCTATGCCGCCGTCCCGGTGATCTCGGCGGCCGGCGATCTGCCCGGCGATTGGCGCGCGGCGCTTCTGTCGCGGCGCTACGATCCGGCGGTGCGGCCGCTGGCGGCCAAGCTGGGCGCGACGCTGGGCATGGCGATGACGGAAAAGCAGGGCGGCTCGGACGTGCGCGCCAACACCACGCGGGCCGAGCCGGACGGCGCCGCCTGGCGGCTGACCGGGCATAAATGGTTCTGCTCGGCGCCGATGTCGGACGGGTTCCTGACGCTGGCGCAGACCGGGCGCGGGCTGACCTGTTTCCTGGTGCCGCGCTGGCTGGAGGAGGGGCGCAACGCCATCCGCATCCAGCGCCTCAAGGACAAGCTGGGCAACCGCTCGAACGGTTCGGCCGAGATCGAATACCAGCGCGCCCTGGCCTGGCGCATCGGCGAGGAAGGGGACGGCATCCGCACCATCGTCGAGATGGTGCATCACACGAGGCTCGACACCGCCATGGCGCCGGCCGGGCTGATGCGGGCGGCGCTGCGCGAGGCGCATCACTGGGCCGCCTGTCGCAGCGCCTTTCAGCGCCGGCTGATCGACCAGCCCCTGATGCGCGCGGTGCTGGCCGATCTGGTGCTGGACTGGCAGGGCTGCCTGGCGCTTGGCCTGCATGTCGCCGCCAGCTTCGACGGCCGGGGCGCCGAGGATCGCGCATTCGCCCGCATCGGCGTGGCGCTGGCGAAATACCTGTCGAACAAGCTTTGTCCGCAGGTCGTCGCCGAGGCGATGGAGGTGCTGGGCGGCATGGGCTATGTCGAGGATACGCCCCTGCCGATGCTTTACCGCGAGGCGCCGCTGAACGGCATCTGGGAAGGTTCGGGCAACGTGATCTGCCTCGATGCGCTGCGCACGCTGGCGCGCGAGCCGCTGGCGGCCGAGATGCTGGCGGCGCGGCTGGATGCTGCCAAGGGGCTGGAGCCGGCCTATGACGCGGCGCTGGCCGCGCATCGCCAGTGCTGGGGCGGGGGCGTGCCCGAGGCCGAGGCGCGCTGGTTCGCCGAGCGCAGCGCGCTGTTGCTGACCGCCGCCGTGCTGCTGGCCCACGGTGATGCCGATCTGGCCGGGGCTTTCGTGCGCACCCGTCTTGGCGCCGAGCGGGGCCGCACCCCCGGCACCATTCCCGCGACCCTTGCCGAGCGCATCCTGGCCCGGGGGTTTCCGGTGGCGGAGTGATGCCGGTCAGCGCGACAGGTAGAAATCGGCGGCCCTGCCGACGGCGATTTCCATGTCGGGCGAGGCGCCGGCCATCACGTCCAGCGCGGCATAATCGGCAAGATCCAGCCCGCTTTCCTGCTCGATGGCGCGGATCGGCACCTGGCTGTCGCGGAAATCGCCAAAGACGAAACGCCCGCCCGCCGGCCGGGGCAGGTAATCCATCTGCGAGCGCCGATAGCCGATGGTCGTGAGTTCCCCCGTCCCGGCATGGACGAAGGCCAGGATCTTCCAGAAGGCGATGGGGATCCGGCGATTGTAATAGACCGGGTCCTGGGCCGAGAGCATGGGGCCGGTGATGACCGCCACCTTCAGGTTGGCGCGGTCGGTATTGTCCAGGACGTAATCTTCGAGCGCAAGCCAGATGCCAGCGTTGAAGCCCTGCCGCTGCGGGGCGGCGTTGGTGATGTGGAAGGTGTCGGCATCGGCCTGTCGCGCGATTTCCGGCGTGCCCCAGTTCGGATCCTCGCGCCGGGTCATGTGGCCGCGGCTGAACAGGCCCTGCCGGTCGTGGCCATAGGCTTCGCGCAGGTTCTGCACTTGCGGGTCGATGCGCGGGTCGCGCCGCCAGACGTCGCTGCGCGGCACGTTGCGCTCGGACTGGCTGCCGTCGATATTGCAGGCGCTGTAAAGCGGCAGGGCACGCGAACGCGACATGCGGACCGAGAAATGGGTATAGCGGATCTCGGTCTCGTCCCGGCCCGGATGCCGGGCCTCGGGGATCAGGCCGACCAGGTCATCCGCCCAGCGGCCCGGGCCGGGCAGGGGCAGGGGGTGATCCGGCAAGACGAAGCCCGGGTCGTAGCCCGGGCGGTCGCCATAGCTTTCCAGCGGCAGCATCGCCTCGCTCACCCGCAGCGGGTCCAGCCCGGCGGGCGGGCCGAAGCCGTGCCGCATCAGCGCAACTGCGCCTTGTGCGGGGGATTGAGCCGAAAGATCTTTTCCTGCGCCAACTGCCAATGGGCAAGATCGCCCAGGCATTTGCGCACCTGGGTCATGCTGCCCCTGACCCGGATGGTGCCCGGCACGACCTCTTCGGCGGGCAGCGGCTTCAGCTGGTCCAGCACCTCGGCGGTTTCCTCGCGGCTGGGGTCGCGGTCATCGGAATAGACGAGCACGCAGCTCGGGGACTTCTTGTGTTGCGCCTTCATGGTCATCACCTCTGGGCCATCAACTCTGGTCGATCAGGCCGGCGCCTTCGTATTCGGGGCCGAAACCGATCGGAACGGCGTGGCTGTTCGCCATCTTCATAATGTCGTCGGAACGCTGCTGGTTGCGCTCTGCCGAAAGGATCTCGGGGGTGCGGGACAGCAACCGCGCCATCAGCCCGGCCACGGCGGGACAAGCCATCGAGGTGCCGTCCATCACCCCTTTCGAGGTCTTGTTGACCCAAGATATAATCCCCACCCCCGGTCCGATAAAGTCCACTTCCGGTCCGATATTGCTGAATCTGGCGAAAAAGCGGTCCTGGATGGGGGCGGGATCGTCTGCGACGTTGCGCCCGGTGATCGCGCCTTCGGGCCAGGCGTTCAGCATGCCGCCGGCCGAGACCGCCGCCACCACGCCCGAGCGCGCGGGGTATGAGACGGGCGACATGTAGTCGTTGCCGGCCGCCGCGACGCAGACCACGCCCAGGGCGCGGGCGCGGCGCACCTCGCGCGAGATCGCGATCGGCTCCGAGGACTGGCCCAGGCTCAGGTTGACGATGTCGCAGCCGTCCTCGACGGCCTGGCGGATGGCGCGGGCGATGGCGAATTCGCTGGCTCCGCCGTCGCCCTTTTCAAAGACGCGATAGGAATGCAGCGCGACCCCCGGTGCGACCCGCGCCACGATGCCGGCGACATGGGTGCCGTGGCCGGTGCCGTTGTCGAACCATTCGTCGGCGGGCTCGGTCCCGGTGGTGTTCAGCCCGCGTTCCAGGTTCAGCCCCTTGGCGGGATCGACGCCGGTATCGACGATGGCGACGCGGACGCCGCGCCCGTCGGTTTTTTTCGCCGGTGCCAGCATCCGCTCCAGCCCGTCGGCGTAATCGTCCCGGATCGGGATCAGGGACAGGGTCAGGCCGGTCACGCCCTCTGCCTCGACGGGAATGTCCTCGGCGCCGCCGGGCCAGTATCCGGCCAGTGGCTGGCAGATCACCGCATCGATCCGGGTCTGGCCGGCGGGCAGGGGCGTGCGGAACCGCCCGTCCTTGTCCGTCACCGCATCCGAGATGCCGAAGCCGCGCCTCCTGTCCAGCACCACCACCACCGACGCCCCGGCGACCGGCTTGCCGCTGGCCGCATCCACGCAGCGCAGTTCAAGCTCCTTGGCCGAGCGGAAGGCGGCGGGCTTGGCCTCCTTGCGGATGATGTTGAGCCGCCCGTAGCGCAGCGGATAAAGCCGCAACTCGCGCCGCACGCGCAGGCCGGGATAGGCGCGCTGCAATTCGCGCGCCTGCTCGGGCGTCATGCTGACGAGCGAGGCTTCGTTCTCGCCGATCGAATCGAGCAGCCGGATGCGGCCGACCTCGGTATCCAGAAGCCGCAGGCGCGGCCTTATCGTCGGCGCCGAGCCCTCGCAGGCGCCTCGCGCCGTGCTGTCCGCGGGCTTTGCGCCCGATGCGCGGAACAGCTGCCGGTGCATGGCGCGGAACAGCCGGAAACTGGTGGTTTCCATGCTGTCGTTGAAGACGTTGTCGTCGGGGACGATCACATAGCGGGCGGTCTTTCGGGACATGCGCATCTGCTCCTTCCTGCAATCACAAGGCTACACCTTTGACGCAGTTTCGCCAGATGCGGTTTGCGGCCCGGCTGGCAGATGCGCCGGGCCGTGCCGATCAGCCGCATTTCGAATGGCCGCAGGAGGGGCAGGTCATGCAGCCCTCGATCATGCGCATGCCGTATTGGCCGCAGGCCGGGCAGGCCGGGCCGCGCGGGCGTTCGCCCACCGCCATGACCTCGGCCTTGGGATCGGATTTCAGCCCCATCCCTTCGCCGGCCAGGAACCCCGTGGCGATCATGTGCCGCTCGATCACCCCGCCGATGGCGGCGAGGATCGAGGGCACATAGCGCCCCTCGATCCAGGCGCCGCCGCGCGGGTCGAAGACCGCCTTCAACTCCTCGACCACGAAAGACACGTCGCCGCCGCGCCGGAACACGGCCGAGATCATCCGCGTCAGCGCCACGGTCCAGGCGAAATGCTCCATGTTCTTCGAGTTGATGAACACCTCGAACGGCCGGCGATGCCCGCCCTGCACGATGTCGTTGATGGTGATATAGATCGCGTGCTCGCTGCCGGGGAATTTCAGCTTGTAGGTCGCACCCTCCAGCGCTGCCGGCCGGTCCAGCGGCTCGGTCAGATAGACCACGTCGGCGCCCTTGTCGGCCTGCGGCGCCTCCTCGGTCTTTTCGCTGACCGACAGGACCGAGCCGGTGACCTCGTTCGGCCGATAGGTGGTGCAGCCCTTGCAGCCCTTGTCCCATGCGGCCAGGTAGACGTCCTTGAAATCCTCGAATGAGATGTCCTCGGGGCAGTTGATGGTCTTGGAGATCGAGCTGTCCACCCATTCCTGTGCCGCCGCCTGCATGGCGACATGGTCCAGCGGCGCCAGCGTCTGGGCGTTGACGAAGTAATCCGGCAGCGGCGCGTCGCCCTTGAGGTCGCGCCACATCTGCACGGCGTAATCCACGACCTCCTCCTCGGTGCGCGAGCCGTCCTTTTGCAGCACCTTGCGGGTATAGGCATAGGCAAAGACCGGCTCGATGCCCGAGCTGACATTGCCGGCGTAAAGGCTGATCGTCCCGGTTGGCGCGATGCTGGTCAGCAGCGCGTTGCGGATGCCGTGCCGGGCCACCGCCTCGCGCAGATCCGCATCCATGCGGCGCATGAAGCCCGAGGCCAGGTATTTCTTGGCGTCGAACAGCGGGAAGGCGCCCTTTTCGCGGGCCAGATCGACCGAGGCCAGATAGGCCGAGCGCGCGATGGCCTTCATCCACACTCGCGTCTGCTCGACCGCGTCGGCTGCGCCATAGCGCAGGCCCAGCATCAGCAGCGCATCGGCCAGCCCGGTGACGCCCAGCCCGATGCGGCGCTTGGCCTGCGCCTCGGCCGCCTGCTGCGGCAGCGGGAATTTCGAGGCATCGACGACGTTGTCCATCATCCGCACCGCGGTGCGGACCAGTTCGTCCAGCGCCTCGGGGTTCAGGCGCGCATCCGCGGTGAAGGGCGCCTCGACCAGCCGGGCAAGGTTGACCGAGCCCAGGAGGCAGGCGCCATAGGGCGGCAGGGGCTGTTCGCCGCAGGGGTTCGTCGCCGCGATGGTCTCGGCATAGTTCAGGTTGTTCTGCTGGTTGATGCGGTCGATGAAGATCACGCCCGGCTCGGCATAGTCATAGGTCGCGCGCATGATGCGGTTCCACAGGTCGCGCGCCCGAACGGTGTGATAGACCTTGCCGCCGAATTGCAGATCCCAGGGGCCGTCGGCCTTGACCGCCTCCATGAAGGCATCCGTGACCAGCACCGACAGGTTGAACATGCGCAGCCGGGCGCTGTCCTGCTTGGCCTCGATGAAGGCCTCGATGTCGGGGTGGTCGCAGCGCATCGTCGCCATCATCGCGCCGCGGCGCGAGCCCGCGGACATGATGGTGCGGCACATGGCGTCCCAGACATCCATGAAGGACAGCGGTCCCGAGGCGTCGGCGGCCACGCCCTTCACCTCGGCCCCGCGCGGGCGGATGGTGCTGAAGTCGTAGCCGATGCCGCCGCCCTGCTGCATGGTCAGCGCGGCCTCTTTCAGCATGTCGAAGATGCCGGCCATGCTGTCGGGGATGGTGCCCATGACGAAGCAGTTGAACAGCGTCACCTCACGCCCGGTGCCGGCGCCGGCAAGGATGCGGCCGGCGGGCAGGAACTTGAAATCCTCCAGCGCGGCATAGAAGCGGTCCTCCCACAGCGCCGGATCCTTTTCGACGCGGGCAAGGTCGCGGGCGACGCGGCGCCAGCTGTCCTCGACCGACAGGTCGGCGGGCTGGCCGCCGCTGTCCTTGAGCCGGTATTTCATGTCCCAGATCTGTTCGGCGATAGGGGCTGAGAATCGGCTCATGGCGGGCGTCCTTGGTTCGTGGTCTGAAATGGCAAGCGGGTCTTATACAGCCGCACCCGCCCGGTTGAAGTCGGAAAAAGAGGAGAGGTTGGAATATAAGCGAAACCGGCGCAGATTTCCAGATTTTGCGTGCAGGCCGGCCGGCCGCGCAACCTATGGGGCAAGCTATTGCGCTTGCCCGCCGGTCAGTTCGTCGATCACGTTCTGCCACAGGCCCGCCGGCTGTGCGCCGGTGACGACATGGGTGTCGGCGACGATGAAGGTCGGGACCGAGGCGATGCCGCGTTGCCGGGCATGCATCTCGCGGCTGGCGATCTGGTCGCGGTCCTCGGCCTTGGCCAGAAGCCGGCGGATCATCCCGCCGTCCATGCCGGCCTTTTCGCCGATGAGGGCGAGCACGTCGGGGTTCGAGATGTTCCTGCCCTCGCGCCAATGCGCCCGCATCAGGCCGGACATGACCGGGGTCTGCACGCCCTCCAGCCCCGCCCAATAAAGCAGGCGATGGGCGTCGAGCGTGTTCGGCACCCGCTCGATCAGCGAGGGGTTGATCCAAAGGCCCAGCCGCTCGCTGGCCTCCATCACCGGCTTCATGGCGGCGAGGATGCCCTTCTCGTCGGTGAATTTCATCTTCATGTAGGCGACGTAATCCATGCCCGCCTGTGGCATCTGCGGGTCCAGGCGAAAGGGCTGCCAGGTGATGGCGAAGGGGTGGCCGGGCCGCCTTTCCAGCGCCTGGTCCAGTTCGGCTTTGCCGATCATGCACCAGGGGCAGACCGGATCGGCGAAGATGTCGAGGCGCACTTGGCCGGGAAGGGGGTCGGTCATTCAGCGATCCTTGCGATGGATGTCGCGCAGGGCGCGGCGGTTGATCTTGCCCGTCGGCGTGCGGGGCAGGGCGGGCAGGCGGATGTATTCGCGCGGCTGCTTGTAGCGCGCAAGCGTGGTTTCGGCCTGCTGACGCATCGCCTCGGGTCTGGCGGGGCCGGTCCAGAAGGCGGCGATGATGCTGAGGCCGGGACCGACCGGCAGTTCGGCGGCGGCGACGTCCCCGGCATCGGGCAGGGCCGAAAGCGCGTCCTCGACCTCGCCCGGCGCGACGCGAAAGCCGCCGGCATTCATCATGTCGTCCGAGCGGCCCAGCGTGCGGATCGCGCCCTCGGGCGTCGCCTCGGCAAGGTCGCCGGTCAGGAACCAGTCGCCCTGGAAGCGGGCGGCCGTCTCTTCGGGCTGGTCGAGATAGCCCAGGAACAGGCCGGGATCCGAGCGGTGGACGGCAAGGATGCCGGGCGTTCCGGGCGGAGCTTCGGCGCCGGTTTCGTCCAGGATGGCGATGCGGCGGCCGGGCTGGGGAAAGCCTGCCGTGCCCTCGGGCGCCGGCCGGGCGGGGCTGCCGGACAGGAAGGTCGAGCATTCCGACATGCCCATCGCCTCGTGCAGGTCGGTGCCGGTGCGCGCCTGCCAGTCGCGGCGCAACCCGGGATCGAGCCTTTCGCCGGCAGAGAGGCCGTGGCGCAGCCCGGCCCATGGCTGCCATTCGGCGCGCAGCATGCGGCGAAAGACGCCGGGCGCGGCGGCAAGGATGGTGGCGCCGTGGCGGCTGGCGATCAGCGGGATCTGCTCGGGCGCGACGCCTTCGGCCGGGATCAGCGCGGTGGCGCCGATGGTCCAGGGATCCATGAGCCCGGTGCCGAGCGTGAAGGTCCAGTTGAAGGCGCCGGCATGCAGCAGCCGGTCCTGCGCGGTCAGCCCATACCAGCCCTGAAACATCATTTGGCGGGCAAGGATGGCGCGATGCGCATGGCAGACGGCGCGCGGCTGGCCCGAGGTGCCCGAGGTGAAGACGATATAGGCCAGGTCGTCGGGTGCGGCCTGCGCGAACCCGGCCGGCGGCAGCGCGGCGAAATCGGCGAGCTGTGCGGCAGGCAGCACCGGGGCCGGGTGGTCGGGCAGGGCGATACCGTCGTCGGCGACGATCATCGCCGGGCGGATCGCCGCGGCGATCTTGCCGATCTCGGGCGCGGTCAGCATCGGCGATGTCGGGACCGGGATGATGCCCGCGGCGATGGCGCCGAGATAGGTCACGGGGAAGCCGGGATTGTTTCCCAGCCGCATCAGCAGCCGGTCTCCGGGCGCGAGGCCGGATTGCAGAAGGCCGGTCGCCGTGCCCAGCACCGCCTGGCGCAGCCGGGCATGCGACCAGCGGTCGGCACGGCTGAGCCCCAGGACCGACATGGCCAGCCTGTCGGGTGCGGCAAGGCCCGCGCGCAGCACATGTTCGGCCAGATTCATCCCGTCATCCCCTGTGGTTCAGGCTTGGGGATAGAGGCTTGCGGCGCAGGTGGGAAGGGGGCTCCGCCCCTTCGTGGGACCGCTCCCGGGCGAGGTCGGTCCCGTGTCTGCCGGGATGTTTCACAAGGGGAAACCGGAGAGGTGCAAATGAAAGCGGCCGACACCTGATGGGCCGGCCGGTTCCGAAATTCCGGGTGTCGCCGAATCAGAGCAGCTTCAGGTCCGAGGCCGAGCTGCGGCCGTCGCGGCCGGACTGCAGTTCGTAGGCGATCTTCTGGTTGTCGTTCAGGCCGGTCAGGCCGGCGCGCTCGACCGCCGAGATATGGACGAACACGTCCTTGCCGCCGTCATCGGGTGCGATGAAGCCATAGCCCTTGGTGGCATTGAACCATTTTACGGTGCCGGTAGCCATTATACCGTCTCTCCTTCAAGTCCTCCCGGGGCGAGATTGCGCCCGGGCCGTGCAGCCCTTTCCCGTCAAGTCCGGCTGCCCCGTGAAGGGAGGCGGTAGAAAGTCGTGCTCACGCGGACGAGAGGATGAACGATTCCCCGAAAAACGCAAGTGCGAATGCGCCACGCAAGATGACGTAGGGTCATCTTGCGCGTTCACATCGGCAAATTGTCGCCAAACCGGGACGCTTAGCGCAGATCCGGCGGGGTAGCCTCGGCCCGCAGCGTGGCGATGGCCGATTCGAGGCCGTGGCTTTCGCTGCCCTGGCGGTCGAGCCGGCGGACCGAGACGCTGCGCTCCTCGACCTCCTTCAGGCCCACGGCCATGATGACCGGCACCTTGCCGACCGAATGCTCGCGGACCTTGTAGTTGATCTTTTCGTTGCGGGTGTCGGCTTCGGCACGCAGCCCGGCGGCGCGCAGCGCGGCCACGACCTCGTGGACGTAATCGTCGGCGCCCGAGACGATCGAGGCGACCACGACCTGGCGCGGCGCCAGCCACAAGGGCAGCTTGCCCGAATAGTTCTCGATCAGGATGCCGATGAAGCGCTCGAAGCTGCCCAGCACGGCGCGGTGCAGCATGACCGGCATGTGCTTGGCCCCGTCCTCGCCGACATATTCCGCCTCGAGCCGCTGCGGCAGGTTGAAGTCGCACTGGAAGGTGCCGCATTGCCATTCGCGGCCGATGGCGTCGGTCAGCTTGAAGTCCAGCTTCGGCCCGTAGAAGGCGCCGTCGCCGGGATTGACCTCATAGGGCAGGTCCAGATGCTCGATGGCGCCTTTCAGCGCCGCCTCGGCCTTGTCCCAGATCTCGTCGGAGCCCACGCGCACATCCGGCCGGGTCGAGAGCTTGATGTCGAATTTCTCGAAGCCGAGATCCTTGTAGACCGAGGAGAGCAGGCCGATGAAGCCGGCGCATTCCGCCTCGATCTGGTCCTCGGTGCAGAAGATATGCGCATCGTCCTGGACGAAGCCGCGCACCCGCATCAGCCCGTGCATCGAGCCCGAGGGCTCGTAGCGGTGGCAGGAGCCGAACTCCGCCAGCCGCAGCGGCAGGTCGCGATAGGATTTCAGGCCCTGGTTGTAGACCTGGACATGGCAGGGGCAGTTCATCGGCTTGAGCGCGTTGATGCGCTTTTCCTTGGCGCCTTCCTCGTCCACCTCGACGATGAACATGTTCTCGCGATAGGCTTCCCAATGGCCGGATTTCTCCCACAGGATGCGGTCCACCACCTGGGGCGTCTTGATTTCCTTGTAATCGGCGCGGATCAGCCGGCGGCGCATATAGGCCTCGAGCTCGCGATAGATCGACCAGCCGTTCGGGTGCCAGAACACCATGCCCGGCGCCTCTTCCTGGAAGTGGAACAGCTCCATTTCACGGCCCAGCTTGCGGTGGTCGCGCTTGGCGGCCTCTTCCAGCATGGTGAGATGGGCCTTGAGGTCGTCGCGGTTGCGGAAGGCCACGCCGTAGATGCGTTGCAGCATCGGCCGCGAGGCGTCGCCCAGCCAATAGGCGCCGGCGACATGGGTCAGCTTGAAGGCATCGGCCGGCACCTGGCCGGTATGCTGCAGATGCGGGCCGCGGCAGAGATCCTGCCAGTCGCCGTGCCAATACATGCGGATCGGCTCGCCCTCGGGGATGCGGTCGAGGAGCTCGATCTTGAAGGGCTCGCCCTGCGCCTCGTAATGGGCGCGCGCGCGGTCGCGGTCCCAGACCTCGGTGCGGACCGGGTCGCGGGCGGCGATGATCTGCTTCATGCGCTGCTCGATGGCGCCCAGGTCCTCGGGCGTGAAGGGTTCGGCGCGGTCGAAGTCGTAGAACCAGCCCTGGTCGCGCACCGGGCCGATGGTGACCTTGACGTCCGGCCACAGCTCCTGCACGGCGCGGGCCATGATATGGGCAAGGTCGTGGCGGATCAGCTCCAGCGCCGGCTCGCTGTCCTTCATGGTGTTGATGGCGATGCGGCCGCTGGCCGCGATCGGCCATTGCAGGTCGATATGCTGCCCGTCGAGGCTGGCCGAGATGGCGTTCTTCGCCAGGCTGGGGGCGATGGAGGCCGCGACCTCGGCGGCGGTCACGCCTGCGGGATAGTCGCGCGCATTGCCATCGGGAAAGGTCAGGGAGATCTGGGACATGGAGTCCTCCTCGTCGGTTTGGCGCCCACGGAACGCCCGGTTGCGGGTATGTCGCGCGGGTGTGGCGCGATTGCCGGGCGTTGTCAATGCGGCTAGGGTCGCGGGGGGCTTTGCGCCCCCCGTCGCGCGGGCGCGCGACTCCCCCGCAGAGTATTTGGGAAACGGAGAAATGACGCAGTTTCTGGAAGGGCCGCAGGGGCGGCGCATCGCCTATAACCGGATCGAGGGGCAGGGGCCCGGCGTGATGTTCCTGGGCGGTTTCCGCTCGGACATGCAGGGCACCAAGGCGCTGTGGCTGGAGGACTGGGCGCGCGCGCGGGGCAGGGCCTTCCTGCGTTTCGACTATTCGGGCCACGGCGAGTCCTCGGGCATGTTCGAGGAGGGGGCGATCGGCGACTGGTTCGCCGATGCCATGGCCGCGATCCGGGGCCTGACCGAGGGGCGGCAGGTGCTGGTCGGTTCCTCGATGGGCGGCTGGATCGGGTTGCTGCTGGCGCGGACCATGCCCGAGCGGCTGGCCGGGCTGGTGACGGTGGCGGCCGCGCCGGATTTCACCGAGCGCGGCTATTGGGTCGGGTTTTCCGCGGCCGAGCGCGCCGCCTTGCTGGAGCGGGGCCGGGTCGAGCAGCCCAGCGACTATGGCGACGCGCCCTATGTCATCACGCGCCGGCTGATCGAGGACGGGCGCGACCATCTGGTGCTGGACCAGCCCCTGCCCCTGCCTTTCCCGGTGCGTTTCCTGCAAGGCACCGAGGACGCCGACGTGCCGATGTCCTGGGCATTGGACCTTCTGGCCCATGGCAAGGGCGAGGACATGCGGCTGGTGCTGGTGAAGGGTGCCGATCACCGCTTCTCGACCCCCGACTGCCTGGCGCTGATCGGCGATGCGCTGGACGAGGTGCTGGCGCGGGCGGGATGAGAAGGGCGCGGCCCATCGGCCGCGCCTTGTCCCTGCGGGTGGTCAGACGGCGATCTTGGCGTCCTGTTCCGAAAGGTTGGTCACGCCGCAATCGACCGGGACGGGGCCGCCGCGCCGTCGCTTGCGCTGGCCCGTCGGCTGCAACTGCTCGTCGATGAAATCCAGCACCAGCGGGCGGATGTTCAGCCGCCAGCTCTTGCCGGCGAAGATGCCGTAATGGCCGGCGCCGGGCTCGAGGTGCTGGGTCTTGCGGCTTTCGGGCACGCCGGTGCAGAGCGCCAGCGCCGCGACGCATTGGCCCGGCGCCGAGATGTCGTCATTGGCGCCCTCGACCGTCATGACAGCGACATCGGTGATCTTGCCCAGGTCCACCGGCTTGCCGTTCACGGTAAAGCAGTTCCGCGCGATCTCGCGTTCCTTGAAGATGCGCTCGACCGTCGAAAGGTAGAATTCGGCGGTCATGTCCATCACGGCGAGATATTCGTCGTAGAAGGTGTTGTGCTTGTCGCCTTCGGAGCCCTGGCCGCGGGCCTCGGCGAAGATCTTGTCGAGGAACGCCTTGGCATGGGTCTCGGCATTCATGGCGATGAAGGAGGAAAGCTGGGCGAGGCCCGGATAGACCATGCGCCCGGCGCCGCGATACTTGAAGCCGACCTGCTGGATCATCAGGTAGTCGAGCTCGCCCATGGTGATGCGGTTGCCGAAATCGGTCACTTCGGTCGCCGCCGCGTCGGGGTCGATCGGGCCGCCGATCAGGATCAGCGAGCGCGGCTGGGCCTTGGGATCCTCCTCGGCCAGCAATGCGGTCGCGGCCAGGGCCAGCGGCGCGGGCTGGCAGACGGCGATCACATTGGTGTCGGGGCCGAGATGGCGGATGAAGTCGACCAGATACTGGGTGTAGTCGTCGACGTCGAACTTGCCGCAGCTGACCGGAATGTCACGGGCATTGTGCCAATCCGTCACATAGACTTCGCAATCGGGCAGCAATGATGTGACCGTGGTGCGGAGGAGAGTGGCGTAATGGCCCGACATCGGTGCGACCAGCAGAACCTTGCGCGCCTGGGGCGCGCGGCGGGCGACGCGGAAATGCACCAGGTCGCCGAAAGGCCGCTCGATCACCGGCTCGATATAGACGACGTGGTCCTGGCCGTCCTCGGAAACGACGGGCGGGATTTCCCAGTCCGGCTTGATGACCATGCGCGCAAAGCTGCGCTCGGTCACCCGGCCCCAGGCCGACATCAGCTTGAACAGCGGATTGGGCATCAGCGCAAAGGCCGGGTAGGAGGAAAGCGCACGGGCGCTGGCCCCCATCCATTCGTTGGTGTTGCGGATCGTCTCCATCGCGTCATAGGAGATGATCCCTCTCAAACCCTTGTACGTCGTCATTGCAACCTTCTCCCATGAACCCGCCGGATTCCGCCCTGCCGGGAAAGGACACGGCTTTACCTGCGTATTGTGCTGGGCATAATGATTTTACGGTTCAGGGAGGATTGTCAATTATGGCGGGCAAGGACAAAAAACCGGAAGTCGAAGCCGGGGCCGGCGATGCGGCCAAACCGCGCAAGGCTCGCGGGACTGGGGCAAAGGCCCGATCCGCGGCCAAGGTCGCGAAACAGGACCCGGCCCCCGCCGATTCGGAAGCGCCGGCGCGCGGCCGCCGGGCGAAGGCTGCCCCCGCTGCCAAGGCCGCGCAGGAGCCCGTGACGCCGGCCAAGCCCAAGGCGGCCGCCGGATCCGGGGCCGGCAAGCCTGCCGCCGAGCCGGTTGCCAAGTCCGGCGCCCGCAAGCCCGTGTCGCGTGCGCGGGCGGCCAGCCGCAGCGATCCCCGCACCGGCACGCGCCGCAAGCCCTCTGCCAAGGCCGCCGCGAAGGCGCAGGCCGAAGCCGCATCGCTGAGCGCGGTCGACGAGGCGCTGCGCCCGCTTGGCGCCGTCGGGCCGGGTGCCGCGCCGCCCATGGCCGCGCCCGCTGCCGCGAGCCCGACCCCCGCCGGGACCGAAAGACCCGCCGCCCCCGCCGCCCCCGCTGCCGAGCCGTCCAGCGCCGCCGCCTTCGCCGAAGCCGCCTTCGGCGTCGGCAGCCGCCTGCCCGAGCAACTGGCCCAGAACATCGAACGTATCGAATCGCTGACCCAGCGCCTGATCAGCGCGCTGGGTCAACGCCGGCCGCACAGCCCCGGCGTCGAGCTGCCTGGTCCCGAACTGTTCGCCACCGCGACCGGCGCCTGGATCAAGCTGCTGACCGAGCAGCCCGAGCGCGTGCTCAGCCAGCAGGTCAGCTATTGGGGCGAGACGCTGCGCCATTTCGCCGAGGCCCAGGCCGCCCTTGCCCGCGGCACGCTGAAGCCGCCGCCCAGCGAGGGACCCCGGGACCGGCGCTTCTCGAACCCGCTCTGGGAGGCGCATCCGTTCTTCAACTTCATCAAGCGGCAATACCAGATCAACGCCCAGGCGCTGGAAGAGGCGGCCAGCGCGCTCGACCTGCCCGAGATGACCGACCGGCGCCGGATCGAATGGTTCACCCGCCAGATGATCGACATGATGGCGCCGACGAATTTCCTGGCGACCAATCCCGACGCGCTGGAAAAGGCGCTGGAGACCGAGGGCGAAAGCCTGGTCAAGGGCCTTGAGAACCTGGTGCGTGACGTCGAGCAGAACAATGGCGAGCTGATCGTCTCGCTGGCCGACCGCGACGCCTTCCGCGTGGGCGAGAACATCGGCACCACCGAGGGCACGGTGGTGGCGCGCACCAAGCTTTACGAGCTGATCCAGTACAAGCCCACCACCGCCCAGGTGCACGAGATCCCGCTGGTGATCTTTCCGCCCTGGATCAACAAGTTCTACATCCTCGACCTCAAGCCGCAGAACAGCCTGATCAAATGGATCGTCGATCAGGGCTATACGCTGTTCGTGGTGGCCTGGAAGAACCCCGATCCCAGCTATGGCGATACCGGCATGGACGATTACGTCACTGCCTATCTGGAGGTGATGGACCGGGTGCTGGACCTGACCGACCAGAAAAAGCTGAACGTCGTCGGCTATTGCATCGCCGGGACGACGCTGGCGCTGACGCTGTCGATCCTCAAGCAGCGCGGCGACGACCGGGTGAATTCGGCCACCTTCTTCACTGCGCTGACCGATTTCGCGGACCAGGGCGAGTTCACCGCCTATCTGCAAGAGGATTTCGTCTCGGGCATCGAGGAGGAGGCGGCGCGGACCGGCGTGCTTGGCGCGCAGCTGATGACGCGCACCTTCAGCTTCCTGCGCGCCAACGACCTGGTCTGGGGGCCGGCGATTCGCAGCTATATGCTGGGCGAGATGCCGCCCGCGTTCGACCTGCTGTTCTGGAACGGCGATGGCACCAACCTGCCCGGGCGCATGGCGGTGGAATACCTGCGGGGCCTGTGCCAGCAGAACCGCTTCGTCAAGGAGGGGTTCGACCTGCTGGGCCACCGACTGCATGTCGGCGACGTCACCGTGCCGCTTTGCGCCATCGCCTGCGAGACGGATCATATCGCGCCCTGGCGCGACAGCTGGCGCGGCGTGGCGCAGATGGGCTCGAAGGACAAGACCTTCATCCTGTCCGAATCGGGCCATATCGCCGGCATCGTCAATCCGCCCAGCAAGAAGAAATACGGCCATTACACCTCGGATGCCGGTTTCGATCAGGGCGAGCAGCACTGGCTGGACAAGGCCAGGCATCACGAGGGCAGCTGGTGGGGCCGCTGGGGCGAGTGGCTGGCCCGCCGGGCGGGGGACATGATCGAGGCCCGCGATCCGGGCGAGGGCTTCGGCCCCGCGCCTGGGCTCTACGTTCACGAGCGGGCATAAAATTTTTCTGCACCGCAGCAAGAAAACCTTGCAATGCTGCAGTGCAGAAAGTATATGTTGGACAGAACAGTTCAAACGGTGCCGAAGCGTCGCGCCGACCAAGGAGAGAGCACATGGCCAAGACCCCCGACTTTACCAAGACCCTGCAAGAAGTGATGGCGAAATTCCCGGTCGACACCTCGTCGTTCCAGGACGCCTTCAAGTCGCAGACCGCGCTGGGCGAAAAGATGGCCCGCGTCGCGCTGGCCGCTGCCGAGCGTTCGACCGAGATCTCGGCCCAGTGGGCCAAGGACACCATCGCCCGCATGGGTGAGCTGACCTCGTCCAAGGAAGAGCCGGCCGAATACGCCAAGGCGCTGAGCGACTTCGCCACCGCTGCCGCCGAAATGGCCGCCGAGCACATGGCCGCCTTTGCCGAAGTGGCGAAGAAGGTCCAGATGGACACCGTCGACCTGATGCTGACCGCCGGCAAGGATCTGGCTGCCGACGCCCAGAAGGCCGCCGAAAAGGCCACCCGCGAGACCCAGGCCGCGGTCAAGAAAGCCGCTGCCGCCGCGTCCTCGGCCAGCACCGTGACCAAGGGCTGATTTCAGACCTTGACGGTATCGGGACAAGGGGGCAGTTCGCTGCCCCCTTTTCTCATGCCCGCTTCGGTTCCATCTGCAGCGTGGCGATTTTCTTTGCATTCTTCCGGGCCATTTCCCATCATGCTGCAAATGCATTGCCGGAGGAGCCATGGCTGAGGCCGAGAACACGACCCCGCTTCTGATCAAGCGCTATGCGAGCCGCCGCCTCTACAACACCGAGACGAGCGATTACGTCACGCTCGAGGATATCGCGGGTTTCATCCGTGCTGGGCGTCAGGTGCGCATCGTCGATCTCAAGACCGGCGACGACCTGACCCGGCAATATCTGTTGCAGATCATCGCCGAGCATGAGGGGCGGGGCGAGAACGTGCTGCCCATCGACGTGCTGATCGACCTGGTGCGCAGCTACACCACGCAGGCGCAATCGGTGGTGCCGCAATTCCTGGCCGCCAGTTTCGAGATGCTGCGCGAAGGCCAGTCCAAGATGATGGAGAACCTGTCGACCTTTCCGAACCCGATGTCCTCGATGCCTGGTTTCGAGGCGCTCCAGCGCCAGCAGCAGCTGTTCCTGAAGGCGATGTCGGCAGGCTGGGGCGCGGGGAGCAGCGGTCCCGAAATGGAAGAGACCGAGGGGGAGGAGCCCCGGCGCGGCGGCAAGAAGGGCTCCGGCCCCGAGGACATGGCCGAGATCCGCCGGCAGCTTGCCGAGTTGCAGAAGCGGATTTCGAAGCTTTGACGGAACTGCGGCTTGCACTGGTCGCGCCGTCGCGCTAGACGAGCCGCCACGGACGGTTGGCCGAGTGGTCGAAGGCGCACGCCTGGAAAGTGTGTAGGCGGGGAACCGTCTCGAGGGTTCGAATCCCTCACCGTCCGCCATCGCCTCAAATCAGCATTGATTTTATTCAATTATTTGCGGTTTTTGTATCGCGTTCGGCAGGTGATACAGCGTTCTGTTCCTGTTCCGTGCCGGTAACCAGCCGTTTCGCGTCCGCGGATTCGGTGTAATGCGCGGCCTCGGCCAAGGTCTTGTGACCGCCCCACGACTTGATGGCATGGGCCGATCCGCCGGCTTCGGCGATGCGGGTCAGTCGCGCTTTGCGAAGCCCGTGCGCGGTGCGACCTTCGAGCTTCGCCTCGCGCGCTGCGGCGCTGATGAGGTTGCTAAGCCCCTTCTCCGATCTCGGCCGCGCGCCGCGCGCCTGGAGGAACGTCAGCCCACCGGCGAGGCACCGTAACGCCTCCATCATCTCCCGCCGCTCGTCCGCCCATCCGACGCCCCAGGCGGGCAAGGGTGCGGTCCATGGGACATAGGCCATCCCTCCGGTCTTGGACTGCCGGAACGACAGCACGCCGTCCTTGCCGACGTGCTGCGGCCCGATCCGCACGGCGTCCACCGTCCGCGCCGCGGTCCACAGCAGCAGTTCGAAACAGGCGCGCTGGACGGTTCCGATTTTCCATTTCTTCCGGAACGCCTCTATGTCGCCTTCCGTCCAGACCTCGTGGCCCTTCAGCTTCACCTTTGGAGCCTTTACGGTCAGGCTCGGATCTTCCTCGATCAATCCGGTGCGACGCGCGTGATCCATGACCTTACGCCAGGTCTTGAGCCGCGATAGCGGCCTGGTGCCCGCCAGTTTGGCCAGGTCGGCGCTGATGTGCTTGGCTTTGATCGCCTTTATCGAGACGTGACCATATTCGGCGCGGATCGCCTCCATGTTGCGGGTCAGGATGTCGCGATAGACCGGCGATTGCTGCGCGAAAGTCGGCGATCCCCTGAATGCGATGCAGGCGGCGGCAAGCGATCCGCTCGGTGCAGCCGCCTTCCTTTCTTCAGGCTGGCCCTGCCCGGCTTCGCACCGCGCCCAGGCGGCGACGAAGTCCGGGTGCGTCTCGGGAATGTCATCAGGCAGGCGTATGCCGGTGGCCCGATGGTAGCGGATTACCTTGTCGCCGCGCTTCTGGCGCCTGATGCCCTTCAACTTCACAGCCCAAATGCCCTGTCGCATTCCGACGCCTCATTCCCGGTCTCACCATCAACAGGCAGACCGGAAGCGTATTCGTCAAGGGTGAGCCGGTCGTAAAGCCGCTTTCCCCCCAGCATCCGGCGGGGCAGGCCGAGGCCGCGCAACGTGGTCTCGCTGATCCCGAGGTAATGCGCAGCCTCCGGTGCGGGCAGAAGGCGCGGCGCAAAAGCTGGCTCGTGCTTACCCATCACGCCATCCTCCTCTCTTCTTCAATCGCAATATGCTGGCAGTTCGCGCCGACGATGGCGGCGGCGATGGGCGGGCAGACGCTGTTCCCGCAGCAGCTGACCTGCACGTCCTTGGCAAATGGAACCCAGCGCGGCCCGCCGTTGTGGCCGAGGTTGTCCCAGCCCGAACCGACATCCCAGACGCCCTCAATGACGTAGTCGTCGGGGAAGCCCTGGGCGCGGAACAGTTCGCGCGGGGTCAGCATCCGCATGCCGATGTCGATCACGACATAGGTCACGCCCTCGACCTCCAGCATGACGAACTCGCCACCGTCCCACGCACCATGCTCCCGCAGGAACTCGGCCACCTGGCGGGCGCGGGCATGATGCTCGGGCGCGAAGGGCGGTGCGGCCAGCTCGGCCTGCATGTGCGCCATCCGGTCTTTGACCGTGATGGTGTGCATCGGCTCGTCCGTCCGCGCGGCGACGGCGGTGCCGTAGTATTTGGCAAAGAACGCCGCGACCGGCATCTGATGGCTGCCCGTGGCGGTCACCGTCGCCATCGGATCATCCGCCCGACGCCCGGGATTGACCCCACCTATGCGGCGGCTGTCGTTGTTGTGCTGGGCGAGGAACGCGGCCACGGGATAGTGCTTCACCCCGCCCGCAACCACCGTGTTGAGCGGTGCGCACACGTCCAGCGCCCGGGGCTTCTGCCCGGCCCGTTCGCCATTGCCGACATGCACCATGGTCGCGGCGATCAGGCTGTTCTGGTCTTTCTTGCTGGCGCAGATCGTGTGGTGCGGATCCTCGGCCGATCGGTTGCCGCCGCCCTGCTGGGCATAGGTCAGCACCGGGGCGATCAGGGCGTGCTGGATGCCGCCAACCGTGACGGTGCCGAGGGGATCGGTGAGCGGATATTCCCGCCGCCCGCCGCTGTCACCGTGCGCGATGCTGGCCAGATAGGGCGCCAGCATCCCCAGCGGCGCGGCGGCGCCCGGCTTCTTGATCCAGCTGTTCGCGGTGATCGTCGCCATGGGGTCGCGCAGGTCCTGCCCCGTCGCGCCGCCGTTGAAGCGCTGGATGCTGGGGGCCAGCGTGGCGGTCGCAATGCAGCCGTCGGCCTTGGCCGTGATCGTGGCGAAAGGCTCGTCCCCGCCGCGCGGGCGGCTCTGGCCGGCCCGGCCGCCGCATCCGACGATGCTGGGAACGACCAGCGAGCTGTGCCCGCCACCGGCCAGCACGGTCGGATGCGGGGCATTCACCGGCCGGTCCCGCCGATCGGTGACCTTGAGGCTAACCAGGAACGGATCCTGCGATTCGATCACATAGCGGCCCATGCCGCGCGCCACGCGCGCCATGGTGTTCTTCGCCAGCGGCCGCACGGCGCGCAGGCCGTGCTTGGCCATGACCTCGGCCGAGGTGTCGAAGATCGACGGGCACGGCAGGGACCAGTCGATGCAGGTATGAGCGCCGACCCAGGGCAGAAGCTTGCCCTTGCGGACCTCTTTCGATTTCGGGTCACCGTGCGTCGGCTTCGGCCAGACGATGGGCCGGCCATCGCGGCGGGCGATCAGGAACCAGCGCTTGCGGATCGTCGGAGCGCCATAGTCGCAGGCGCGCAGCTCGCGCCACTGGACCCGGTATCCGGCCTTCTTCAGCCGCTTTAGCCAGAGGTCGAAGGTGACGCCGGCCAGTTCCTTGATCGGCTGGCCATCGTCATCGACCGGCCCCCAGGTCACGAACTCCTCGACGTTCTCCATGCAGATCACGTCCGGTTTGGCGAACTCGGCCCATTTGACGACGACCCATGCCAGGTCACGGATATTGCGGTCGCGGGGCGCGCCGCCCTTGGCCTTCGAGAAATGCTTGCAATCGGGCGAGGCCCAGAGCAGCCCGACATGCCGGCCCTTCGTGACGGCCAGCGGCTCAACGTCCCAGATGTTGCTGTCCAGATGCAGTGTCTCGGGGTGGTTGGCCGCGTGCAGCGCCAGCGCCTTGGCACTGTGGTTGATGGCCACGTCGGGCGACCGGCCCAAGGCCATCTCGATCCCGGTGGACGCCCCGCCACCGCCGGCGAAGCTGTCGATGATCAGGGGAAGGTGTGGCTGGAAGGTCATTCCCAGCCCTCCATCTCGGCCGCCATCCGTGCGGCTTCGCGCTCGCGACATGCGCCGCAGACCTGGTAGACCCGCCCGGTCATACCCTCTTCGAAATCCCGATGCGGGCGCAGATCGGATGCGAGCGTATCGCACCAATCGCATGCGCCCTCTCTGCCGGTCGCGGCTTCGACAGCCATCGCGTCGCGGCATTCAGCGCAGCAATCGATCATCTCGCAGCCGAAGGAATCGGTTTCGCCCTGGATGCGGGCAACCGCCGGCCGGTCTGGATGCTCATCGCACATCGTGCCGGGAGGAACCGCATGGTTCGAACCGGGCAGCGTGCTGATAGGGCCAGTGACATCAGCCATGGCTATCCTCCTCCGGACGGCAAAGCGGATCATCCCCGCCCAGGTGGGTATTGATCTGCCGCTTGGCGTCGGCCAGCGTCAGCGCCATGCCGTGGGCATCGGTCTCCTCGTGCGTCCATTCATAGGGCGCGCCCGGCACCTCGGCCTGACGGATCGCGATTCCGCGATGGATGATGGGGAGGATCTGGTCAGCCATGGGCGCCTCCTTTCAGGGCGCGCAGGGCTTCATCGGCCCATTCAAAAGCATCGGCCCGCAGCGGGGTCGTTGACGGGATTTCCAGCGCAAGGCGTTGCAGACGGGCAGCGGCGAGTTTCAGCGCCTCCGCGACCGACGCGCTGGATTGCGGCGGGTGGGCGTAGAGAGGCGTGGCCGCAAGACTGCGGATTTTCTCGGATAGGATTTCTGCTTGAATAGCACCGGCGATCCAGCGGCGCTTTTGGTCCTCGTCGCCTTCCTCGGCAGCTTGGGCGCGGCGCTTTCTGGCCGCGTCCTCGCAAAGCTGAACGACTTTTCCGACATCAACCAAGCCAGCCCGCACCTGCCCCTCGGGCTGCGGGGCTGGCGTCAGGGCGGCGTTGTGCGCATCGACGATGGCTTCGAGGTCCTCTCGTGCGATCTTTTGCGGGGGCAGGATCGCATCGGCGTCTAGGTCACCGTCGATCTCGATGCCCCACCACCCACGGCCAAACGCGCTTTCAAAGACACGCCAGCGGCCCGCCCGCACCTGCTGGCCCGAGGCGCGGCCGTCACGCTCCCCAGCCTCATACCCCGCGCTGAACGCGGCGCATTCTGCCATGTCCGCGCTGCGGTCGCCAATGAATGCGAGCAGGTGCTGCGCCGCGGTCCTCACAGCGTCTTCGTCGGCAGCGGACAGTTCGCGTCCGCCGTAGCATTCGGTTTCGAGCCTGACGATCTGCTCGCCGCCCGTTTCGACGGTCACTGCCCAATGCGGATGTCGCGCCGTTGCCGCCCGCCGCGGTGCTTCCTCGGCCGGTCCCTGCCAGGTGCTGCGGCCAATCTCGACGGAAACGATGGGGCCGGTCATGCTTCATACTCCCAGCAGGAGATATCGGCCTGGGCGCAGGCTTCCGGCCCGTCCTCGCGCTGATCAACCTCAGCCCAATAGGTCGGGGCGGCCTCGCGGGCGTATGCCTCAATCGAGGATCCGTCGGCGAACTCGGTGCCGCCGATCAGCACCATGTGATTGACGAAGCGCTCGATAAATTCGGCTTCCGTGATGTCGCCGGTCATGCGTCACCGCCTTCCGCGGCTTTCGCCCAAGCTGCGATTTCGGGTTCATCGCCGCTGCTGAACCGCCACGGCATCGGAGAAAGCTGATGCGCGACCTGCCATTCGTCGATTGCGGCGCGGACACGGGCCTGCAAATCCAGGTTGACCGCCGGATCGAAATCCAAGATTGGATCACCATCCTCGTTGCAGAGGTCATATAGGCTTTCCTCGGCCGCCTCGAAGAACTCGCCCTGGTCGAAATGCTTCGACACGCGGACCGGCGCTTTCGTGGCCTGCATGATCAGCCGATGCTCATTATCTTTGGCCTCTGCTTCAGCCTCCTCGCGGGTGGCATAGGGTCCACCAGTCCAGACATCCTCGTCATTCGAGGAATACCAGGCGGTGTCGCTGGCCGTCAGTTGTTCGATGGTTTTCATGCGGTCCTCCGCAGCTTCTGGTTTTCGGGTTGATCGGCGTCGAGCAGGTCGAAGAGGCTGGGCATGCCGGCCTCGCGCGATGCGGCCTCGACGTATTTGCAGCCGTCGAGCCAATAGCCCTTGTTCAGTTCGACCCCGATGCCCTTGCGGCCGAGCTTCACGGCGCGGAAAGGCACGGTCATGAGTCCGCCGAACGGGTCGTAGACCCACTCGCCGCGCTCGGTGAACTGGGCGATGGCCCGGTCGACGATGTCGTATTGCAGCGGGCACAGGTGCATCTCGTTGCCCTTGCGCGCCTGCTCGGCATTGATGGTCATCATTCGCGCGACATCGGTCCACACGTCGGGATGCGCGCTATGCGGGGGCAGGAGCATGAAGGTCGGCGGCAGCCGGCCCTTCTTCTCCAGCCCCTCGCCGATCCGGACGTGATGTTCGAAATCGTAGACCTGCTGGAGGTTGTAGGCTTTCCAGACCTTGTAGACCTGGTCGGCGTCCAGCCCCTCCAGTTCTTCGGGCTGCAGGGTCCGGTCGCCGTTCGACCGCATGTAGCCATGCGCATCGATTTGCCAGCGGGCGCGGCTATAGCCGCCCTCGTTGCGCCAGTCCTTGGCCTCGGGGTCCCATTCCTTCTTGGCCTTCTTCACCGGCCTGTCGGCGTAGCCGTTGCTGGTGTCGCTGGGCGGCCGGCGGAAGATCAGCAGGTATTCCGGCACGCCGCAGCCCATGCGGCTGCCATCCTTGCACTGTTCCGACCAGCCAAGGCGATAGGTCTGGTTGTTCTCACGCACGACATCGGTCGTGATCGTCTTCATGCCGAGGTAGGCAAAACCATGGCGCTGGAATTCGCGCACGCAATCCATGTGCAGGGTCGAGAGGGTCTGGAAACCGAAGCCGTTGATGCCCCCGGGGATGATCCGGTCCTTGACGTGGATGGCGCAGATCCGGCCCGGCTCCAGCACCCGCAGAAGCTCGGGGATCAGGAAGCCCATCTGCTGCCAGAAATGCGGATCGTCGTCGGTATGGCCGAAATCCGCATAGTTCGGGCTGTATTCGTATTGGGTGCTGAACGGGATCGAGGTGACGA
Source organism: Paracoccus sp. SSJ (assembly GCF_030234105.1). Lineage (NCBI taxonomy): Bacteria > Pseudomonadati > Pseudomonadota > Alphaproteobacteria > Rhodobacterales > Paracoccaceae > Paracoccus > Paracoccus sp. SSJ. The sequence continues at coordinate 52,216 of NZ_JASSPE010000020.1, read as the reverse complement.
TCAGCTGCACCGAGGCGTCGGCCATGCTGCGGGTCTCGGCCACGCAATCGTTGTGGACGCAGCGGTAATCCGGTCCCGAGGCCTCGACCCGCTCGACACCGAGGGCGCGCACCAGCGCCTGCTGCATCGCGACCTCGGACAGGCCGAATTCCTTGATGATGTTGATCATTTTCTGAACCATCTCGTTGTGCTGACGCCACTTCCGCTCCAGCGAGCGGCGGATTTCGCGTTCAGCCTCGGTGTAGATCAGGTCGAGCCGCACGCTGTCGGCGGGCTGGCCGAACCGCAGCAGGCGGTGGATCGCCTGGATGAAATCGTTGAACTTGTGGCCGATGCCGAGAAAGACGTGCCAGGCGCAGTGCCGTTGCAGGTTGGTGCCCGAGCCGAGCATCACCGGCTTGGCGCCCAGCTCCTGCACCCGGCCATCGGCGAAATCGCCGATCAGCTCCTCGCGCTGGTCGAGGTCCTGGGAACCGTAGACCGTGGCGATGCCCGGCACCGTCTTTTCCAGCGCGGCGCGTTCGGCCTCCAGATCGTGCCAGATGATCCGGTGCGCGGCCGGGCCCTCGGCGCGGATCTCCATCAGCTTCTCGATCCGCGCCGGCAGGCTCTCGCGCTTCTCGCGCGCCGCGGCCGAGAGATCGGCCGTCGCGTCCTTGAACATGCGCTTCTGGCCGCTCTTCTCGATGGCGGCGCCGGCGAGGTGATCGACCGGCAATTCGTGCCAGCGCACATCGAGCGGCGGCAGGTCGTAGCCATCATCCGAAAAACTGGGGTCCAGATCGGAAGGCTTGGTGACGAACAGCGCCCAGGACGCGACCCACAGCCAGAACTCCCGCTCCTTGTGCTGCATCAGCGTGAGCTGGTCGGCCTTCTCGCTGTTGCGCTTGAAAAACCGGGTCTTGGCCTGGCCGATATCCATCACGTCGAGGAAGCCGGCATAGGACAGCAGCTCGATATAGTCGTTCGGGCTGGGCGTGGCGGTGGCGACGAAGCGATAGGGCACGCCGGCGGTCTTGATCCGGTTCGACTGGTCGCGCCGGTCGTCGCCGGCGAACAGCGCCATGAACTCGCGGAAAGTCTTGGTGCCGCCGAACCCGCGCAGGATCGCCGCTTCGTCGAGGCTGACGCCGATGAACGGATCGGGCGCCACCTTGCCCTCGCGCACCGATTCGTAATTGGTCAGGTAGATGCCCGGCCCGTCCACCTGATCGCTGTCGCGGATGAATTTCAGGTCCACGGCGTAGCTGCCCCGGAACCGCTCCTGCGCCTCGCGCATGAACTCGCGCCGGACGCCCAGCGGCGCAGTGATCAGCGTCGGCTGGCCCGTCGTCTCGGTCAGGACGCGCATCGTCTCCAGCTGCGTCGCGGTCTTGTGCAGGCCGAAGCTCGCGAACCAGGCGCGCCGGCCGCCTTGCAGACCCCAGCTCACCATGCGGCGGGTGTGCGGTTTCAGGGCGGGGTTCAGCGTCGCCTCATCGACCTGCATACCGCCAAAGCGCGGCGCGATGGCTGCTTTCGCGCGCAGGAAGTCGTCATAGGAGGGCTGCTGTCCCATCAGATCGCCCCCGCCAGCACGCGCCGGTCATGGTCGGCCTGGGTGCGCCCCTGCCGGTGCAGGTCGTAGCGCTTGATGCCCCACTGGATGGCGCGCATGCACCAGACCAGGTGGAAAGACGCGGTGGTGATGCGCCGGTCCCAAAGATTGGAAAACGGCGCGTTGCCGGTGACCGGGCAGCGCCAGGCATAGAGACGGTGCTCGGCTTCTCGCGTGGTCGACGGGGCGGTGAACAGATCGTCCCACTTTGCCTCGCGGACGACCGTAATAGCATCCCGCAGCGGCATGTCGCGGATGTGGCTGCCCAGCATGGAGCGCACCGCATCGATGTAACCCCCTTCGTCGAGGTCGTAGCGTTCGCCGCCCTTGCAGATGGCTGTAAGCTTCTCGTCCCAGTAGTCGACGTTGATCCGGTCGCCTCGGTCATAGGCCGGGCCGGCGTGGCGGAAGAACTCGAACATGTCGATCAGGCGGGCGAACGTGTAGTCGCCCATGTCGCCGCTGATCGTGAGGCGGCCGGGCCAGGTGACCAGCCGGAAATAATACGCCGAGGAGCGCGGCCGCTTGAACAGGATCGAGCGGTGGACGCCCTGATCCAGTTCGATGGTCATCTGGTGATCGCGCACGTCGGACAGGAAGCGGGATTGGCTGGCCATCGCTCACGTCCTCATCGGCATGAGAACGACCGTCAGGTCGGGATCCTCGGTCAGGATCAGGGCGGCATCGCTCGCGGTGCTCGCCTCGATGCGCACGGTGTCGAAGATCCGCGCGATCTCGCGGACATAGCCTTCGTTGAAGCCGATGGCGAAATCCCCGTCGGCTTCGATCGGTATCTCGACATCAATCCCGAGTCCGAGGCTGTTCAGGTTGGCGACGCGCTTGCCCAGGTCGAACTTCAGGGCGTCACGCAGGAGGTGCATTCTCCTGGTGTTCGGGAATCGCCGCAGCAAGGCGCGATTGATCACGGCATAGCCGCGCATCGTGCTGCGGTCTGGTATGACCCGCGTGTAATCGGGATAGGCGCCGTCGATGCATTTGACCGTCAGCGTCCAGCCGTCGCCGGAAATCTGCATCCGCACGGGGTTGGCCGAGCCGCCGATCCGCAGCGACTGATTGCCGCCGTGGGTCATCAGGTTGTGCAGCGCGGCCACCGAGTAGCGGGGGAAGATCAGGTCGGGCAGGGGCCATTCGGCATCGGTCTGATACAGCGCCAGCCGATGGCCGTCCGTGGCGGCGCCCGCAAGGCGTCCCTCGCGACGATGCATATAGATGCCGTTCAGATAATAGCGCGTCTCCTCGGTCGAGATGGCCCACCGCACGCGGCCGATCATCTTGGCAAGCGCTGCCTCCGGTATGCTGACCCACGACATGCCCTTGGTGCTGGGTGCCGACGGCCAATCCGAGGCGGGGCAAAGCAGTTGGACGCAGGCAACCGCCGGGCCGATCCGCAGCGTCGCGACATTCCCGTCCATGGTGATGCCGACGCTGTCGTCGCGCTCGGCACCGTTCAGCAGCGCGAGCAGCAGGCGCGCGTCGATCACGAAGGGCTCGCCCTCGGTGCAGGTGGCCGGGCAGTCCACCATCAGCCAGCTATCGAGGTTGGTGCTTTCGATCCGCAGCTTGTCGTTCAGCGGCTCGATGCGCAGGCAGCCCAGGACCGGAATGGTGTTGCGCCGTTCGACCACGAAGGCCGCCGCGTTCACCGCGCGGCGCAGATCCGCGACGGTGCAGGTGATCCCGGCCGTGGCGGCGGGCTTGATGGGCTCCATCAGGGTCATGGTGGCCTCAAAAACTTTGGCCGAGCAGGCCGGATTGCAGAAAAAAGCCCCCGGCCCGAGCAGAAGCCGGGGGCCAGTGAAGCCCGGCGGGACAGGCGAGCGTCCGGCGGGCAGGAAACTTAGGAGAGCGTGGTCAGGAGACCCATTCGGTCGCGCAGACCGGTATCGGAACGGTCCATTCGCGCGGATCGCGGTTGTCGAAGAAACGAGCCAGCATCGCCGCGCTCAGCAGGCGGACGCGATGGCTGCCGCGATGTCGGATCGCGTAATGCTGCTGCATCACAGCCCCTCCGACAGCGCAACCCAGCCACCGTCGCGCGCCTGGGTTGCCGTCGGCGCGAGGAAGTCCAACACCGCGCCCGTATCGGGCAGGTAATCCCAAAGCATCCAGCAGGCCACGACCAGCCAGAACAGCAGGCCGGCTGCAAACAGGGCGCTGATGAACCAGCAGGCGGCACAGGCGCGCCGGTCTCGCGCGGCTGGCACCCGGCGGCCGAAATCCCGGAGCGGGAAGTCGATGTTGTCGATGGCAGCCATCATGCGCCCTCCGGAAGATACGACGCGCGCCGGGGCTCGCGGCTTGCCGGGCGGGAACGGGCGTTCACAAGGATGCGCCATGCCATCGTGCGGATGAACGCGGGCTGTTGTGCCGCACGCTCCGGGTCGGCGATCAGGGCGCGGGCACGCTCGACCGCCCGCGAGCAATTCTGAACGGGCAGGGACCGCATATGATGCCTCCTTTCACAGGTTGAGAAAGTTGTGGTCGGCAGTCAGTCTGGCTGCGGGCCGCGCTGTCAGGACGCGGCCCGCGAATCCCCACGCCCAGCAAAGGAGAACGCGGGAAATGCATGGAATGGATGAAGAGCAGAAGCTGGCGGCCGAGTTGGAGCCGCCGGATCTGGAGGAGGTCGGAGAGAAGCTGAGGGAACTTGAAGCCCAGACCGCGGAAATCCCGGGCGTCATGCGGCTGATCGAGGATTTGCGAGCGGCGCTGAGAAAAGTGCAGGATGACATCTCCCTGCGCACGCAGGATATCGTTGCCATTGAGCTCGCGCTGAAAAAGGCCGGGATCATGAAGTGACCTCGCCTTCGCGCGCGGCCACGACCCGGTAGGCGCTGTCACGGACGCCCACCGGGCTCGCGACGAGACGCCCGTCCGTGTCAAACGTCACGTGGATCTTCTCTTGGTCGTCGATGCCCAGGGCGCGCATGGCGGCCGCGATCTGCGCCTTGCTCGGCGTCCATTTCTCAGGCGAATGCAGCCGAGTGATGCCGCCGTTTGCCGCGCGCAAAGCGCCGACCCATCTTGCAGCCCCATCGGGGTCCGCCACGACAATCTCGCGCAGCATGTCTGCTAGTTTCGCGAGATCGCGCGGCATCTCTCCATCATCGGCCGGTCGCAGGGGGATGTCCTTCACGGCCCAATCCAACACCCTGATCGCCGCATATGCGGTGAAGCTGTTCGGAGCGGAGCCGAGGACCGTGTGCGCGGCAAAGACGATAACGTCTTTCTTCATCTCCTGAAGGCGTGCCTGAGCGTCGTCGGCGCTGCTGTAGTCGTTCATCGGCAGGGCGACGTTGGACGTGTTGTGGGACATGGGAGGCTCCATCCAAGGGTTGCGGATGGTCATTAGTTGCCTGACAGAGAACCATCAGTCAATCAAAAAATTCTCTGTGGGGAAACACTCTGGAACGCCATCACGCTTAGGCATGAAAAAAAGCCCGCATAATGCGGGCTTTGCTGGTGTAAGTTGAGGCGCTCGACATCCCTTAAGGGTCGACAAACTCCACGTCTTGCCGCCGGATGGCACGCCGCCATGGCGCCGCCCAAACTAAGCGGACGCCGTATTCTGGCGGGTGCGCCGAGTTGACGGAGTAGAGATCGAATGTCCCTTCCTCCCGACCCCTCCGAATCTGCTTGATCAGGGCGCGCCCATCGTCGGTCTGACAGATGCTAACGTGGCCAATCGCGGCAGGATCAATCCCCACGAAGTGCCGAGTGAAGAAGACAATATCGCCCGGCTCGATCAGTGGCGACATGGAGTCCCCGGCCACTTCTACAGCAACAATGCCAGAGGACGGCAGATCGTCAGGTGCGGCTACGTGGTATAGTCCACCGCCCTTGGCGTAAGCGTCAACCAGTTCGACCACGGTGTTTCCGGCGCCAACCTTGCCCGCGACAGCAACTGGTCTTTGATCCTCCAGAATAGCGGAGGCTGGTAGCTCAAAGACTTCGGCGATGCGCTCCAGCATTTGGGCGGATGGGCGCTTGGTGCCTGCCACCAGGTTACTCACGTAGCCAGGTGAAACGTCCAATTGCTCAACCAGCCACCGCTGCTTGAGGCCTCGCTCGGCCAGGATTTTCCCGATCTTCAATTTCATGCGCCCTTATCCTCTGGCGGTCTGGGCGTTGGAATGAGCTGCTGGAGATAAATTCGCCCACAGAGAAGTTTTGTGTTGACGACAGAACTTTCCTGTTAGAGAACTTTTGGCATGCTGACCGAAGCGATCAAATCCATGGGCCTGAAACGTGCAGTCGTCGCCGAGAACCTCGGTATCGGCCGTGCATATCTCTCTGGCCTCGAAAGCGGGAAGAAAAAGCCTTCCCTCGAACTGGCCGTCAAGATTGCCCGCCTCACCGGCGGCGCGGTCCCGGTGGAAAGCTGGGTTGATCCAGAGGTCAGCGCCATCCCTCAACCCGCCGCCACGGCGGCACAACCCCAAGAGCATCCTCATGTCCCTGATCTGCAAAGTCCCTGATCGTCCCCGATCTGGCCTGCCTTCGCGGCAAATGTCCTTCACGCCCCCGGTCGGGGGTCGCGGCCGCTCGGCTGCTGCGCGTCGCAGGGCGCATGTCCACGCGCAGCGCGATACCGACGATTTCCTGCGGCGCTGGTCGATGCTGATGATCGTCAGCTTTTCCACCGCCGAGGCCTGCGGCCAGCATTTCGGCGTGACCAAGCAGACCGGCTGCAACTGGCGCGAGGGCACGCACCGTCCCTGCGGCGATGCGGTGGATTTCGCCATGCAGACGCTGCCCCGCTACGCCGAAATCATGTGGGGGCAGTGATGAGCGATCCCGATCTGAACCGTGTGAAGGTGAAACTCGTGGACGAGCATGGGCGGCGCATTTCTCCCATGGATCCGATGCTGTTCACCGAGCATCCGATTTCGCGAGGCGCGGCGGAGGCCGCTTGCCGGGCGAGTGTGGGGATTGGGCGGTTTGGCCGCCAGTTCACCGAGATGGTGCCCGTCTGGTGGGATCGGCTTCGGGCGGCGGAAACGCCCGAAGAGCGGTTGACCTGCGAACGGATGATCAATGCGATCAACTATGCGCTCGGGCTTCATCGCCATGAACTGGGCGCCCGCCTGGCCGCGAGCAATGTCGAGCGTCGCGACCGTGAAAATGCCGCCGAGTCTGCCGCTGAAGCCGCCGCCGAAGAGGCTGCCGCGGTTGAGCGCTGGCGAGGGTTCACTCGTGGTTTTGGAAGCTGACCGATATGCTCGAAATGGCTTCAGCAACGAGGGGAACGCCACGGCCTGCTGCATCATCCGCAGCGTCTTCAAGACGTTCAGATATGGCGGTTCGGATCGAGGGAGATTCTGCGGCGATGGCGGTCATCAACTCGATGATCGCGACCTCAAGCGCCTCGACGCGGGCGGTCAGTCGGGCGATTTCTGTCATGGCGGGCTCCTCTGGATGGACGGGGAGAGTTTCCGCCACCGGCCGAGGGATTCGCAATCCGAAAAACCATGACCAACACGGGCTTTCAGGTTGCCCGGGGCGGGGGAGTAAGCCGGGGCGCAGCACCTGGTCCACCCGTCACGATTCCGGCCGCCTCGGGCGGGATTGACCGGGATCGTGGAACCTGCGGCTGGCCCGGCCGAGAGCCGCCCCGAGGCGGCAGGGCAAAAACACACGCCGGATCGAGGCAGCGGGTCAGGGCGTGTCAGGCGGGGCGGCCAATTCTCCTCCCTCGGGTCGCCCCGCCGATCTACGCGCCAAGAGGATTTGACCATGATTGCTCACCCCCGGGATCTGAAAAGCAACACTGCGGCGCGGCTCATGTCGGTTGCCGCGATCCGCGCCCGGTTGTCCATGCTTGCGGTGGCCTATGCGGCCCGCATCGGTGCGGTGAACATGAATGATGTCCGTGCGACGGCATCCGCGGTCGTCGCAGTGTTCGGCGAGGATCACGACCTGTCGCGCGAGATGCGCGGCTTCGTCGATAACCTGCCCGAGCTGCGGCGGCATGTTCCCGATCTGGCATCGGCCGGTGACCGGCTGATCCGGGCGGTCGAGCGCACCACCTGGCCCGATGCCGACGGGAGGGCCGATATCCATGGCTGACCAGATGCGCCTCTCACTCGCCGATCAGGCGATGATCCACGCCCTGGGCGTGCTGTCCCGACCGCCGATCACGGATCGGGCCGGTCTCGACATGGTCGTTGGCGTCATGCGCGACCTGATGCCGGGGGTGACCCGCGAAAACCCGCAGTTGATGGGCCTGATCCAGACGGCCGATCAGTTCGCAACCTGCCGCGTCGCGGTTCCGGGCTGCTATGGCGGCCTGCATGACCGGGCGTGGAAGGTCATGAACAACTGGGACCGCCGCAGACTGGCCGAGGCATGGGACCGAGCGCGGGGTGCGAAATGATCAGGGCCATCCAGGGAAAGGGCACGAACCGGGCGCGCGTCATTTGCGACGAGTGCGGGCGAGAGGACGTGGTGACCTGCGACTATCAAACGAGGTCGAACGGAGTTTCCGAACCGCATGCCGGCCAGATCCACAAAAAGCTCACCCGGCAAGGCTGGGACGTTCGGAAGGGGAAGCTGCATTGCCCCAGCTGCGCCGCTCACCGCCGCGCCTTTGCACAACAGGAGGGTCAGGAGGTGACCGTGACCAAAGTAAGCGCCGAGGCCTGCGAGCCGCCGGAAGCGTCGCGCGAGCAGAAGCGTCTGATCATCATGGCGCTGGAGGAGGCTTATGACGTCTCCGCGCAGCGGTATCGCGGCGGCCAGACGGATGCGACCCTCGCCACCGAACTCGGAAACGGCATCCGTGCGGGCTGGGTGGCTGAAAAACGGGAGGAGCTGTTCGGGCCGGCCGGCGGAAACGAGGAAATGGACGCGATCCGGAACGAGGTCGCGGCAATCGAAGGCGCGCTGTCCGATGGCCTCGAAGGTATTCGCAGCGAGATGCTCGGCCGGATATCGGCACTGACCAAGCGCCTGGATGCGGTATGTGCGGCCGTGGGTCCGCGCGCCGGGAAGGTGTGACATGAGAACGCACCGGGATCGGCACGGCAATGCGTATCGCGCCGGTGCGCGCGACAGTGTCGGGGATTTCCTTGCCGATCTGTTGGCGCTGACGCCGCCATCGACCCATGACGACCTGAAAAGGCTGGCCCGCAACGTGCTGGCCCGGCCGAAATATCGGCGGATCGAGCATCGCAACGCCGAGGCGGGCCGGCCATGACGCAGGACGATCACCGCCTCGACGAAGCCAAGGCCATGCCCATCGCCGATGTGGTGGCGCGGCTGGAGCTATCCGGCCTGGTCCGCACCGGCGGCGAACTGGTCGGGCCGTGCCCGCAATGCGGTGGCCGGGATCGCTTCGGCGTCAACCTGAAGGACGGGGTGTTCACCTGCCGGAAGGAATGCGGTCCGCACGCCCGGGGCGACCAGATCGCGCTGGTGCAGCATGTGCTGGGGCTGGATTTCCGCGCCGCGCTGGAATGGCTCTGCGGGCCGGTCCAGGGCCTGTCCGATGCCGAGCGCGCCGAGCGGCGGCGCAAGGCCGAAGCGAATCGGCGCAAGCAGGCCGACATCGCCCGCCGCGCGCGCGAGAACTCGATTCGGGCCGCGCTCCAGATCTGGTCCGGTGCCCGTCCGGCCGAAGGGACTTTGGTGCGGGACTACTTGGCGCTACGTGGAATCGATCCCGCCCTTTTTCGAGATATGCCGGACGCCCTGCGCTTTGATCCCGATGCGCGCTACACAGTTCCTGTCGAGGGCAAGGCCAATGAATGGCAGACCCTGCATGTCGGGCCGGCCATGGTCGCTGGCGTTCTAGATGCCGGGAACCGGGTCACCGCAGTGCATCGCACTTGGCTCGACCTGGGTCAGCCCAAGGGCAAGCTGGTGCTGCCCGATCCGCGCAAGCCGGGCGAGACGCTGCCCAGCAAGAAGGTGCTGGGATCGAAGAAGGGCGGGGCGATCCGGTTCCTGACCCCGCAGGGTTGCGACACCATGATCGTGGCCGAGGGGGTCGAGACGACCCTTTCCGCCCTGATCGCGGAGGCCATGCCCCGGCGCTGCGCCTATTGGTGCGGCGTTGACCTGGGCAACATGGCCGGGCGCATGCAGCGCGGCCCCGGCCTGAAATATGCCGGCCGGCCCGACATGGACGATTCCGAGGCCTGGCTTCCGCCGGTCTGGGTCAAGACGCTGATCTTCGTCCAGGACGGGGACAGCGATCCGAAACTGACGCGCGCCAAGCTCCTCGCGGGATTGCGGCGCGCCAAGATCAAGCGGCCGGGCCTGCGGGGCTACATCGTCCACGCGGGCGACGGCCGCGATCTCAACGACATCCTGATGGGACAGCGAGATGAGTGACGAGCAGGAGATTGTGAACGCCGTAAACCGATTCGAGGTGATGTTTCGCGGTTTCGCGGGCCTCGACGATCTGTCGATTTCCGAAACGCGCGGCCTGTTCATCGCACTTTCGGACCTCATTGCGGAAATCGTGGTCAGCTGCAGCGACGAGACCGACCCGTTCCTTGACCTGATCCGGGCGAAGATCGAGCGGTTGCGCGCGGTGGGAGACACCCGGATCGATCCGGAGCGGCTGCAATGACCGATACCTGTAATGATGACGCGCTCGGTCAGGTCCGGGCTGTGATGAGCAATGCCGAAGAGGTCGATCTGCCCGAGGGGATGGAGCCGGAGGCCTCGGCCGGGGATGGCGACAGCAATTCCCCTGGAACCCCTTCCGAGGGCCAGCCTGACGATCCGTTCCCGGATTGCGCGCAATATCCGCTCAACGACCACGGCAACGGCCAGCGCTATGCCCGCCACTACCGGGAAGAGCTGATCAATGTGCCCCGATATGGCTGGCACGTCTGGACCGGCCAGCGCTGGCAGAAGGACGAGGACGGCATAGAGGTTCGACGCCGTGCCCAGATGCTGGGCGATCTGATATCGCGGGAAATCCCTCACCTTCGGCTTGAGGACTGGCAGATGCAGATCCTCGAGGACGGCGTGCAACTGCGCCGCCGTGAACGCGAGCTTAGCCGGCTCATCAATGCCGAGGGCGAGGAGGCGAAGGCCGCGCAGCAGGAGCTGGACAGCATGGCACCCAAGCTTGCCCGGCTGGCCGGAATAGAGAAGGTGATGGGCTCGGTTCGCAAGGATCATCACGGCTGGGCGAAGACCTCGGGGAATACGACGCGGATCGACGCGCTGATCAAGGAAGCCGGCGTCGGCCTGGCGGTGGCGTTCGATCAGTTGAATGCCGCCCCGCTGGATGTCTGCTGCGAGAACGGCGTCATGCGGTTTTCGGTCATTCCGGGCGATCCCGAAAGCGGCATGAGCCCTATGGCGGACATGCAGTTCGTGCCGCATGCCCGGGATCAGCTGATCACCAAGATGATGCCGGTGCGATACGACCCGGAGGCAAAGCGGCCGATCTTCGACAGGTTCATCACCCGCATTCTGCCCGATCCAGAGGTCAGGCGCTTCGTGCAGCGCTGGTTCGCCCTGAATACCACGGCATTGACCGGCGAGCAGAAGCTGGTCTTCTTCTACGGCCTCGGCGCCAACGGCAAGTCCGTGCTGGTCGACCTGATTGCCCGCATGTTCGGCGATTACGCCGCCACGGCGCGGATCGAGACCCTGACCGGATCGACGAAGAAGGACGGATCGGCCGCGACGCCGGACCTGGTGCCGCTGATGCTCGCCCGCATGGTGCGCACATCCGAGCCCGAGGAGGGCGAGAAGCTGCGCGAGGGGCTGATCAAGCAGCTGACCGGCGGCGAGCCGATCAACGTGCGGCCGAACTTCGGCGAGCAGATCGAGGTCACGCCCAAGTTCAAGATCACCATACAGGGCAACTATCGCCCCGAGGTTCGCGGCCGCGACGACGGGATCTGGCGCCGGCTGCTGATCGTGCCGTTTGACGTGACCATTCCGCCGAAGGAACGGGATCCAGACCTAGGCGCCAAGCTGTGGGAGGAGCGATCCGGCATCCTCAACTGGCTTATCGAGGGGTTGATAGACTACCTGGAAGGCGGGTTGCAGGAGCCGCAGGCTGTCCTCAGCGCAACCAACGAATACCGCGAGGAGAGCGACCCACTCGGCTTCTTCCTTGAGACCTGTTGCGTTGTCTCGGGGCAGCCCGAGGACAGCGAGACGGCAAAAGACCTCGCGCTAGCCTTCCAGCTTTGGCAGGACGAGCAAGGTGGAAACGTCTGGCAGCAGGGCACGATCCAGCGCCAGATCAAGGACAAGATGCGCCGATGGGTCAGTCCGAGCACCGGAAAGAAGTTCTCCGAACGCAAGTCGAACGGCATCATGCGATATGACGGCATTCGCTTCTCGATGGAGTTCGGGCACCGCTTCCGAACCGCGCCGCGCGACGCGAACGGCCGTCCCATCGCTGGTCGCAGCGGAGGCCAAGATGGCGGTCTGTGATCCCCGCACCCCTGTTCCGACTGGCATGAGGGAGGAATTTGCCTCCCTCCAGGGAGGAAAGGGAGGGTCTGCCTCCCCGTGTTTTCCGACGACATTACAAGGGGTTCGGGGCGTCAGGGAGGATAGGGAGGAAAATTCCCGCATACGCGTATGCGCGAGAAGGGAAGGGGTCTGGGGTGATGAAGGCCCCATATGCGTGGACCCGGTTTTGCCTCCCTATCCTCCCTGATGGCATCAACTGTCTGTAATCTAAAGATAATCCTCTCTGAAATATCTCCCTCAATCATCCCTCAAGATAATCCGATCCTCCCTATCCTCCCTGAAGAAACAGCGACCGAAACAATAGGCAGTATGATGAGCAAGAGGGACCACAATATGTTGAGAGCGGCGCAGAGGGCCGAAGCGGGGAAGTCGCTGATCATGGCCGCAAGGGAGGCTCGGGATGCCCGGAAAGCCCAGGAAGCCGCCCGGCTTGCCGCCATCCGGGACGCCAGCGCGATCCCCGATCAATGCGGCCCGGATACCATCGCGGCGCCGGCGCGCGGCCCGTTCGTCGTGGAGCCGCAGTTTACCATGGTGCCGAACGGGGTTGATGAGCACGGCCTGGACAAGTGGGCGGCGGCGGCCACGGGCTACGGTCACCGGGCCAGCGTGCGCGCGGCCGATGTCTTCGACCGCATGATTGCTTCGGCCCTGCGGCGCAAGCGGCCTTGCCCGCTGACCCATGGACAGATCGCCATGGGCCGGCACTATGCGATGCTCGTGGAACTGGCGGCGGCCGATGGCACCAAGGTTTCGCGCCTCGATGCGTCGCGGGCGGGCGGCGACAGCATGGGCTGGATGGATCGGCATCTCGACATTGCCCAGGAACTGACGATCCTGCGCAACCGCATCGGGTTCAGCGCAGCCATGACCGTGCGGCGCATCCGGCCGTCCAAGCGGGGCGAGACGCAGCGCGGTCCGATCATGGATCGCGTGCTGGTGGACATGGTCTGCCTCAAGGGCCGCACGCTGGACGAGGTGCTGATCAGCCATGGATGGAAGAAGAACGCCCGGACCTACAAGGCTGTCACAGAGGCGCTGAGCGCGGCGCTGGACCGCATGATTGGATATCGGGTCAAAAAAACTTCTTGACCGCTTACGTCACTCTGTGAGACAGAATTCACTAGTATCACGAATTGCGCCCGCAGGGATCATATCCCGAGCGGGCGTTGTCATTTCCGGACATTGCCATGCTCAAGTTGCTGCTTGATGACCGGGAAGTGCAGGCGCACCTTTCCCGGCTCTCGGATCGCCAGGTGCGGATCGCCGGCACGTGGGCACTGAACGATACGGCCCGTGATGTGCTGGCGCACGTGCAGGGCAGGATGGACGAGGTCTTTGATCGGCCGACATCGTTCACGAAGAACGCTTTCACGGTGAAGGGCGCCCGCCCTGATAACCTGACGGCGGAGGTCACGGAGCGGCCATCGGTGGGGCGTCGGCATTTCCTTAAGGTGCAGGAAAGCGGCGGCGCGCGCGGCCGGACGGGCCTTGAGGGTCTGCTGGATGCGCGGCTCGCATATGACGGGATCATCACCGCGGTCACGCCGGCGGGCGGCGCCAAGCTCAATGCCTATGGCAACTGGGACACGGGTGAGCGTAACCGTGTTCTGTCTGCGGTGCAGGCTCAGCGCGACACGACCGCGAACACCACTAAGACCTCCCGCAAGCGCAACCGCAAGCGGGCGGGCTTCTTCGTGCCCCGGGCCGAGAGCCGGCTTTCGGCCGGGATCTGGAAGCGCGAGGCCGATGGGACCATCAGCAAGGTGCTGCACTTCACGCGGGCCATGCCGACCTATGATCCGCGCCTCGGCTTCCTCGACGGTGCTGCTGATGTCTATCGGGCGAGGTTGCCCGACCACCTGCGCCGCACAATCGCGAAGATGGCGGCTCGGTCGGGCGGCTGACCCCTCCCGCCCCCCCCATTGCCCAAAAAAAGGGCACCCCGGGTCCTTCCCCCCATCGAACCGCACGGGGGTCATTCGCGCCCCGATGGTTTCGGGTCCCTTAACATCTGGAAAAGCCTAAACTGGCTTAACAATCAAACGGTAAGAGGATGACTGGTCTGAACACAACGGAGCTTGCGGCACGGCTGGCCGTGTCGAAGGCGCGTATCAGCCAGTATGTCAGCGAGGGAAAGCTGGAGGGCTGCTATACCGGTGACGGGCGCGGGCGCCGCTTCGACCTGGAGAAGGTGGCTCATGCCCTTGGCCGAAAGCTGCATCCTGGCCAGATGCTCGGGAACGGCGCTGCCACCCGAGATGCTCTGCGCGACCTCGGCAATGACGATCTGCAACCCGCCGCCCCGCGGCCGAGGACGGATGCGGCGCTGCCGGTAGGCGATCCCGACCGCTACGAGATGGCGCGCACCCTGAAGGCGGAAGAAGAGGCCCGCCGGCTTCGCCGCCAGAATATGGCCGAGGAGCGGACATGGGTTCTTGCCGAGGAGGTCGAGCGCCATACCGCGCGTGCGATGACGCAGGAGATCGCGCAGTTCGAGACCATGCTCCGCGATGCCGCCCGCGCTGTCGCGGATCAGTTCGGGCTGGATTTTCGGTCCGTGCGCAAGGTGCTGATGGATGAATGGCGGCGCTACCGGGCTGCACGGTCCTCCCAACTCGGGGACCAGGCGCAGACAACGGCCATGACACCGGATGAACAAGAGGCAGATGTCTGATGGGCTTTTTGGCTTCGGCAGAGGCGGCCGTCCTGCGCGGCCTGGCCTTTGCCATGGTTCCGCCGCCGCCGCCGGACATTACCCGCTGGTGCGAGGAGAATATCGTTTTCGACGAACGGTCCCCGATTCCTGGCCCGTTCCGGATCGAGCGCTTCCCCTTCCTGCGCGAAATCCACGAGGTGTTGAGCCCCGAGCATCCGGCGCGCGAGGTTTCGGTTCGCGGTAGCGCGCAATGGGGCAAGACGGTTTCGCTTCTCAATCCTACCGTTGCCGCCTGGCACGAATATGGGCCTTTGGACAGCCTGGTGGTGCATCCGACCACGTCGTCTGCGACCGAATGGGTGCGTAACAAGTGGATGCCGATGCGGCGGCAGGCGCCGAGCCTGCGCGAGATATTCGGAGACGGTCGCGGCGAACAGACGGATACGCTGTTCAACCAGGAGACCATGCGGCGCGACGGTTCGTTGAAGGTCGTCAGCGCCGGTTCGCCGGATGACCTCGCTGGAACGACCCGTCGCCTGGTGATCATGGATGACGCGGCCAAGTTCGAAATGACGCCGAAGGGCGATCCCGAGCAGCTGGCCGCCAGCCGGGCAGCGGGGTTCGAGGATGCCAAGATCGTACGGATTTCGACGCCGCAGATCCTCGGCACCTGCCGGATCACCCGGGCCTTCGACCGGAGCGACCAGCGATTCTACCACGTGCCATGTCCGCATTGCGGCAACATGGCACCCCTGACCTGGGAGAACTTCCGCAAGACCATTGACCCCGAGCGCCTGCACGCCGCGCATTTTACCTGCGAGGCTTGCAACGGTTCGATCTTGCACAGCCACAAGTTGGCGATGGTTTCTGCAGGCAAATGGGTGCCGCGCAACCCCCGCGGCGATCATCCCGGCTTCCATCTGTGGCGAGCCTATGTCCCCCAGCGTGACTGGGCGTCGATCGCGGTGGAATACGCCCAGGTCATGGGCTGGACAGGCATGACGGTGACCGAGGCGACCGAAGAGGCGATCCGCGGCAAGGTTGAGGCCGAGACGGAACAGACCTTCTGGAACGACGTGCTCGGATTGCCCTTCGAGCAGGCGTCGAAGGGACCGGATTGGGAAGCGCTGCGCGACCGGACCGAAAATGCCGAGCCGGGTGCCGTTCTCCCTCGGGGGGTCGTTCCGGCACGCGGCGTGCTGCTGACCGCTGGGGTGGACTGCCAGGCCGACCGGACCGAGGTGACCGTTTGCGCCTATGCCCGGAACTATCGCCGATGGGTGGTCGATCACATCGTTATTCCGCACCACCTCGGGGATGACGACGGCCGAAATGCGCTGGATTCGCTGCTCAAGGCGACATGGCGGACCGAGCTGGGCTTGCGCCTGCCGCTGGACATGATGGCGGTGGACGAGGGCGGCTTTACCGAGGACGTGCGCGACTGGGCGAAGCGCCATCCGTGGACGCGGGTCATCTTGGTGAAGGGCTCCTCTTCGGCGAACGGTCCGATCCTGCGGCCACAGTCGGATCGCAAGGCGAACGGGCGGCAGATCAAGCGGCAGAAGCGCGGCTGGATATTGAACGTCAGCCAGCTGAAGGCTGATTTCTACGGCTGGCTTGCCAAGGAGGACCCGGAGGAACGTGGTTACATCGCCTTCGCCAAGGGCCTGGGCGACGAGTATTACCGGCAGATCACCTCCGAGGTTCGGGTGCTGAAGCGCGCGACCTCTGGCACCATGGTTTCGAAATGGGAACTGGTCGAACCCAGCCGGCGCAACGAGTGCCTGGACACCATGAACTATTCCGAGGCTGCGGCGCGCAAGAAGGGCTGGACCGCCATGACCGACGACCAGTGGGATCTGCTCGAGGCCGAAAGAGGGGTTCCGGCACCGGAAGAGCAGGCCGACTTGTTCGATGCCGCCATGCCGGTGGTGCCGCTGTCTGTCCGGGCAATGGCCAAGGCGCCGACGGAGAGACCAGAACAGAAACGGCCAGAGCCCGGCCCGCCTTCCGGAGGCGGATGGCTCGGGGAACGCAAAGGGAAATGGCTGTGAGCATCTATACGATCGAGGAGTACCGGACCCTTTGCATGATGATCGCCAAGGGCGTCACCAGCCTCGAGGTGAACGGCGAGCGGGTGACCTATCGCAGCCTGAGCGAAATGCTGCGCATCAAGGCCTTGATGGAGGCAGATCTCGGGCTGGCCGGTGCTGCCGGCCGGACGCGGCAACAGTATCCCGTCTACCGCAAGGAGTGATCCGATGAACCTGCTTGATCGGGCCATCGCCGCGGTCTCGCCGCAGTGGGGGATGCGGCGCGCTCGCGCCCGGGCGGTGACCGCGCATTACGACGCTGCCGGGAGTGGACGTCGGACCTCCTCGATGAAGGCTGCCCGCACCGATGCCGATGCGGCCGCCCGTCAGCGCCAGCGCATGGCGTGGTATGCGCGCGACATGGTGCGCAACACGCCTTTCGCCACCCGCGCGCAGTCGGTGATCTGTGGCGGCATAGTCGGAGACGGCATCCTGCCCAAGGTGGTCCTGTCCTATCCGGGCCTTAAGGAAACCGCCCGCAAGCGGGTCCGGGATCGCGGGCTGGAGCTGATCGAGGCGCATTTAGACACCTGCGCCATCGACCGGCAGGGACGCCAGAACCTCTACGGTCTGCAAAGGCTGGTGGCCAATACCGTGGTGGACGCGGGCGAATGTCTCGTCCGCATCTATCACAGCCATCCCGACCCCGATGCGTTGCCATTGCAATTGGACGTGCTGGAGCCGGATTACCTCGACGATGGCAAGTTCGGCTGGATGGCCACGGGCAACGAGATCCGCGACGGCATCGAGTATGATGGCACGGGGCGGCGCGTTGCCTATTGGCTGTTCCCAGAGCATCCGGGTGGAGATTGGACACCGGGCTCCCGCCGGGGTGTTTCCGAGCGGGTTCCGGCTGAGGAGGTGCTGCACATCTATCGGCAGGACCGCCCGGGGCAGATGCGCGGCGTAACATGGTTCGCGCCGGTGATGATGCGGCTCCAGGATCTCGCCGACCATGAAGATGCGCAGCTGATGCGACAGAAGATTGCCGCCTGCTTTGCGGCCTTCCGAGTCCGCTCCGAGGGCGGCAAGGGGGGCGAGATCGCCGAACTGGCGCCCGGGATGATCTACGACCTCGGCGAGGACGAGGACGTCAAATTCGCCGAACCGCCCGGTGTCGATGGTTACGACGAATTCACCCGCTCGGTGCTTCGATCAGTCGCGGCAGGCATGGGCATCACCTATGAGGCGCTGACCGGGGACCTGGGCCAGGTCAATTTCAGTTCAGCCCGGATGGGGCGGCTGGAGATGGATCAGAACATCAGCGCTTGGCAGTGGTTGATGCTGATCCCCCAGATGATGCAGCCGCTGGCGCAGGCCTTCATCACCGCATGGAATGGCCATGACGGCGCCGCGATGATCAAGGCCGGCCTTCCGGCCGATATCTGGCGGCACCTTCGTCTTGAATGGCAACCGCCGCGCAAGGTCATCGTCGATCCGACGCGCGAGATTGCCGCCTTGGCGGATGCGGTGCGCAATGGTTTCGCATCGCGGCAGCAGGTTGTGCGACAGCTTGGCGTCGATCCCGAGCGGCTGCTCGATGAAATCGAACAGGATCGCGCCGATGCCGCCCGGCTGAACCTGTCCTTCGACAGCGATCCGGGCTCCGGTTCCGTCGCCGGCGCGGCAAAGTCTGAGGCCGAAGAGATCGTGGAGAACGGTCGCGCCAAGGCGCATTATCGAAAGGGTATGTGATGAACGAGCTGCGTCTTTACGGCACGGTGGGATCGTCCTTCTGGGACGAGGAGTATTTCACGGCGCGGCAGGTGCGCGAGCAACTTGATGGCATGTCCGGTCCGCTGACCGTGCGGATCAACTCCGGCGGCGGTATCGCGACCGAAGGGCAGGCGATCTATACGGCGCTGCGCGCCTACGAGGGCGAGGTGCATGTTGTCATCGAGGGTGTGGCGGCATCCGCTGCCAGCCTGATCGCGATGGCCGGCGACAGCATCACCATGACGCTCGGCGCCATCATGATGATCCACGATCCCGCCTCGTGGCGGGTCGATGGTCGCGGCACCGAGGACGATCATCTTCATGCTGCCCAGGGTCTCGGGGTTATCGCCAAGGCCTATGCTGGCATCTACGCCAAGCGCGCAGGCATCCCGGTCGATGACGCCCGGGCGATCATGAAGGCCGAGACCTATTTCGACGGTCCGGCGGCGGTCGAGGCGGGGTTTGCCACGTCCGCCGAGGACGATGGCGAGGCCCTGGAGCCTGCCGCCTTCGACTATCGCATATACGGGCACGCGCCCGAGACCCTGCTTGCCGCCGCCGGCGCGATCCCACGCCAGCGGCCTGTTTCGGCGGTGGTGGCCATGATGGCCGGCGCCGCAATGCCCACCGCCAAAGGAGGAAAGACCATGGCGAAACCCAAGGTGACGGCGGTGACCGCCGCCGAAGAGGACAATCCGGATGCCGGGGAGGAAGCGCAAGCCGCGGCCGAGAATGAGACCGAGGCGGAGGCCGCCGAGGACGATCAGGACGGCGCGGGCGACGATGCCGGCGAAGCCGATGAGGATGCGGCCGAGCCGCTGAGTGCGGATGCTGTCGCCATCCTGCACATCTGCGCGCGCAAGGGCGTTCCGACCGAGCGCGCCCTGGACATGATCGAGCGCGGGCTGACCTGCGCCCAGGCGACCGCCGAACTGCAAGGAGCATCCACGCAAATGGCCATCAAGAATCGCGCGCCGCGCGCCACCATCCAGCGTGATGAGCGCGCTACCCGCCGCAGCGGCATGACGGATGCGCTGGTCGCCCAGATGCAGGGCAAGCGCGAGGTGACCGGGCCCGCCGCAGCCTATATGGGCATGTCGATCATCGAGATGGCGGCCGCCTCGGTCGGGCATCGCGGCACGATCCGCAGTTGGGGCGAGAAAGAGCAGGTGCTGATGCAGGCGATGCACACCACCAGCGATTTCCCCGCCATCTTCGAGAATGCGCTGAATAAGCAGCTGCAGGAAAAATACCAGCTTGCTGCGCCGACCTATCGCCAGATCTCGCGCAAGCGAAACTTCAAGGACTTCCGACCCATGCCGCTGGTGCGCACGGGTGATTTCCCCACGCTCAAGCCGATCAGCGAGGCTGGTGAGATCAAGTGGGGCACCTTCGGCGAGGGTCGCGAGCAGGCGCTGATCAGCTCCTATGGCGTCGGTGTCACCATCAGTCGGCAGATGATGATCAACGACGAACTGGGCGCCATCGACGAAGTTCTTTCGAACTACGGCATGACCGTCGCGCTGTTCGAGGAGCGGACCTTCTATGCCTTCGCCCTTACGGCTGTCATGGCGGACGGCAACACGATCTTCCACGCCTCGCACGGCAACCTTGCCTCGGGCGGCGCGGCCTCGGCCATCAACACGACTGCCGTTTCCGCGGGCCGTGCGGCCATGCGAAAGCAGAAGTCGATCGATGGCAACACGCTGAACATCGTGCCGAACATCCTGCTGGTGGGGCCTGACAAGGAAACCGAGGCGGAGATGTTCGTGGCCCAGATCACGCCGACGGCCACGACCGACGTGAACCCGTTCTCCGGGCGTCTGGCCCCGGTCGTCTCCGCCGAGATCAGCGGCAATGCCTGGTATTTGCTGTCCTCGGCCAACCCCTGCTGGATCCATGGCTACCTTGAAGGCGCGGAAGCGCCGCGGCTGCGCACCGACGAGCCGTTCGGCCGCCAGGGCTTCTCGATGACGCTGGAACACGATTTCGGCCTGGGCGCCGCGGATTATCGCGGCGGCTACAAGAACAACGGCGCCTGATCGCCGCTGACCTCTGACGAAAGGGCGCCTCCGGGCGCCCTTCGTCGTTCTGCACCCTCATGAAAGGCGACACTCATGGCAAAGAACTATATCCAGGTCGGCGATCATCTCACGATCCCGGCTGCGGCTGACACCACCAGCGGCGCTCCGGTCCTGGTCGGCGCGCTGTTCGGCGTGGCCGAGCACGATGCGGCAATCGGTGAACCGCTCACCATCGCGCGCAAGGGTGTCTTTGCGCTTCCGAAAGCGACCGGGCAGGCCTGGGCGGTCGGCGCAAAGATCTACTGGGACGCGACCAACGGGGTCATCACCACTACCGCCTCGGGCAACACCCTGGTGGGCGCGGTTGCGGAGGCTGCCATCGCGGGCGCGGTCGAGGGCATCGTGCTGCTGGACGGCGTGATCCGCTGATGCCCAGCATCTTCGACGGGATGGCAGGGATCTTGTCCGACGCGTTCGGCGATCCCGTCATTTTCCTGCCGCGGTCGGGCAGTGCCCGGCCGATTATGTCGCTGTTTCGCGAAACGCCGCTCGAGGTTGACGGGGCAGACGGACAGATCGTGCGCATCGACGCGCCGACCTGGCGCGTCCCGCGCGACCTGGCGCCCGAGGTCCGGCGCGGGGACCGTATCACGGTGCCGGACGGCCGCACGTTTGCGGTGATGGTCGTACACCCGACCGGCTCGCCGGCTGCGGATGCCTTCCTGATCTGCGAATGCCAGCTTCAGGAGGCGCCATGACCCATTATCGTTCGGAGATCCGCGCGCTGGCGCGGGCGGCACTTACCGCGCACCCGCGCTTTGCCGCCTTCACCGCGCCCAAGGTCTGGCCGGGCACGGTCGATGCCGACAGCCTGCCGGTAATCGGAGTGCTGACGCCACAAGACAGCAGTCGCATGGAGACAATGACCAGCACGGAGCGCAAGCCCCTCATGCAGGTCGCGGTGCGACGCAAGGGCGGCGATGATGTCGAGGATATCCTTGACGATGACAGCGAGCTGATCGAGGCCATCGTGCTGGGGGCGATCCGGGCGCAGAACCGCTTCTGCTTCCTGCGGGAGACCTCGGTCGTCAGCAATACCGATGGCATCCAGAACGTCGGCACACTGGTGATGACGTTCGAAATCACCACGGTCAGGCCAGAGGCCACACTGCCTGCCGGCCCCTGACACGAACCCCGGACCGCGCAGCGCGCGGTTCTTTTCATTTTCCACATGGAGGGCTGATCATGCCTGAGACAAACGCCCAGATCGGCCTTGGCAGCCGGTTCGGCATCAAGGACGGCGCCAGCTATACGCCGGTGGCCGAGGTCACGCGCATCACGCCCGCGGGCTGGTCGCGTAACACCGTCGATGCAACCCACCTCGAAAGCCCGGACGCCTATGCCGAGTTTATCGCCGGCCTGAAGACGGCCTCGGACTGCACGTTCGATGTTAACTGGGTCCCGAGCGCTACCGATCCGTTGCTTGCCGCCTTCGAAGCCGGGAAGGGCGAATTCCAGCTGCTTTTCCCCGGTGGAACGGTGGCACTCAATTTTTCCGGCATCGTGACCGAGTTCAAGTCCGGAGAGATTTCGCCCGAGGGCAAGCTGTCGGCTTCGATCACCATCAAGCCTTCCGGTCGGCCGCAGATTGTGGCCGTACCCGGGCCGTAAGGAGGAAGCATGAACCTGCAGGGCAAGATCGCGCTCGATCATCAGGGGCGGGCCTATAATCTGACCATCGATATGTCGGCGCTTTGCGTCTTCGAGGACGTGACCGGCAAGAACGGCTTTGCCATGCTGCGACTGCTCGAGCGTGGTGGTGTCGCGGCAGGGCTGGTCGGGGCGCGGGATCTCCGCGCCCTGATTTACGGTGGTCTCAAATCGCACGACCCCGACATGACGTTGGAACTGGCAGGCCAGATCCTCGACAGCAACGCGGAAATCCTGGCCGCCGCTGTTCGGGCGGCCAGCCTGCAAGAGGGCGATCTGCCGCCATCGGGGGCGAAGCCGGGAAATCGGCGCCGCCCGCGGAAGAGGCGGGCGAAATAACCCTTGCGCAGCTTTACCGGAACTATGTTTCGTCAGGCTATCCGCCCGACGGATTCTGGGCGCTGACGCCGCGCCTCTATGCGATGCAGATGCATGGTGCGCTCACTCGGCTTCAGGTCGAAATGACCATGCGCAACCGTACAGCCTGGAACACGGCGGCGCTGGTCGGGGCGGCTATGGCGGGGAAGTTGCCCCGATACGAAGAATTTTTCCGCATCGATGAGCGGGAAACCCGCGGGCCGCAGAGCCCGGAACAGCAGGAAGCGGCCTTGCGCGTGCTGGTCGCCGCCTGGGGCGCAGTCGAACAGGAGCAATGAGGCATGGCGACCAATGTCGGGGTCCTGAAGGCCACGCTCGGCCTTGACACTGCCGGCTTTTCGGCCGGCATCGGCAAGGCCAAGACCGAGATTTCCGGTCTCAAGAATACCGCTTCTGCGGCAGAGCGTGATCTGCGCTCGGCCGCCGGCGCCAACGCCAACCTGGTGTCGCAGTTCAACGATATCGGTGTGATGCTGGCCGCTGGCCAGAACCCGCTCCAACTGGCGCTGCAGCAGGGCACCCAGATCAGCCAGGTGCTGACGCAGATGGGCGGTGGGGTCGGGGCGTTGCGTGCACTCGGCTCGGCCTTTGTCGGGATGCTCAATCCGATCTCGCTGGCCACCATCGGTGTGATCGGCTTCGGTGCTGCGGCGGTGCAATGGCTCATGCCCGCGAAGGACGAGGCGAAAAAGACCAAAGACGCCTTCGAATCGCTCAAGGAAAGCATGTCGACCTATAACGACGCGTTGAGCGTGTCGTTGCTCTATACGGGTGAAGCGGAAAAGAAGTTCGGTGCGGAAGCGCAGCGCGGTGCCGAGATTGCCCGCCGCATCATGATGATCGAGGCCGAGAAAACCCGATCCTCGATTTCGAGCATCCTGTCGAAAGCCTATTCCGATATGGGCTTTGACGCGTTTGGGGATCGCGGCATCGACGCAGCCGGCCGCATCGCATCGGCCAACCTCGCCGAGGCGGCCAGCAAGCTTGGCTTCAAGTCGAGCTGGAGCGACACTTTCTTTGGCATTGGCGGGATCAGCCAGGAGAATCTTGCGCTGGCCGAAAAGCTCGGCAACACGATGCGCGACATCTACACTTATGTCAGCCAGCCCGTGCCCCCAGGCGGCATGGACGATTACCTGACTACCCTGCGCCAGCACCTCGACGATTACACGGACCAGCTCAATGCGCTGAAGGACGCTGGGGCGGATGAGGAATCGCTGAACGCCATCAACGAGAAGATGATCCCGCTTCAGCGCGCCTTGCTGGAGGGCGAGGCGAAGCGGGCCGAAATCAGGGCGGCGGATGAGGCCAAGGCCAATGAATTGCTGGCTACCATGGAGAGCCAGCTTCATATGAGCCAGCTGATCGCGGAGTACGGCAAGGAGTCCCTGGAAGTCCGTCAGGCCGAACTTGATGCGGAACACGCCAAGAGGGTCGCCGCCATCGAGGCGCTGAACATCACCGATGAGCAGAAAGATGCACTCTACGATGCGCTGGCGGCACTTCATGACACCGAAAGCCAGACCCTGGCCTGGGCTCATGCCATGGCGCAGGTCAATGCCGAGCTTCAGGGTGCCTATTCGCTGATCTCGGCCATCGGCGGCGGCATGATCCAGCGCGCCGGAATCCGCGCGGCGAGTGCTGTTCTCGACGCGGGCGGATCGGCCATTGAGGCCGAGAAGGCGCGCCGCAGGGCCGAACAGAGGCAGCAGTTTCTCAACGAGGCCAATACGGCGGACGGTTATCGCTCGCCGGAGATGATCGACGCGGAATTGGCCGAGATGGAGCGCCAGTGGGCGGCGCTGGACGAGTACGAGGTGCGGATGAATGCCGCCCGCGAAAGGGATCGTGCCGCGCGGAAGAAGCCGCGGAAAGGTCGTGGCGGTGCCGACAAGCGCAACCGGCTCAACGGGTTCGAGCGCTCGGTGGCGGATATCCAGTCCCAGACCGAGGCTTACCTGCGCCAAGCCGATGCTATCGCCAAGGTGGTCGCTGCCGGCGGCGACTGGGAACATGCGCTTGCGGTGATCGAGGAGGAGCAGAAGCTGCTCAATGCGGCACAGAAAGCCGGGGTCGCGATCACCCCGGACTTGACCCAGAAAATCCGGGACATGGCCGAGGCTCATGTAACCGCCGAGAAGACGCTGGAGCGCATGCGCAGCGCCACGGAAAAAGGGCAGGATGCGTTCAGAAACCTGTTCGGCAGTGTCCTGGATGGTGCCGACGCCGCCAGAGAGGCCATCGCCAACCTGGCCATGGAAATTGCCAAGGTGCAGTTCACCAAGGGCGCCATGGGGCTGTTGGGCAGCACCTCCTGGGGCTCCGGAATGATTTCTACGATCGGCGGCCTGCTGTCCTTCGACGGTGGTGGCGATACCCCTTCCGGCCCACGCGCGGGTGGTCTGGATGGCAAGGGTGGCTTCCTGGCGATGCTCCATCCGAACGAAACGGTGATCGATGGCTCCAAGGGGCAGTCCGCGCGTGGCGGACATATGTCCATCGGCTTTGACCGATCGGTCGGCGACCTGACCGCCACGATGTACGACATCGCCGGCAATGTCGTCGCCAGCGAACGGCAGAACATCGTCCGGGATTCCGTCCGCTCGGTCGGGGCCATGAACAAGAAGACCAAATCTTTCCTGGGGTAGCGCATGCCGATCAACGTCTTTCCCTGGCCGCCTGTCGGGGCGGTTGGTGCCGAATGGACGCTGGATGCGCCCACGGCGCGCTTGCGGTCCATGCTGACCGGCCGCGATCAGATACAGGCCTCGCAGCGGCGGCGCCGGGTCGCCACGGTGCAGGTCTCGGCCCTGGCCGCAGGCCGCATGGGGGCAGGTTATTGCGAAATGCTCAAGCAGCTGCTCGACGGCGGTATTCATGCCGTGCGCCTGCAATCCTCGCCCATCAACTGGTGGCTCGATGAGTTGGAGCGGCGGGGTGGGGCCTACAACAGCAGCGGCCTTGCCTGGCGTGCCGGGTCCGGCCCGGATCCGCTTGCCTGGCAAACCGCTGGCGGGCAGCCGCTGACCATCTATGTCGGGACGGTCATCACCGGCGGCGCACCGACCTCTGCCGGCCTCTGGGGATACCTGCCGATATCCGGTGCGCCGGCAAATACGCTGGTGGCCCGTCCAGGCGATTTCATCCGCATCTACGATCTGGGCGATGCCTCGTCCTGGGAGGTTGCCCGGATCGTGCGGCCGGCAAGGACGAACGGCAACGGTAACGTGACGCTCAAGCTCGACCGCGTGCCGACGATCAGCGGCGGGCGCGTCAATCTCGCGGGGCAGGACGAGGCGGTTTTCCGGGTCGATGGAGGCCTGCCGCGCGCCGTCCAGCCGGTGAGCGGCGACTGGGCCTACACCTGGAACTTCCGCGAGGTCTTCGCCGATGAGGTCGGCGGTTTTACCGAGAGGCCAGGCACATGGACCTGATCCGCAATGTTCCGCCTGCGCTGCTGGCGGCGATCAGCGGGCCGTATTTCCACCCGGTGGTGCTGGCCTATCTGAACTGGCCCGGCGCGCCGCTCCACGCGCATAGCAACGGAGGGGATATAGATTGGGCCGGGCAAACCTGGCTGGGTGTGGGGAAGTTCGGCCGGATCGATATTCCCGAGGAAGCCTTCGGCGGGGTGCCGACCGAATTCACGATGGCCATCGTGACGGATTTTCCCGAGCTGGAAGACTATACCGACACCGCGATCAAGGGCGCCGAAGCACGGGTCTATCTCGGCGCGGTGACCGAGCGCGGCGGTAACCAACTCATCGGCGCAGTCGAGATCGTGTCGGGCGTCGCCGATGCCATGGGCATGACGCCCGAACTGGTCGAACTCAGCGACGGCAGCCTGGTCACCATGTATGGCCTCAGCGTCACCATGACCACCGGGCCGTCCTATCGCTCGATGGCGGCTATATCGCACAGCCACGAGGATCAGCAGCGGCACTTTCCCGGGGACACGGCGGGGCGCCATCTGATCCTCGCACAGGCCGAGGCGCAAAAGACGCTGTGGCCCGAACCGTAACGCCCGACCAGGTCATGGCCGAGGTCGAGCGCATCATGTCGCGCCCCTTCGAGTGGGGGCCGTGCGACTGCTGTTCTGCGGCCTGCGACGTGTTCGATGCGCTCTGGGGTGTCGATCCCATGGCGCCGGCGCGCGGCTATCGCGGGCCGCTCGCCGCGGCGCGGATGATCCGGCGCGCCGGCGGTCTGGCGGCACTGGCCCATACGCTCGCCACCCAAGGCGGCCTCGCCGTCGGTCACGCGGCCGGTGGGCTTGCTCTCTCGGCCGATCATCGCGGGCGACAGGCCCTGCTCATCTGCATCATGCCCGGCCTCTGGGCCGGGAAATCGAAAGATGGCTTCGCGATATTGCGAAACGCCGACAGGGGATGGCACCTTGCGTAAGCTGCTGATGATTACGACGGCGCTGGTCGGTTTTGCGACCGCGGAACCGGCCGCCGCCGCACCCGTCGGAACCTGGGTGGCTACCGCGATCTTCGGTGCCGGGGCCGCCGGCACCTTCGCTTATGCCGTGGTGGCGGGTGTCGTTTCCATGGCCGCTTCCATCGGCCTGTCGATGATCGCCAACAAGTTGCTGACCAAGAAGCCCCGGCAGGATGAGGTCCGCGCCGAACTGACCAGGCCGACCTCGTTGCCGGCCTATCGCTTCGTCTATGGCAAGACCTGGGCGCCGGGGACGCCTGTCGGGTGGACAGTAAAAGGCCGCGCTCTTTATATCTGCTACCTGCTCAACAGCCGCCCGAGCGCCGGGCCGTTCAAGGTGCTGTTCGACAAGCGCGAGGTCGAAAAGACCGGCGACGAATTCGATTTCGCCGCGGGCGGTGCGACGGCAACCAACACGCCTTTCAACGGCCATGTGCGATACTGGATCGGCCGGGGCGATCAGACGGCCTGCCCGGCGCAGATCGTCAGCGAGACCAGCGGCTATTTCACGGCCTCCGATACATGGCGTGGGCGCACGGTCTTGTGGGCGCGGCTGGAATGCGGTGCGGATGATGAGCGCCAGGAGCGCTGGCCCGCGACCCCGCCCGAACTGAACGTCGATGGCAACTGGTCGCTTGTCGAGGATCCGCGCGACGGCCAGACGAAGTTCAGCCGCAACCAGGGCCTGATCGTCCTTGATGCGCTGCGCAACAACCCGGTGCGGCCTTATGCCGATACATATCTGCGCCTCGACACGTTCTCCTGGGCGGCGGATGTCGCGCAGCAGGCGGTGGGAGTGAAGGGCGGGGGAACCATCCCGCGCTATCGCTGCGACGGTATCCTGACCTTCACCGATGGCACCGAGATCGAGGATCAGTTGCGGCCGCTGCTGGATGCCGGCGCATCGCGGCTGACCCGGATCGGCGGCAGGCTGGCCATCGTGCCGGCGGTGCAGCGCGCCAGCGTCAAGACCATCACCGATGTCACCGACGGCCAGCCGCTGAATCTGGTGCGCTGGAAGTCGTCGGACGATCTCCACACCGAGGTGGTCGCGCGCTTTCCGGCGCCGGATCGCGCGTATGAAAGCGCCGAGACGCCGGCCTATGTCATTCCCGGCGCCCAGGCTGCGGATGGCGGAGTCAGCAAGCGTCTGACGGTCGATCTGGATTTCGTGACCGATCACCGTCAGGCGCAACGTGTGGCCAAGATCATGGGCTGGCGCTCGCGCATGCAGCGTCAGGTCAGCGGTGAGCTGTTCCCCGATTGCTTCGATCTGGTCTCGGGATCGGTCTGCCAGGTGGACCTTGGTTATCCCTACAGCGCCTGGCAGGGCAAATACGAGGTCGAGAGCATTGCCCCGGCGGCCGGGCTCAATGACGACGATTCGATCACCATCCGCCTGCCTGCGGTGCTGACCGAGACCTCGGATGAAATCACCGCCTGGGATGCCGAGGCCGAAGAGCAGGACATGCTGCCCGGGGCGTTTTCCGCTGCGGGCGCGCGGGTGCTGCCGCCGCCGAAACCGGTGCTGACCACTGGCACGGCTGCAACGCAGGTGTCAGGCGGTGTCGTTGCAGCTGGCGTGCTGGCGGCATGGACGGCATCAGTCTCGCCGTCTGCGCTTGGCTATGAGTGGGAATGGCGCCTCTATCTCTCATCCAGTTGGCGGGCGGGCGGATACCTCGATCAAAGTGCTGAAGATGAAAACGGGGTCTATTCCGGCCTGATCTCGCTCGCTGCTCCCCTGACATTGTATCAGGTGAGGGTGCGGACGGTCGGCATGTATGGCCGGTCGGATTGGATCCTTTCGGACCCGATAGCCGCACTCGGTCCTTCCGTCAGCCTGAACCAGCCGCCGCAGCCGAGCGCGGCTGCCATCAGCGCCTCGCGGATCGATGTCACCGGGCAGCAGGCCAATGACCTGAATGCCCACGAGCTTCTGTTCTATGTCAACGACATCGACAGCCCGCTGACGGCGGCGGCACTCGACAGCCGGAATGCTGGTGCCTCTGTGACGGTCACCGTATCCGAAACCGGGCTCAGCACCGGAACCACCCGATTCTACTGGACCCGCGCGCGGGACCAGTGGGGCAACCTGTCCGAATTTTCGGCCAGCGCAACAGCAACAACACCCTGACAATTGAGGAATTGCCATGCCGGCACCTGAATTCAACCTGCCCGTCGCCGGGTCGGCACCGAACCAATATTCGACGGAGAACTGGCTGGAGGGGGCCGTCAATGCGGCGCTGCTGGCGTTATGGAATGACGTGGTTGCCGATGGCGGCAAGTTCTATCCCAACCGTGCCGCCGCCGAAGAGGCCGGGCAGTCGGCGCTGGTCCCTGCGCTGGGGCGCATTGCCGTAACCGAGGGCAGCTACCTCCATCTGCGGGGGCCGTCCTCACAGGCTCTGGACCCGCTGTTCCCGACTTACCCCTACTGGGGTGTGCAGTTCATTATTCCCAACACCACGGCAGCTTGGGCGCGGGCCAATCACACCGGCACCCAGCCTATCGATACCGTTGACGGGCTGCCGGCTGCGCTGGACGCCAGGCCCGATCAGGTAGCGGTTGACGCGCAGCTTGCGCTCAAAGCGAACGTGGCCGACCTCGGAACGGCGGCGGCGGCCGATGTGGAACAGTTCGTCGACGCGGAGGAACAAGCGGAGAAACTCACCTTCGGCACCGTCGAAGGCAGCCCGTTCGACGCGCATATCAAAGATGCCCGCGGCGATTTTCTGGCTGGCTGGGCGCCGGATCGCGCCTCTCTGGCGGGGCTGGACTTCCTGCGCATCGACAGCCTCGACTATCCCGTGGTGGTGGGCAGTGACAATTTCGTCCTGTGGTCTGGCGCCGATGATGACGAGCCTGCACCGCCGCCCGCCCTGACGCCCTATTTCGGCACGCACCTCTACGGCGTGGAGGGCGAGCGGCTGCCGATCTACGCCATGAGCCTGATCGCCAACCGCGAGGACGCGCGCGGGATGCGCCTGGTGCTGGCCGGGGTGGCTGGCGGCGTCAGCTATGGCGATGCCCGGGTCGAGGCCGATGCCGAGGCGCTCGGCGCATCGGCCGCGCTCCAGCTGCGGAGCCATGACGACACGGGCGGGCCGTTTGTCGAGTTGCCCCTGACCGTCCATGCCGCGCCGAAAGCGCCGTCTGTGGGTGGTGCCCCCGTGATGCTGTCCGTCGGATCCAGCAGCACCTGGCGCTCGGGCACCGCGCTGTCCGCTGCGTTTCTGGAGGAATGGGGATACGAGCCCGATTTCATCGGCACGCTCTGGTCGGAGCCGGGTGGCGATGCCCCGGCGCAGCTGGGGGAGGGCAAGCCGGGCCATTGTTTGCAGGACCTGACCTATGACGTGACCACGCGGGTCAGCCCGCTCGCGCCGGGCGACGAGGCGCTCTACAACGCCATGTCCACGGCCGACAAGATGCTGCGCAACACCATGTTGAGGGCCGCCACGGGCGGGGATGATCCGGACGATATCCGCAATGGCTATGTCCTGGACTTCGATTTCTATGTCACCCGCCACAGCCTGACGGTCCCGACCGTGCTTTGGCAGGCCTATGGCACCAACGATATCCGCGACATTCCGACAGCCGAGATCGAGGACCGGATCTATGACATGGACAGCCTCGTGTATCGCCGCTGGCACGCGGCCTATCCCACC
Source organism: Paracoccus sp. SSJ (assembly GCF_030234105.1). NCBI lineage: Bacteria > Pseudomonadati > Pseudomonadota > Alphaproteobacteria > Rhodobacterales > Paracoccaceae > Paracoccus > Paracoccus sp. SSJ. The sequence continues at coordinate 21,449 of NZ_JASSPE010000020.1, read as the reverse complement.
GCGCCCGTGGTGCGCTCGCTGCCCGGCACGGCATGGGACGCGGCGCGCAACGCCGTCTGGACCGACGGCTATATCCCGGCGATCCGAGGCATGCTGCGGGCGGCGGCCGAGGCGACCGGCCCGGTGCTTCTGGCGCCGACCTGGGCCATGCACACGCCCGAGGCGGGTTATGACCTGACGCCGTCACCGGCGGTCCCCGATCCGGTCACCGGGCATATCGTCCGCACCATCGGCGACACCATCCATTCCACCGGCGCCAGCCGCCGTGAGCTTTTCCGCGCAGTGGCGGCGGCGCTCGCCTGCGCATCCACCGGCAACTTCTGAGGATATACCATGTCGCTTGTCATCCGCACGGCCCAGCCCGCACGCTCCCGCGCCCGCAAATACCTGCCGCCCGTGATGCGCGGGCTCGACTACCTTTTCCTCGGCGATGCCGACGATCCGGGCCGCAACTGGGCCATTGACCGGGCCGACGGCGAGATCAACGGCACGCCCGTCCGCGCGCCCGATGGCATCTCGTGGCGGTTCAAGGGCTTCGAAAACTTTGTCGAGACCCCGAGTTGGGAGGTCGATGATGAGACGCACTTCATCGTCTGCCGCACGTTCGACACTCTGGCCGACGATGCCCACCGTCCGGCGTTTTTCGGCACCTATACCGGGCCGCCGGTCAAGCAGGACACCTCGACCGTGACGGCCGGCACGCGGCTTTACATTTCCGCTGCCGGGCAGGTCAATTACGGGGCAGGGCGGGGCACCACGGTTGATGACGACGAGCCTTCCATCGCCGGCGTCAGCGCGGGGGGTGTCGAGAATTACCGCCTCTACCTGTGCCAGGCTGCGGCGCAGAACCGGATCACCAATGTCACCACCGGCGCGACCTTCTTGAACAGTGTCACCAAGCCCAGATTTCCGGCCCGCCGGCGCTATCGCCTTGGCTCGGCCTATGTCACCAATGGCGGCGAGTGCGACGTGCTGCTCTGGGCCAAGTTCAGCGCGGTCCTGACCTCGGACGAGAATGCTGCAATGGTCGACGACATCCGGCGCTATTGCACCGATCTGGGCGTCACGGTCTGAGGGGGCAGGGTGATGGACTACACGCCAGTTCGCGGCACCGTTCGGGTGCCGCATTCCGCCCCAGAGGTTAAAGACCTGCTGCATGTCATCGAGGGGAAAAGCGGCGTGTTCACGCCGGCTTTCGTGATGGACGCGAACTTTGGGGATTATGCCGGAGAACTCGCGTTCTCGCTGCCCCCTGAATTGTGGATCAAGGGCGATGGGTGGCTGACCACCATCACCTGGATTCCTGCCCGTTTTGTCCAGCTAGATGCGGATCAGACCATGCAGGCACGGGATTTTTCTTGCACTTGGCGCGAGGCGCTCGAAAGAGGCCTGGTGATCTGAGGGGAACCGGCTCTGCCGATATCGCCCATTCACCCCGCCTCGCGCGGGGTTTTTTAATGCCCGACAGGAGAGACGATGGACGCGCCACCTGAACCCGGCCTTATCGAGGCCATGCAGAAGTTTATCGGCGGGGCAGGGACGGCCATGGTCGCGGCCGTCGCTGGCCGCCTCATGTGGCATGCCGGCGAGGTTCGATCTCGGCGCCGGCCTGCATTCGGCCTGTTCATGATCTGGGAAATCCCGATGGCCATCGGCATGGCGCTGATCGGCGATGGTGCCGGAGAGTATCTGGATCTGACCAATTCGCAGACCGTGGCGCTGATCGCGGTGCTGTCCTACCTCGGGCCGCGCGGCATCTGCGCGGCCTTGGAGCGGTGGGTCAATCGGAAGGCACCGTGACGCCCAGCTCGGCCGCCAGCGCCTCCAGCGCGGCAATCGTCGGGTCGTAGGCATCCCCCGCCTTGGGGAACCGCGCCTTCCGGCTGCGATACCAGCGCAGCCATTTCGGCAGCTCGTCCAGGGGATAGGTGGTCGACCAGATTTCCCCGGTCAGCGTGAAGGTCTTGTCGTCGTGTGTCGCTTTCATGACGGCGTTTTGCGACCCGCCGCCGCCGGCTGCAACCCCATCTGACCGCCCCGCCTCGCGCGGGGCTTTTCCTTTGGAGAGACCATGTATCCATCTGGCTTCAAGGGCCGCGCCACGCGGCTCACCGATATCGACGTGCCGCGGGTCGGGCGCCTGATCGGCGTCGGCGAGGACGAGATTCGCGCCGTGATCGAGGTCGAGACCTCGGGCGGCGGCTTCGATAGCCAGGGCCGGCCGAAGATGCTTTTCGAGCCGCATCGCTTCTACCTCGAACTGGGGCCGGGACAGAAGCGCACCGCGGCCGAGGCCTCGGGGCTGGCCTATCAGAAATGGGGCACGAAGCCCTATCCCAAGGACAGCTATCCGCGCCTGGCGCTGGCCATCAAGATCGACGCCAATGCCGCGCTGCGCTCGGCCAGCTGGGGGCTGGGGCAGATCCTCGGCAGCAACCACAAGGCCGCAGGCTTTGCGACGCCCGGCGACATGGTCGAGGCCTTCTGCCACAGCGAGGCCGCGCAGCTGGAGGCGATGATCAGCTTCATCATCTCCGAGGGGCTGGACGATGAACTGCGCCGGCATGACTGGTCGGCCTTCGCCCGCGGCTACAACGGGCCGGGCTATGCCACCCACGGCTATCACACCAAGCTGGCGGCGGCCTTCAAGCGCTGGCAGGCCATCCCCGATACGCTGGCGCCGGCCTGTCCGAAGATCGGCCTTGGCAGCCGTGGGGACGCGGTGCGCCACGCCCAGCAGCGCCTGACCGCGCTCGGCTTCGATCCGCGCGGGGTGGACGGGATCTTCGGCGCCAACACCCGCACTGCCACCATCGCTTTCCAGAAATCCGCCGGCCTCAAGCAGGACGGCATCATCGGGCCCAAGACCTGGCCCGCCCTTCTCAAGGAGAACTGAGCCATGAATTCCGTTTTCGTCCGCATGGCGATCTATGTCCTGTCGCCGCTGCTCACCATGCTGGCCGGCCTGCTGGGCGGCTGGGGCGTCAGCTATGATGCCGCCTCGCACATGCTGACCATCAACGTCGAGGCGGTGATCGCCGCCGCTGTCGCCGCGGCCGGCCTGTCGGGTGCGATCTTCGCGAGATGGGGGGTAAGGTAGTGCGCGCGCCCTATGAGGCCGCGCTGGCGGCATCCCTGGTCGCTGGCCTCGCGGCCGGCGCCACCTTCGCGGCTGCGGTGCTGATCACGGCGCAGGCGATGGGGGTGCCGCTCTGTGCTTCATAAATCGCCGATAGCCTCACAACACTCGTGCGTCGTGGAGAAGGTCGGCAGAAATTTGCCGGTGTGCATGTCAGGATTCGGCATCTATTTGTCTCCATGCTAGCCTCCCCGCATCAGTCAGGCGGAGGGTGAAGAGATGGGGCAAAAATTCGTTCCCGAACTACATGACCCGGAATACCGGCAGACTGAGGGACAGAAGTTCGAGAAGCTGACGGACGACGAAGCTAAGAGCTTGTTTGATGCCATGGTGGCGAGGCTCGACGCTGAAGAGCGCTCTGATCAGCGCCACAATAATTGACCTGCGCCCCGCCTCGGTTCGCCGGGGCGGGGTTTTTTCGTGGTAAGGGCGCTTCAAACCGCACTGGTCTCCACGTCGGCGGCCCATCATCACCGTGCCTTGTCCGTGCGTCGTTTCGGGAACCTCCCATGCATTGCGACGTTACCGAGCCGTACCGCGCCAAGCGGTGAGTTTTGTGGAGGAACTGTCTGATGAAAACGTTGCAGGACGCGTTCGAGCATACTTTGCAGGATATCTACTGGGCAGAGAACGCCCTGTCCAAGTCCCTGCCCAAGGTCTCCAAATCCGCAAACAACGCCGAGCTAAAGACGGCAATTGACGGCCATCTCAAGGAAACCAAAGGACACATTAAGACCCTGGAGGCGGTCTTCAAGTCGATCGGGCAGGAAGCCAAAGGCGAAAAATGCGACGCCATGGACGGTCTGCTGAAGGAGACCGATGGCCTGATTGAAGAGGCTTCGGGCCATGCCTTGGATGTGGCGCTGATCGGAGCGGCCCAAGCGGTCGAACACTACGAGATAGCGCGTTATGGCACGTTGCGCGAATGGGCCAAGGTTCTGGGCCATGACGAAGCGCACACGTTGCTTACATCCATCCTGGACGAGGAAAAAGCTGCGAACGCAAAACTGACTGCGCTTGCGGTAACCGCCGTGAATGAGGCCAAGCAACCCTCCAAGAAATAACCGTTGTTCTTTTATGACTTAGGCTGTTGAAGCCTGCAAGCTAACGCATACGGCGCAACAGTTCACCGTCTCGCCTCGGCCCGAACGAGGCGGGACGGGTCCCTACCGCAGCGTGATCACCGAGCATCTAGACACAACTGTTCTCTTTATGTTCTCATTCGGAAGTTGAGAATCAGGAGGCGGTCATGATGATCATCAGCAACGTCCTGGCGGTCGAGCCAGAGGACAGCATGGAGGCGCATGTGCGCCGCTATCTCGCATTCCGGTTTGCCGGGCATGCCGTGGTGGACCTGCGCGGCCGGGACGAAATCTGGACGGCGCGGTTGCGCTCGGCCGAGGCCGGAGACGCCGTGGTCACGATCAAGGCCGATCTGATCGAGGATGATCTGTATCTGGCGTTCGACATCCTCGACATGGCGGCGTGAGCGACCGCCTCGGTGACGCCATGAAATTGCGGGTTATCCGAGACTGGAAACGCCGCTGGAGCTTCCGGCCGGTGCGCGCCATCGGCGGATATGTGATCGAGAACACCTACGACATGCTGCGCAACGGAGTCGTCGTCGGCCGGGTGCAGCGGGAATGGGGTGGTCACTGGAGCTGGAGGATATTCACCGATCCACCAGAGTATGGAGATGCCGGCACCATGACCGAGGCCCTGCACGATGCCAGGAACGCGCTCGGGCTGCGGCAAGCCGCGGCGCCCTAGTTTTAAAAGCCGGACCCGAAGGCCCGGCTGGTTCTCACTGGCTAACATAAGCTGGCTAACTGGTCGGTTAACTATAGCGAGATACCGCCGCGCGAAAGTTGTCTCTATTGACAGTGAGGCAGGTTGTCACACCTGACGTCGGGCGTGGTGCTGGGCGGTGATACACTTCTCTGCGCAACTCATTGATTTCTTGCGGTTGGATTTTGTATCATCAGCCCGTCTTGCGGATTGAAAAATAAGGATTAGTTCGGTTCCTCACCGTCCGCCACTTCGGTATAAAACCGGGAACGCCGATTCCCGCCGTTTTCCCTCCCTTCGTAGCTACCAGCGTCCTCAACAGGACGTTTTTGCTTCCTTTGAGATAGATGGCATCGTCCGCGACCTCGACGCGCTGCGCAAAGGCCCGAACGTGTTCCCGCCGATAGCCGCCCTTATCCAGACGGAGCCGGATCCGTGCTTCGCTCGCCAATTCCCGCACGGCTGTCCCTGTGAGGCGCTGGTGAGTGGAGCTTGCGAGCATGGCTTCGATCCGCGTGGCGTCAGCCCGCGCCTGATCGCGGAGCGCCGTGAGGCCCGCGATGCGTTCGCCAAGGGAGGATTCGGCCGGGTCGAGCGAACCGGCTTCAATGGCGTCGTAGAGGCGCTTGAGGCGGTTGTCGGCCTCGGCCGCGCGGTGGTTCAACTCTGCGATATGCTGGCTGCGCCGCTCGACGCCCTCCTGACGGCGATCCAGAAGCGAGGCGAGAACGTCTTCGATCCGCTCGGGGTCGAGTAGCCTTTCCTCGATATGGCTGACCACGATGCGGTCGAGCTTGTCCATGGGGATCGCCCGGCCCTTGCAGCCGGTTTCGCCCTGCCGCGCCCGGATCGAGCAGGCATAATAGCGATAGCGGCCGTTCTTGCCGGTGCGCAGCGTCATGGCCCCGCCGCAGTTGCCACAATGGCAAATGCCGGTCAGCAGGTTCGGGCCGCTGACGACGCGCGGCGGCGTCACCTTCGGATTGTTGACCTGCAAGCGCCTCTGGACCGCCTCGAATATCTCAAGGTCGATCAGCGGCGGCACGGGGACGGTGACGATTTCCTCCTCGGGCTTCACCACTCCCTTATTGGAGCGGCGATTGAAGCGATGCTCGCCGATATAGGTGCGCCGGGTCAGGACACGGTGAAGCTGGCCGATACCCCAACGTCCGCCGTTGCGCGTGAACATGCGGTGCTTGTTCAGGTGGTTGACGATGTTCTTGACGCCCATGGGGCCGGACGTGCCATCGCCTTCCGATGCAAGGCGGAAGATCAGCCGCACGGTGTCGGCATGAAGCGGGTCGATTTCCAGCTTCTTCTTCATCTTCGCGCCGCGCTGCTCGGCATCGACGACACGGTAGCCGATGGGCGGCAACGAGCCGTTCCAGAAGCCCTGCCGCGCGTTCTCCTTCAAGGCCCGCATGACGTGCTTGCCGTTCTCCTTCGACTGGTATTCGTCGAACAGAGCCATGATCTGCCGCATCATGACGTGCATGGGGTCGTCGCCCATTTCCTGCGTGATCGAAACCAGCTTCACGCCGTTCTTGGCGAGCTTCCTGACGTTGAACTCCAGCTCGAAGTGATCGCGGAAGAACCGGCTGAATGAGTGGACCACGACAACATCGAAGGGCGCGGGCTTGGACGTGCCGGCTTCGATCATCCGTTGAAACTCGGGGCGGCGGTCATTGGTGGCCGAAGCGCCAGCTTCCACGAAAGTTTCGACAAGCTGGTAGCCGCGCGAGGCGCAATAAGCCTCGCCCTGCTTGCGCTGGTCGGGGATCGACACGTCATGCTCGGCCTGCCGCGTCGTGGAGACGCGCAGGTAGAGCGCGGCGCGCAGCGCGACATGGGGACTTTGCATATTCATAGCGCGCTTCCTTTCGCGGCCCGGCGCTCGATCAGCGGCAACTCCAGCGCCACGCGATCATGAAGAACCTTCGGCACGAGCTTCTGGCCTTCGCCGGGGTCCATGCGGACAAGGCCATAGTTCGCCATCGTCTTGAGGGTTCGGGACAAGCTCGGCTTGGTTCGCCCGGTGATCTTCGACAGTTCTTCCAGCGAGCCGGGCGACTGCTCGTCGATGACGCGCAGCAACTCGCGGTTCCCGCTGGAGAGGATTTGCGCAAAGGATTCCGTGGACGTGAACCACACCTTCGGATCGTCGGGCGCGGGCTTTTCCTCGCCCTTGGCAATCCGCATGGTGCGAGCCTTCATTTCTTCGTAGTCGGCAATCCCGACTTTCAATGTGGTCATGTTACGCCTCGCTCCTTCAACACCGCGTCCACCGCCTGCCAGAAGTCGGCCAGCAGCGTGGCCGCATCCTCGTAGGCGTAAGGCTTCACGGTCTGGAGGCGGTGCCGATGGTCCAGCGGCTCGCCGCGCCTACCCCGGCGGACCGGATGGGCATTGTCGAAGCCGACCAGTCGTTCGCCCGAAGGCCCGTGAAGCGTGAGCGAGTAATCGAGGCCGTGCGGCTTCTCCGGTGATGCCGGAACGCGGGTGACGACGAACTTCACCCAATGGCCGCCCTCGGGATCGACAACGAGCACCTGGCCGTCGAGGTCCAGAAGCGTGTCGAGGCTCGGGTCACGATCCTCGCTCATGACTTACTGTTACCATCTGATGTTAACGACTGCAAGCCCTGATTGTCGGGATCGTCGATTGGGCCGAACAGCCGGTCGAGAACATCGCCGAAATACCGCTCGAAGATTTGCAGTTCTTCCTCGGTGATCGGCACCTTCTCGGGCCAGTCGTCGAAGACCGGCAACGACTCCACATCGACGATGCGAAGCGGCGACCTGCGACGCTCCCGGCCGTCCGGCGTGGGTTCGTCGGCATAGTCGAATAGATCGTCGGGAAGTGTCTCGGGAACCGGCTGTCGTGGCCGCCCTTTGCAGGTGCGGCGGCGCTCTGCGCACATGGAATCCTCCTTGGTTCTGGTGGATTCCGGGGCGATGAAGGCCCCGGAATTAAGCGAACCATGGAGGGCAGTCGGCGGGCTGTAGCGTGCCGCATTTGCGTTGATGCGCTGGCGGCACCCCGCCGGGATGGGACTTAGCTTGCGGCGCGTCGTGCCTTGGCGAAACCGCGATCTGTGGCGATGAACCTCTCCAGCATTGGCACGATGAGCCTGACGGGATCGGCGGCGGGCTGGCCGGTTTCACGGGCCAGCACCTCGGCATAGGCGCTCAGATCGCGGTGAAGCGGCGCGGGTAGCTCCACCGTTACCTTCACGGGCTTGTCGTCGGGCAGCGGGCCGAGTTTCAGCTTGGTCATGGTCAACCTCCTGCCGGCTCGAACACAAGGTCACGGGTGACGATGATCCTGACCGGGAAGCCGGGCCGGATGGTCAGTGTGGGAGCAACCTGCAACTGGCGCTGGACGATCCGCTGGCCCGCCTGATTGACGGTATCCTGCGCCCCGTCGCGGATGGCGCGGATAAGCCGGTCCTCGTCGCTGGTGGCAAGTTCGGTGCCCATGCCAAGCAGCGTGGACAGCCCTGCGGCCTTCATCAGATCCCACCAGTGATAATCGACACCATCCTCAAGGCCGGCATAGCCGCTGGCGTCTGCGCCTGGCAGGCGCTCAAGGACGATGGAACGGCCGCCGGGCAGGATCAGGCGGTTCCACACCAGCAACACGCGGCGCTGGCCGAAGGTCACGCCGTCATCGTATTGGCCGATGATGCGCGTTCCCTGCGGGATCAGGAGCAGCGAGCCGGTCGGGCTGTCATAGACGTTCTCGGTGACTTGGGCCGTGATCTGGCCCGGAAGGTCGGAACGGATGCCGGTTATCAGCGCGGCCGGGATCACGGCCCCAGCCTGAAGGATGAAGGGCGAAGCTGGCAGGGTGACGCGATCCGGTGCGACGGTCTGGCGGTTCACGGGTCCATTGAGGAAAGCCGCGTGCCGGTCCTGCGTCGCAGGCTGTCCGCCGAGGCCGGCAAGGCCGGGCATGGCCGTTCCTGCCGGCGCTCCCGTGCGCGGGCCTGACTGAAAGAACACGTTGCTCAAGCGCGCGGCTTCTTCCTCGGCGCGGCGGCGTTCCTCTGCGGGATCGACGGCGGGCGTCGCCATGACGGGCGGCGCGACCGGCTGTCCCCTGTTCTGCGCGTCGAGGATCGGGCGGCCGAGGTCGCCCGGCAGAGCGGGACCGAGCACTGGCCCGGTATAGTCGCGCGGCAAACCGGCAAGACCGTCCGCCGTGGATCGGTTCTCGGTGGAATAGAGTTCTTCGCTGCCCTGTCCCCCATCGCGTGTCTGGAGCGCGTAGATCAGCGCGCCGCCTATGCCGAGAAGCGCGACGGCTCCGACGCCTGCCAGCATCTTGCGGGACAGGCGGGTGACACGGGGCGGTTCGGCGCGCAGCCGCATGGGCGCGGCGGTGTCGGTGATGGTGTTGTCTGTCATGAGGGGGAGCCTCCGGTCGTGCTGGCGTGCTGCGCGTCTGCCGCCTGCGTCGGGTTGATGCGGACGATCCTGACCGTCTGCTGGCGATTGCCGCTGCCAAGGCGCAGCTCGGCCGCGCCGAACAGCCGGTCCACGATCAGGACGTTCTGGTGGATGCGGGAATTGACGATCTGCGGTTCGCCGTTCGCGTCGAGAACGAAGATCGGCGGCATCTCGCCCTGCACGATCCCGGCCGGGAAGACGACATAGACGCGGCGGCCATCGTCGAAGACGGAGATGGGCCGCCACGGCGGGCTGTCTCCGGTCAGGCCGTAGCGATAGTTCCGCGCCGCCTCGGCCGGGATGATCGGGGCTGCCGGAACGGTTCGGCGCTGGCCGGGCGTCGCGGGGTAGGCCCAGGCGACGGCGGGCATGTAGAGCGATTCCCGTGCGCGCAGCTCGATCATGTAGGTGCGCCGGTCGGTAGTCACGACAAGGTTTGTGGCGATGTCCGGGCGCGTCGGCTTCACGAGGATATGGACGCGGCGATTTGCTCCTGAACCGGATTCCGTGTCGCCGATGATCCAGCGGGCGGTGTCGCCCGCCGCAATCGGCCCCGCGCCGGTTAGGCTCTCGCCTGGTTCCAGGGCGATGCTGGTGATCTGCCCGACCGCAGCATAGACCTGATAGAGCGCGCCTTCGCTCCACGGGAAAATCTGGATGGCGTTGTAATAGCCTTCCCGGCGCGGCTCGACGCGGGCGGCGGCATTGGCGTTCTCGACGCGGCCGGTTGCCGTTCCCGCTGCCTCGCCACCACGCGCCACGGTCCAGGCCGGTGGCGTATGCAGAGGCCGGGGCGTGTCGTCGGTCGCGGCGGCCTGCACGGTCGGCAGCGGCGGAACGCTGGCGTCATAGCTAAATTGCGGCGTCCGGTTGGTGGCGCAGCCCGCCAGCATGGTCGCCGACAGGAGCAATGCGGAGACGGTCGATTTGCTGATGGCGCGAATCATTGGCCCATCTCCCTCGACCAGTTGATTGCATTGACGTAGATGCCGAGCGGATTGGCGCGCAGACGCTCGGCGTCGCGCGGTGGCTGGACGGCGATGGTTAGGATGGCCGTCCATCGCTCGGTCGTGGCAAGCTGGCCGTTCTCGAAATGCCTTTCCGTCCAGGCCACGCGGAAGCTGTCGGGGGACGCCCTGATGACGCTGGAAACCTCGACGGCGACTTGGCTCCGGCCGACCTTGGCGAAGGGGTCATTGGCGCGGGCGTAGTCGTTGAGCGCCGCCGCGCCCCGGTCGGTCGTCCATTCATAGGCCCGAAGCCAGTTCTGGCGAACGATGATCGGGTCTGCCGGGATCGCGCGGACCTGCTCGATGAAGCGGCCGAGATGCCATGCGATTTGTGGGTCAGTCGGCCGATAGTCGGCCGTAGCGGGTGCCACGGTCTGCGCCTGACCAAGATTGTCCACCTGAACAATCCAGGGAACCACGGTCCCGCGCGCTGATTGCCAGACAAGGGCGGATGCGAAACCGGCCGACAGGATCAGCGAGCCGAAGGCCATATAGCGCCAGTTGCGCGCCTGGAGACGGGCCGAGCCAATGCGCTCGTCCCAGACCTGCGCGGCCTTCTGATAGGGCGTCTCGGGTTCCGGCGTCTTGCCGTAATGGGTCGATGGTCGTTTGAAGATGCTCATGAGCGGTCACTTTCGGAAAGGTTGATGGAAGAACCGCCGCCGTGGCCATCGCCGGAGCGGACAGCGTGTGCGGCCATGGTCGTGCCGTGGTTCATGGCCTGCGAGCGCCGCATCCGCTGCGCCCAGGCCGGCGGGCTGCCGGCCGTGTCGGATGCTGCGGCGGCTGTGTCGGCGCTTGAGCCGCCGACCGTTCCCATGGTGGAGCCGCCACCCGTAGCGCCGAATCCCGCCTTCGCCCCTGCGGAGAAGCTGGATTTGACGGACTCGGAAGCGCGCGCAGCAGCACGTTTAAGGGGCGAGATAGCTGCCGATCCTGCGGCGCGCGCAACGCCGCCCAGGCCGGAAGCGACGCCGGCCGCGCCGGACTGGCCGAGCGCACCGACGCTATAGGCGGCGGTCGCCGCGCCCGCGGTAGCCGCACCGCCGCGAACGGCCGCGGCCCCGCCGGACAGGGCAGCAGCTCCGCCCTTGGCGGCGAGCATGGCCCCGCCGCCTGCGGCGACGGCTGCGCCCGCGACCGCAAGGCCGGTTCCCACGGCCGCGCCTGCGCCGAGCTGCGGCCCGCCGCTTACTATGCCATTGGCGATGCCCGGCCCGAAGATGCCGAGGCCGAGCAGCGACAAGGCTGCCAGCACGATTGCCATGGCGTCGTCGATGGTCGGGGTCGCCCCGCCGAACCCGGCGGTGAACTGCGAAAACAAGGTGCTGCCGATGCCGATGATGACGGCGAGAACGAGAACCTTGATGCCGGACGACACCACGTTCCCAAGCACCTTTTCGGCCATGAAGGCGCTTTTGCCCCAAAGCCCGAAGGGGATGAGAACGAAGCCGGCGAGCGTCACCAATTTGAACTCGATCAGGGTGACGAATAGCTGGATCGCCAGAATGAAAAACGCCAGCACCACCAGCGCCCACGCAAACAGCAGGCAAGCGATCTGGATGAAGTTCTCGAAGAAGGCGATCCAGCCCATCAAATCGCTGATCGACTCCAGAAGCGGACGCCCCGCGTCGAGCCCGGTCTGTGCGACGCGGCCGGGTCGCATCAAATCGGTGACGGAAAAGCTGGTGCCGGACGCCATGAGGCCGAGGCCGGCGAAGCTCTCGAACACGATCCGGGCGAGGTTGTTCCAGTTGCCGATGATGTAGGCGAAGACGCCGACGAACAGGGTCTTTTTCACCAGCCGGGCGATGATGTCTTCATCCGCGCCCCAGGCCCAAAACAGCGCGGCAAGCGTCACGTCGATGACGATCAGCGTTGTCGCTACGAAGGCGACTTCGCCCGACAACAGGCCGAATCCGCTGTCGATGTAGGACGTGAACACGCCGAGGAAATTGTCGATGACGCCGGTGTTTCCCATGGTCAGCGCCCTTCGCTGGCTTGCGGCGTGGCGGGCGTGGACGGGCGGCCGAGGAATCGGTCACGGGATTGCGCCCACGCGGCGAGGCAGTCGGCGTCACTTGCCGCCGCGTCGCCGAGCTGCTGGCAGCGGCGCAGGGTTTCGCGCAGCGGATCGGCCGGGGGTTGGAAGGCCGGCGCAGGGGGCGGCGCGGAAGGTTCATCCTTCCGCGCCATGTCGATTGCGGTCGCCGTGACGGCGATGGCGACGAACACCACGGCCCCGAGCCGGGCCAGCATCTTGCCGTCCATGGCGAGCCTCCCGGTCAGTTGCCGTTGTTGAACATCTGCGCGTTGCCCGGCTGATAACCGCTGCCCGGCGTGAGGAAGCGGCGGCGCTGCTCGCGGCCCTGTTCGGCGGCGGCGGCGCGTTCCGCCTCGGTCAGCGCGTCGGCGCGGCCGTTTGCCGAGATGACCGCGATCAGGTCGGAAAGCTGCTGCGACTGGAGGGCAAGGAGCTGGTTGCCCGCCTGCGTCGCTTGCAGCGCCCCGGTCGCGCCCTGGCTCTGACCGACCAGCGCGGCCATCTCGGCGCGGTTGCTGTCGATATTGCCGACCGCACCCGCCTGAACGCGCATCGCGTCCTGCAAGCCGCCGACCGTGTTCCCCCATCGGCTGCGCGCGTCGGCGACAAGTTGGGCATCGGTCGTCGAAAGCGAGACGTTGCCATATTGCCGCTGGAACGCTTGGTCGATCTGCCCGACCTCGAAGGCGATGTTCTGCGCCTGTCCCAAAAGCTGCTGTGTGCGGCTCACATTCTGCTGGAGCTGCTGGAGCGAGCTATATGGCAGGCTCGCCAGATTTCGAGCCTGGTTGATAAGCATCTGCGCTTCGTTCTGGAGGCTGGTGATCTGGTTGTTGATCTGTTCCAGCGTCCGCGCGGCGGTGAGCAGGTTTTGCGCATAGTTGCTCGGGTCATAGACGACCCATTGCGCATAGGCCGGGGTCGCCAGCATGGGCGAAAGCGCGACCGGCACGGCGAGCGCCAGCGCGAGGGCCGAGGCTCCGACGATCTTGGGATAGGTCATGGAAGAATCTCCTGTGTGGGGTGGCTATCGAGCCGGGCCGGCACGGCGGATTCCGTCCGGTCGGCGAGATTGGTGAGGTTCGGGATCAGGTCGGCCGCCCAATCGACGCCGCGCTCGCGCAGCCATGCGGCGAGGAAGCCGTCGCGGCCGTGTTCGGCGACGATCTGCGCAATGAGTGTCTGGTCGGATTTGGCGGATGCGGCGCAGAGCGCGAGGCCGACTTGCGACAGGCCAAGCTCGAACAGCCGATTGCCCCTGCGGCTTTGGCAGTAATAATCCCGCTTGGGCGTGGCCCTTGCGAGGATTTCGATCTGCCGGTCATTCAATCCGAACCGCCTATAGATCGCGGTAATCTGCGGCTCGATGGCGCGCTCGTTCGGCAGCAAGAGCCGTGTCGGGCAGCTCTCGATAATGGCCGGCGCGATGTTGCTGCCGTCGATGTCGGACAGGCTTTGCGTGGCGAAGACGACCGAGGCGTTCTTTTTTCTCAACGTCTTGAGCCATTCGCGGAGCTGGCTGGCGAACGCCTCGTCGTCCAGCGCAAGCCAGCCTTCATCTATGATGAGCAGCGTGGGCCGCCCGTCGAGCCGGTCGCCGATACGATGAAAGAGATAGGCCAGAACCGCCGGGGCCGCGCCGGTTCCAACAAGCCCCTCGATCTCGAAGGCTTGCACGTCCGCCGCGCCAAGGTGTTCCGCTTCGGCATCGAGCAGCCGCCCATAGGCCCCGCCGACGCAATACGGCCGAAGGGCTTGTTTGAGGTCATTGCTTTGCAGCAGGACCGCGAGGCCGGTGATGGTGCGTTCCTCGACCGGCGCAGACGCTAACGAGGTCAGCGCCGTCCAGATATGCTCCTTCACCTCCGGCGTGATCGTTATGCCTTCGCGCATGAGGATCGCCACAATCCAGTCCGCCGCCCAGGCGCGTTCATAGGTGTCATGGATGCGGGCAAGCGGCTGGAGCGAGACGGAAGATTCGGCCCCATCGGTCAAGCCGCCGCCGAGGTCGTGCCAGTCCCCGGACATAGCGAGCGCAGCGGCGCGGATGCTGCCGCCGAAGTCGAACGCGAACACCTGGCTTCTGGCGTAGCGGCGAAACTGGAGCGCCATGAGGGCGAGCAGCACGCTCTTGCCCGCGCCCGTGGGGCCGACGACAAGGGTGTGGCCTACATCGCCGACATGGAGACTTAGCCGGAACGGGGTGGAGCCTTCGGTCCTGGCGTATAGCAATGGAGCGTCGCCGACATGCTCGTCCCGTTCCGGCCCCGCCCAAACGGCGCTCAACGGCACCATATGGGCGAGATTCAATGTGCTGATGGGCGGCTGCCGCACGTTGGCGTAGGCGTGGCCCGGCAGGCTGCCGAGCCACGCATCAACCGCGTTGACGCTCTCGGCCATGACGGTGAAGTCGCGGCCCTGAACGATCTTCTCGACCAGCCGCAACTTCTCGTCGGCAAGGCGGGGATCGTCGTCCCATACCGTCACCGTGGCGGTGACATAGGCCATGCCCGCCACGTCCGCCCCGAGTTCCTGCAAGGCCATGTCGGCGTCGAGCGCCTTGTTGGCGGCGTCGGTGTCCACCAGGGCGGACGCCTCGTTCGTCATGACCTCTTTCAAGATCGCCGCCACGCTCTTGCGCTTGGCGAACCATTGCCGCCTGATCCTGGTGAGCAGCCGCGTGGCGTCGGTTTTGTCGAGCAGGATGGCGCGGGTGTTCCACCTGTAGGGGAAGGCCAGCCGGTTCATCTCGTCGAGCAGGCCGGGCGTCGTTGCAGTCGGGAATCCCACGATGGTCAGGACGCGCAGATGCGCCTTGCCAAGCCGAGGCTCCAGCCCGCCGGTCAGCGGCTGGTCGGCCAACAGCGCGTCCAGATACATCGGCACTTCCGGGACTCGGACGCGATGCCGGTTCGTGGAAACCGTCGAATGGAGATAGGTGAGTGTGCCGGCGTCATCGAGCCATCGGCACTCCGGCATGAAGCCGTCGAGCAGCGCCAGAACGCGGTCGGTGCGGTCCACGAAGCCGCGCAGCAATTCGTGCGGGTTTACCCCGGATTGCTCGCGGCCTTCGTAGAGCCAGCTTTCCGCTCGCGCGGCTTCCTCGGCCGGGGGTAGCCAGAGAAAGGTGAGGAAATAACCCGAGACGAAATGCGCGCCGGCTTCCTCGAAACCGGCTTTCCGCTCTGCATCGACTAGCGCCGACGCAGGATCGGGAAACATGCTGTCGGGATAGGTAGCGGCTTCGCTGCGCTGCGCCTCGACGAAGATGCTCCACCCCGATCCGAGACGGCGCACGGCATTGTTGATGCGGCCTGCTACGGCGACCAGCTCGGCGGCGACGGCGGAATCCAGATCGGGACCGCGAAACTTCGCGGTGCGCTGGAATGAGCCGTCCTTGTTCAAGACGACACCCGAGCCGACCAATGCCGCCCATGGCAGATAGTCGGCGAGCCGGGACGCG
This sequence comes from Paracoccus sp. SSJ, assembly GCF_030234105.1. Lineage (NCBI taxonomy): Bacteria > Pseudomonadati > Pseudomonadota > Alphaproteobacteria > Rhodobacterales > Paracoccaceae > Paracoccus > Paracoccus sp. SSJ. The sequence continues at coordinate 5,554 of NZ_JASSPE010000020.1, read as the reverse complement.
GTGCGGCGGTATTCTACAAGATTCATCATGGCAGCGCCCTCACACCGCCAGAAAAGCCGGGATGCGCAGATGCCTGCGCCCGACTTCGACGAATTGGGGATCGCGCTTCGCCGCCCACACGGCCACGAAATGCCCGATGGCCCATAGGGCGAGGCCAACCAGCCAGAGGCGCAGGCCGAGGCCCACGGCCCCGGCAAGCGTCCCGTTCATGATAGCGATGGAGCGCGGTGCGCCGCCGAGCAAAATATGCTCGGTCAACGCCCGGTGGACCGGAACGGAAAATCCCGGCACGGCTTCCAGTTGCTCGAACGCGGCGGCCATCAAACGAGCGCCCCGCCGCCGAACGAGAAGAAGGACAAAAAGAAGCTCGACGCCGCGAAGGCAATCGACAAGCCGAACACGATCTGGATCAGCTTGCGGAAACCGCCGCCTGTATCGCCAAAGGCCAGCGTCAGGCCGGTGGCGATAATGATGATGACGGCGATGATCTTGGCGACCGGCCCCTCGATGGACTGGAGGATGCTTTGAAGGGGGGCTTCCCATGGCATCGACGAACCGGACGCATGGGCGGCCGGTGCGAGCATAAGGCTGATGACAAGGGTGGATGCGGCGGTCGCGGGGAAGCGATAGCCGCGCGAAATCGTGCGGATCATGAAGATTCTCCTGTGCTGGTGGGGATTGCTTGGGTGATGCGGTAATCGCCGTCCGGCCCCAGCCCTTCGACGCGGGCGAGTTCGGCCAGCCGGCGCGCGGAACCGCGCCCGGCGAGGACGGCAACAAGGTCGATGGTTTCCGCGATCAGGGCGCGGGGAACGGTGACGACAGCCTCTTGAATGAGCTGTTCAAGGCGGCGCAGCGCGCCGATGCCGGAACCGGCATGGATGGTGCCGATGCCGCCGGGGTGTCCCGTCCCCCAGGCTTTGAGCAGGTCCAGGGCTTCGGGGCCGCGCACCTCGCCGATGGGGATGCGGTCGGGGCGCAGGCGCAGCGAGGACCGCACAAGGTCCGACAGGCTGGCGACGCCATCCTTCGTTCGCATCGCCACAAGGTTCGGCGCGGCGCATTGCAGCTCGCGCGTGTCCTCGATGATGACGACGCGATCCGCGCCCTTCGCCACCTCGGCGAGCAGCGCATTGGTCAGCGTGGTCTTGCCGGTGGACGTGCCGCCCGCCACCAGAATGTTAGCGCGGGACTGGACAGCGGCGCGCAGCGTATCCGCCTGATCGGCGGTCATGATGTCGGCCGCCACATAGTCGTCGAGCGTGAACACGGCGACGGCGGGCTTGCGGATGGCGAAGGCTGGCGCGGCGACCACGGGCGGAAGCAGCCCCTCGAACCGCTCGCCGGTTTCGGGAAGCTCGGCCGAGACGCGCGGGCTGCGGGCGTGAACCTCCGCGCCGACATGATGGGCGACCAGGCGCACGATGCGTTCGCCATCGGCGGCGGACAGGCGTTCGCCCGTGTCGGCCAGCCCTTCGGAAAGCCGGTCCACCCAAAGGCGGCCATCGGGATTCAGCATCACCTCGACCACGGCCGGGTCTTCGAGCAGACGCGCGATTGCCGGCCCGAGCGCGGTGCGCAACATGCGCGCACCGCGCTGGATCGCTTCTGGTCTGTGGTGGTTGGCAGTCATGTCGGCCCCGGCTTTCGGCAGGGACGCGACAGGCAATCCCCGGATCGGGGTCGATTAAGAGAGGCCGAAATCCGGCCGCTTCAACAAGTATCTAAGTGTAGGCGGGCATCGGCGGCGAACGGCGGCAAATAGGATGGACTTGAATACTCAAGCCGGATCGCCGTTAGCCTCCGGCTCATCTGTTGACTGGCTTTCGCGGGGTGAGTCGATGTCGCGCGACAGCTCCTTGAGAAACCTGTCTCCGGTGGCGAGGCGCTTGCCGAGGGTCTGCATGAAGCCCTCGAACCGTTCCGCGCCCTTTGCACGGGCGGCGGATTGCGCGCTCCCCGAAAGCGGTGGCGTGAAGGTCAGCCAGAACAGGATGAACAGCGAAACCGTCTCGCCGAGGGCGGCAAGGTCCAGGTCCAGCGCGTCAATCTGGCGGCCGAGCTTGTCCAGGCGGCGCGACATGGCTGCTTCGAGCTGGTCGGCGGCATCGCCGGACAGGTAGGACATGACCGCCGCCTCCACGATGGCGGATTTCGACACCTTCCGGCGCAGCGCCAGCGTCTCGATCTGCGGCATGAGCGCGGGGTCGAAATAGAGATTCAGGCGGGTTCGCGTGGTCATGGGCGTGTCCTCAAAGCTCGATTCCATCATCGGGGTTCATGGCGACCTGCCGCGCGACCATCCTCATGCGCTGGCGCATGGCGCGGGCCTTGGCAGCGTCCACGTCCGGTTCGTCGTCCAGAATGTCGAACTCCTGCGCGGGCGACGGCGGCGGCGCGACGATTTCCTCATGCTCGGGCAATTCCGGCTCGCGGCGGATGCCGGCATTGGCCGGGTCGCCTTCGACCCTGCCGGCGGCGTCCGTCACGGGATGGCCTGCCGCCGCGACCACGCGGCTCGACCAATCGTCGGATGAAGGCTTCGTGGCGGGACCGGCCGCCGGATCGGGCGGGGTCAGGATGCGTTCCATGAACCGCGCATCCTCGAAATAGCGCGCCTTGGCAGCGCGGATCGGCGGCGTTCCGGCGACCATGACGATTTCCTCGGATGGCGGAAGCTGCATCACCTCGCCCGGCGTGAGCAGCGGCCGCGCTGTCTCCTGCCGCGACACCATCAAATGTCCGAGCCACGGGGCCAGTCTATGCCCGGCATAGTTGGTGGAATCGCGCATCTCGGTCGCTGTGCCGAGGGCTTCGCTGATCCTCTTGGCCGTCCGTTCGTCGTTCGTGGCGAAGGCGACGCGGACATGGCAGTTGTCGAGGATCGCGTTGTTCGGCCCATAGGCGCGCTCAATCTGGTTGAGCGATTGGGCGATCAGAAACGACTTCATCCCGTAGCCGGCCATGAACGCCAAGGCCGATTCAAAAAAATCCAGCCTGCCGAGCGCCGGAAATTCGTCCAGCATCAACAGCAGGCGATGGCGCCTGCCGGACGTGTTCAAATCCTCGGTCAACCGCCTGCCGATCTGGTTGAGGATCAGGCGGATAAGCGGCTTCGTCCGGTTGATGTCGGACGGCGGCACGACAAGATAGAGGCTGACAGGCTGGCGGCTGCCGACCAGATCGGCAATGCGCCAGTCGCAGCGGGCCGTGACACGCGCCACCACGGGGTCGCGGTATAGCCCCAAATAGGACATGGCGGTGCTAAGAACGCCTGACCGTTCGTTCTCTGACTTGTTGAGCAGTTCCCGCGCCGACGACGCAATGACGGGATGAACGCCCGCTTCGCCAAGGTGCGGCGTGTCCATCATGGCGCGCAAGGTCGCCTCGACGGGACGGCGGGGATCGGACAGGAAATTGGCAACCCCCGCCAGCGTCTTGTCGGACTCCGCATAGAGAACATGCAGGATCGCGCCGACAAGCAGGCTATGGCTGGTCTTTTCCCAATGGTTGCGCTTGTCGAGCGAGCCTTCGGGATCGACCAGAATATCGGCGATGTTCTGAACGTCCCTCACTTCCCATTCCCCTTGCCGGACTTCGAGCAACGGGTTGTAGGCGGACGATCTGGCGTTGGTCGGATCGAACAGGAGGACGCGGCCATGTTTCGCCCGGAAGCCCGCTGTCAGGGTCCAGTTCTCCCCTTTGATGTCGTGAACGATGGCCGAGCCGGGCCAAGTCAACAGGGTCGGCACCACAAGCCCCACGCCTTTGCCGCTGCGGGTCGGGGCGAAGCAAAGGACATGCTCGGGGCCATCATGGCGCAGATAGTCCTGGGGATGCCTGCCAAGCACGACGCCATCGGGGCCGAGCAGACCGGCGGCACGGATTTCTCTGTCCTCGGCCCATCGCGCCGAACCGTAGGTGGCGACGTTGCGCGCTTCCCGTGCCCGGATGATCGACATGAGGATGGCGGCGGCGATGGCGAGGAACCCGCCCGACACGGCGATGATGCCGCCCTCGACGAAGATTGCGGGCGCATAGGCGTCGAAGGAAAACCACCACCAGAAGAAGGCCGGCGGATAATAGACCGGCAGGCCCGCCACCTCGAACCATGGCGCTCCAAGCTGAGACTGGAAGCCAAGGCGGAACGCGGTCCATTGCGTCGCCGCCCAGGTCATCACCAGAATGATGGTGAAAACCACCCCGATCTGGCCCCATAAGATTCGGCCTCCGCGCATCTAGGCTCCAGTCTGCAAAAGGGACGGAGCCGATCAGAGAGTAGGCAAAAACCGGGCAGGCAATAGGAACGAGGATGCGGGAGGGCTGCCGGATACTGACGGCGGCAAATAGGACGGTCGTGGCTGCGCCGCCGCCTGCGCTGGCATCTATGCCGACTGGCCGGACCGAATCGCGGGGGAAATCAGTCTGCTCGGACCCGTCGCCCCATGTCGTTTGCGAGGGTCAGCAAGTTGCGGAGCGCCGCGCTGCGGTTGAACGGCGACCAAACGGCAGAGAAAGGAACCGGCTCCGGCTCGTCCGCGAATGGGAGGAAAATTACGCCGGACGTGGGCAATAGCGACGTGGCTGCGCCGACGATAGTAACGCCGAAGCCTTGTCCGACCATGGATAGCAACGTGCCCCGTTCAACGTCGAAACGCAGGATCGAGGACGCGGGCCAACGCCCGGCAAGGCGCAGCACGATATGGTCATACACCTGTGGGCCGGTGCCACCGTTCCGGGCAAGGAACGTCTCCCCTGCAAGATCGGCCCACGTCAAGGTCGTTTGGCCGGCAAGCTGATGGCACTCCGGCAGCGCCGCGACCAGTGGTTCAACCCATATGCATCGGGAATGGCAGTCAGGCGGTTCGGGTGTCCCGGCAACAAACACGATGTCCAGCCGGTCGGCGCGAAGCTGCATGACGGCATCGCGGGCCGTGCCTTCGGTAATGTCTATGTCGATGCCGGGATAGTCTTCCCGGTATCTGGCAAGCAATTCTGCGAGGAAGCTGCGCGGGATCAGGGCATGGATGCCGATGCGTAGGCGTCCACATTCCCCGGACGCAGCCATGCTGGCGGTCTTCACCGCGTGATCGAGTTGATCGACGCCAGCAGTTACCCGCTCCATGAAGTGCCTGCCTGCGTCTGTCAGCCTAACACCGCGCGCATGACGCTCGAATAGCAGAACCCCAAGGTTTTCTTCCAACGCTTTCACGCGCGCACTCACGCTTGACTGGCTGACGCCGAGCGCCTTGGCTGCATGTCGGAAGTTCAGAAATTCGGCGACAGAAATAAATTGGACAAGGGAAATGAGCGGTATCCTGCCGGACAGGATACCGCCATTCACAAGGTTTCGATGATTAGTGCGCCGCATCGGAGCGGGCCTGCTTCCAGTCGTCGGCTAGACGACTGGCGACTTCTCGGTGACACCATCACGGGATCGAAGGAGCGCCAGCCCCAACGACACCAGCACTGCCATTGCCGTGGCGTAACAAATCACGGGCCACGCTGTATCGCCGTTTAACAGCGTCACCGCCAATGTCCCGACGATACTGAC
>NZ_JASSPE010000002.1:0-337027 GCF_030234105.1 Paracoccus sp. SSJ | reverse complement strand
AAAATGACGGCGATCCGAAAAGTTGGCCGATCCCCAACAGGATCGCGCCGGAAACGAGCAACGCCATCCCGCGCGCTACGCATCCCGCGATACCCCATTTGGCAACGAAGGACTTTGCGAAGCGGGTAGTCGTGACCATGACCAGCCCGACAGTCGCGAAGGCCAAGCTAAATCCGATCTCGGAATAGCCGGCTTGGCCTATGAGAACACGGGGGGCTGTCGAGAAGAAAACGAAGAATGTGCCCATGCCGGCACTAAATCCGACTGTGTAAACCCAAAAGGCCGGACTCGCGAAGATCGGCAAAACAGATCGTTGCGTTTTGGCCTGATCCAACGGTCGGGTTTCATGCCACCTGAAACTGGCGTTCAAGAGTGCGAGCGAAGCCAGTGCAGCCAGTGTGATGAAGATCGCCTGCCATCCCCAAAACTCGCCGATCAGCGCACCGGCTATAGGGCCGAGCGCAGGCACGAACGCCAGCATCGAACTGAAAAGGCCGTAGATGACGGCACCTTCGGGACGATTGGCATATACGTCGCGCACGGTCGCGAAGGTAGCCACCAGCATGGCCGATGCTCCAACTGCCTGAACCAGACGAAACGCAACAAAGGCTAATGCAGTTGAAGAACAAGCCGCTCCCAGAGACGCAGCAACGAAAGCCGTTGCGCCTAGAAGCAGGATCGGCCGTCGCCCGACGCGATCGGAGAGTGGCCCAAAGATCACTTGGCCCACACCGAGCATCACCATGTAGAGGCTCAACGTGAGTTGGATTATGGACGGAGTCGTGTTCAGGACGCCCGGCATCGCCGGAACGACTGGAAGATAAATATCCATCGCCAGCGAGGCGAGGATGTCGAAGGGAGCCATAAGCAGCAAGGCTGCCGGCAGCGTATAGGCCCACGCGGGGCGTGTGGTGGTCATGACGAATCAACCGCTCGATTAAGGATACCGGGCAGCGTCTGCTCGTCAGCAATCAGATGGGATTGGTCTTACAGAGCGCCGCAACAACAATTCTGATGTTGCGGCTTACTTGTCTGCTGACTTGGAACTTCCCATGCTGATGACTCCACGATTACGAAATTGAATAGCAGTCTCTTATCGGATTAGCTGTTGCGTCGCAATGCGGTATCGTTGGCTCCTATAGCCCCAACCCCCGCTGCCGTCCTAACTGCCACGACACTGAACCGCCCTGAACGATACCCGCGACCTCGCGGCCGAGCTGGCGGTCGATGACTGGCCGCCATGGGACAAGGGTGAACTCGTAGCTCTTTTCCACGATGGCGAACTTGCCGCTCGTTAGCTGGACAGTCCCGGTGAACCTGCCGCTGATGCTCTCGCCATCCTTGGCGGCGCGGAACGGCAGCGCCTTGCCCTCGGCCATCTCCGCACCGGCGCGGGCGACTTCCCGCTCGCGCAAGGTCGCAAGAAGATTGCGCCGATAGAAGATTCGGCCGTCCCGGCTGCGTGTGGCGTCTCGCTGTTCGATGTGATGCTCGCGGCGCTGGTCCATCGCCTCGCGGACCTGTTGGCCGAAACCGGCCGAGGCGAGATCCGATGCGTCGGCGGATAGCAACCGCCTGTCGAGCCAGGTGGCGCCATCCGCGCCGATCTGCTTTTCAAGGTCGAAGGCCGACAGGACGCGAACGCTGGCCTGCCGATTACGGCCAGCATCATAGGCGGCGGTGCGGCTCTCGAAATCGTCGGGGATGCGCCATTGGTCGGCGTCGATCCGCTCGGCGATCCCGGCCCGGCGCAGCGCCTCCAGCCGACGGACATGGGCATCGACATAGCCCTCATAGTCGCCCCCCGGAACACGGCCCTCGAACTTCGCCTGTTCCAGATGGCGGCTCGGACGATAGATGCCGTCCTCGGCGATGGCCGCAATGCTGCGGTCGGACGGTCGAGCCGTTACCTCGACCTGGCCGATCTGGACGACGCTGCCGATGCGGGCATCCTCCAGCCGCTCGGGCGCGATACCGGCGATGTGATGGGTGCGACCGTCGATCCCGTCCACCACAACGGTCAGGTTCTCCCCCAGCTCGTCGGACAGGTGCTTGTCCACGATGCGCCCGACGATAGGCGTCTCGGGCGCTCCGTCATGGATTTGAAAGCTCATGGGATCGCGCTCGCTAGCCTCGGAACCAAGCGCCTTTTGCATGGTGCGGATGATGTCGCCGCGTTCGCCAAGCTCGCGCAAGGTCGGTTCCATGTCCTTGCTCAACTCCCAAACGCCGGGCGCGTGTTCGGTCGCCAGCCCCATCTTCTCCAGCTTGCCCAAGCGCCGTAGGCGCAATGTCCGCTCGAACTGGCGGCGCGGCTCGGTCGGTTCGTGGCGCAGGTCGAGGAAACGGGCATCGGCGTCCCCGGCCATCGCCTCATCGATGCGGGTGAAACGGTCCCTGTCGATCTCGGCGGACAGTTTGCGGGTCTGCTCGATCTCGGTGACGGGGCCGAGTTCAAGGCTGGCAAGCTCGCTGGCGCGCTCGCGCAGGCCGGCGGAAAGATAGTCGCCGTTGATGACTAGATCTCCGCCCATATCGTCGCGGCCGTTGACGATGATATGCACATGCGGGTGGCCGGTGTTGTAGTGGTTGACGGCGACCCAATCGAGTTTCGTGCCGAGGTCGGCTTCCACCTGTTTCATGAAATCGCGGGTGTAGGCCGTGAGGTCCGACAGCTCCGCGCCGTCCTCGGGCGAGACGATGAACCTGAATTGATGGCGGTCGTCTTTGCCGCGCGCAAGGAAGTCGTCGGCGTCAGCACGGTCCTCATGCGCCGAATAGAGCTGGCCGCGCTCGCCGTCGCGTGACGTGCCGTCGCGCTGGACATAGCGCAGATGCGCGCGGGCACGGCCGCCCCTCCACGCGGCCCGGACGCTGCGCTGCTTGACGATGACGCGGCGGCTGCCGGGCTGGCGATGATGCCATTGGCCGGAGATATTGCGGGCGCGCACGAAGCTCGCGCCCCGGCCGCGCTTCACGCCCTTGCCGCTGGCGACCACGGCACGGGACCGGCCCGGCGATGACGGGCGGGCGGATGACGGCATGGAAGGATCGCGGGAGGCTGCTGCCTGATGCTGCCGGGTGATCTTCTTGACCTGCGTGAGAAAGCTCTTGGTCTTGCCAGCCTTCGGCGTGTCGGATCGGATGCGGCCGGGCTTGGGGCGGAAGCGGTTTTCGTCATCGGCGCTCATGGGCGAGGTTCCAGCCAAAAATGCCGAAAACAGGCCAAAATGGACCTATGGTGCCGCTCGAAACCCTGCAAAGCCAAGGCTTTGCACGAAATCGCGGCACGCGGGGTCAAAAATCGTGGTGCCGCTTGCGGCTCCCCTAACCAGTGTGCAGACAACAATAATTTCCAGAAGCGGCCCGACATGGTGCCGTCTTCTTTAATCTTGCCCTCCGCCCTTTCTGCCCTTTCTGCCTTTTCTGCCCTTCCTGCCGAGAATCCAGCCGGGCGCAAACCTGCCTGACTAGACACCGGAATGAGCGCCTCCGAGCGCGGGAACGCCGTCCTCATGGCATTTCCGAACCGCTCGCGTCGGCGACGAAAATGCTGTCGCCCCTTGACTCCGCATCGACGGGATCGCGCGCCGGAACGGCCGCGCGGCCGTCGCCTGATTGCGCCTCGGACGGCAGCGCGGCGACAGCCCGCGCGTCGCCCGGACGCATGACGAACAGCGGTGCCTCGCGCCAATCTGGCGGCGGTGGCGGTGCCGATGACGGCGGTTCGGTTGCAGTCGCGCCGAGTATCGGCGCGAGCGCGGCGACATAGGCCCGCGTCTCGGCCGGCAGAGTGCGGTCGGTCGCAAGGTATTCGTCATAGCGGCCGGGGCCGGCATTGTAGGCCGCCAGCATCGCCGAGACATTGCCGTAGCGGTCGAACATTTCGCGCAGGTAGGCGGTGCCGGCGAGGATGTTATCGCGTGGGTCATAGGGATCACGGCCGAGGCCATAGCGGATGCGCAGGCCCGCCCATGTGTCGGGCATCACCTGCATCAATCCCATCGCCCCGGCTGACGAAACCGCCCGCAAATCGCCCGCACTTTCGGCGCGCAGCACGGCGCGAATCCAGTGCTCGGGGATGCCGAACCGCTGTGACGCCTCGGCGATGTGGGCCGCATAGGGATGGGCGACTGACGGGCGTTCGACGGGCACGGATTGCGCGACCGCGACGCCCGATCCGGCGCAGACGGAAAGCGCGCCGGCCAGTATCAGGACGGCATAATGCCATGCCGACCTGTCTCCGCTTCGCCGCCAGCCTGCCAGCGTGCTCGCTGCGGTCAAGGGCAAGACGCAAGCGTCGGCCGTCTGGTCGCCGAGCGGGACGAATGGGGTGAGCGGTGACGGCGGCAGCGCCGCCGGCAAAATGCTCCGGTGGAGCATTTTGAACCGCGAACACGGCTTCGCGAATAAAGGGATGCCGATCTTTGACCGGATGGCGGGCCGGACGCGCTCGGCCGTCATTCCTCATCCTCGATCTTCCGGGCGTGCTTCCAACGCAGGGTCCAGACCGAAGGATCGTCGTTGGACTGGAACAGTTTGGCGCGGATCGGGGACGGGAAGATTGGCCCCTCCAATCGCATCGACACGAACTCGCCAGCGTTCTCGCTGGAGTCTTTCCATGCGGGGCCGGCGTCCGGGCCGTCCTCGCTATCGAGGCGCACGCGATAATCGGGCGCGTTTTTCACGTCGCTCGGCTTGGCCGGGACGATGAACAGCTTTTCGTGGAGGCCGAACGAATGAAGCTCTCCCGCATAGCCGGTTTCGGTGCGGGTGAAGGTGCCTATCTCTGCCATGGGAAATCTCCTGCGGTTGGTTCTCGGGGGGGGGCAGTGCGTCGGCGCGCGCCACTCGTAGCGGCCGACGCCTTCCTCATCGGTCCAGAGCGGGACCGCTCGGCCGATGACGGAAGCTGCGGGGATGGGTCCGAAATACCGGCCGTCGAGGCTGTCGCGGACTTCCCAATTCATGAGGAAAAGCTGGTCGTCGCCGATGACGCGGCAGCCCCGCCAGACGGGCAGATCGCGGCCGAGGCTGTCGCGCTCCAGCGCCTCGCCCATCTCGATCCCGTCCACCGTGATCGCGGATCGCAAGCGGCAAACCTGTTGCCCCGGCAGGCCGACGACGCGCTTCAACAGCGGGACGCCGCGCGCGATATAGCCGCGCTCGGCCATGAAGGCGGCGAGCGGTTCGGGCGGCATTACGGCGACCAGCTCGGGCACGTCGAGCGCGTCGGCCGGCTCGACGGTGTAGAAGCCGATGGGCGCGCTGGCTGTGGCGTTCCAGATGAGTTTCACGGGCCAATCGGCGGCGCTGGTGGCGGCGATGCCGATGACGGCGAGCGCCGTCACCGCGAGGGTGCGGCGGCGCGTCATGGCTCGATCCTTCGGCGATGAAGCCAAGCGGCATGTCGCTTGGGCGTGTAGGCGTGCGGTTCCAGATTGGAGGTCAAACGGTTGTGGACGTGCCGCCAGTGATCCGGCGAGGCATCGGCCGGATCGAGGCCAAGTGCGTCCACGGCGTCGATAGCGACAAGCGCACGTTGCACCTTGGGCCAGCCGTCGAGGCGCAACAGGATTTCGCCGCCGGGGCGGACGAAGGGCAATGTCTGGAACGGCTGGCCGCGCCCGATTGCCCGCACGATGTCGATGCGGGAAACGACCGTGCCATGGTCGCCCTTCGCCCATCGGACGAAGGCGAAGACGCTGCCCGGCGCGAAGCCGACGACACTCCGGCGGCGGTCGATTATCTGTTCATAGCTTTTGCGGCCGAACCTGATCCAATGCTCGATGCGGCGTTTCTCGAAAGTCAGTTCGACCAATGTGGTGAAGGGCGCAGGCCCGTCCGGCAGCGGACGGCCGTGCGCGCTGCGATGGGCGCGACGGGTCATGGTTCGTCTCCGGCGATGTGCTGGTGGGGATTGCGCGCGTGCGCTGCGTCAACGGCGGGCATCATTGCTCGTCGTTCCCGGCAGAACCGGCACCACGCTTCGCCTGCGCGTGCGTCAAAGAAAAAGAGTTAGATTCTCTGTTAGATAAGTTAGCGGTCGGATTCCGCTTTTCAGGCCAAAGCGTTAGCTGCGGTTCATGCGCCTGATCTGCCGATAGTCGTGCGCCTGATGTGCCGATACCCCGTGCGCCTGATCTGCCGATGGCATTAACAGGGTTATCAACAGTGCCTGTTGACGAATTATCGGGGCGGATGCGCAGCAGCTCGCGGCCGTCTTCCCGCTCGATCTGGAGCAGATAGCCGGGGAGTTGCTGGCGGGCCGCGATCCGGCGCAGGTCGAGCGCGAAGTCGGACGGCCGCGCGAGGCTGCCGGATTTCTGATGAAGGTGCGCGACCTCGAAAATCCAGCCATGGCGCTGGTGCCCGGCGTGCTTTCGGGCAACGCGGTAAAGCCATCGCTCGATGCCGCCAGTCAGCCGGAAATAGGCCGGGTCGATGGTCAGGACCAGCGACCGGTCGATGACGCTGTTGTAGAACCATTCGGGCAGGACGAACTCCATGCCCTCGACGCGGCCCGCGCGCGTCGTCATTTCCTCCCACTCGTTGATCCATGAGAATTGCCGGCGACGCCAATGCGGGCCGTTGCGGATCGTGGTGGCGATGACGGTCGATTGCAGCCGCGCCAGCGCGGCTTTCAGAAGCCGGTATTGGTGGTTACCGGTCGGTCGCCCAATCGCGCGCAACAGATGGTAGGGGGTGAAGCGGACAAAGCGCGACGTGGTGAGGCCGTTGTTCTCGGCCGCGACGATCTGCGAGGCCGCCCATATGAGCACATCGGCGTCCCATATGGTCGCCATGCCGTGCTCGGGCAGCCCGAACACCTGCACCTCAATGTCGGCGACCTTGTAAAGAATCGGCTTGGTGCGCGGGGTCTTCGCCAGCGAGAAAAACGGCCGTTCCATTAAATCGCGCTGGTCGCGCGGCGGCGCGTCGCCCGTTGCTACCACGAAGGGGTCGAGGCGGCTGCGCTCGCTGTCTTCGATCGGGCGCGCGGGGTCGTGATCGTCCTCACGCAGCATCTAGCAGTCGCCCCGTTCTTCGGGCGTGAGCGGACGCGCGGGAAAGACGGTGCCGGCGGTCTTGTCGCGGGTGGATTTACGTTCGCCGACCGCGCTCCAGTCTTCCAGATCGCGGACGGTGTAGAGGACACGGCCGCCGACCTTGCGATAGGTCGGGCCGGTGCCGTAGGTGCGATGCTTCTCAAGGGTGCGGATGGATATGCCGAGGAAGCGCGCGGCTTCCTTGGTGCGCAACAGGCGCGGCGGCAGGCCCGCAAGCGGATTTGCCATGGATCACCTCCAGTCGGGATTGGGCTGCCGGAGGGCGGCAGCGGACTGTGGCGAACCATGGCGAGGGATCGGCGGCGCGTAGCGTGCCGCATTTGCGCCTATGCGCTGGCGGCACCCCCTTCGGGGCGGTGCGCTGCCAATAGATGAGGAATTTCAGCGGCTCGTCGCCCGCCACGCCGAAAAGCCGGAGACATTCCCGCGCGGTTCGGTTAAGAATCGCAGCGGAGCAGACGCGCTGCTCTGGGGCGTCGAAACCCCTCACGAATGGCCGGTGCCAGCCAGAACGGCACCAACTCCTTGACCTTATGGTCGGGGAGCCTGTGGCGTATACAACAGGCTTTCCGAGCTAAAGGCCATGGGGCCGTTTCGTGACGGTTTCGAACTCCCCGATCACCAAGAGTCAGAGAGAATCGTTTGCGGGGGCGCACCGCAGACAAGCTCTCTCGGATACGGGGAATGACCATGCGGGTTCCCGTCGAACTCGATGCAGATGTGGACGATGAAGCGCCGACCGGCGACACCATAACCGTCTATGACGAACGACATTACATCACCTATCTGCGTTTGCTGGATGCGAAGGCCGAGGGCGCGGACTGGAAGGAAGTCGCGCGGATTGTGCTGCACCGCGATCCGGTCGCCGATGAACTTCGCACGCGTCGTTGCTGGCAAAGCCATCTCGAACGCGCGCAATGGCTATCGCGTGAAGGCTATCGGAAGATTCTGGAGCAGGCAGCAGCCAATAAGGCGTGAGGGTCACGTCTCCTGATCAACGCTTGCCGGGCTTGATCGGGTAGTGAAGCAGCAGGCGATAGCCGCCGCGCATCATCTTGATACCGTGCGCGACCAGGCGGCGGGCTTTGTTCTTGCGGGGGTCGGTCTCGAAATCCTCCTTGGTTCCGCGAAAGCCGAGCAGGACTTCGGCGATGGTGCGATAGCTCTCGCCGCGCCGCCGGGCGTCGAGAGCGCGCAAGGACAGAATATGCCATTGTCGGAGTTGGGCGGGAACGGCACGGAAGTCGGGCCCGGGCGCACGGCCGTTGAGGGACCGCCAAAGACGGCGGGCGGCGTGGGCGCGCAGTTCCAGAAAGGAATCCATCGGCAGGGTAGCGGCATAGAAGGCGGCTGAGTCGGGCACAGCCTCGGGCAGCCAGAATTGATGTTTGACGCCATCCACCTGCCAAATACCGTGCCAGCCATCAGCGGCGCGGCGCAGGTCGAGACCTTCAAGATGCGCCAACATCAATATCGGCTCGGTGTCGTCGTTTTTGTGATCGACCGGGGACAACATCACGGCTTGCGGTTGAAGGCCCGGACTCCAGATCGGCGATTGCCGGTCATGCGGCGCGTCGGGATCGCACGGGAAATCGCAACCCCCAGCGATGCGCGAACGCTTCAAGGTCGCGGCTACCCGGCTGTCCGGTCAATGCGATGGTCTGGCAGTCCCGACGATATTCGTCGTTACGGCGCAAATATTCCCAAGCGAAGCCAGCGGCTGGAATGTGTTTTGTGTGCCCGTATGCCGCCGGAGATCGCCAATCGATGCTGAGCATGGCGTCACCTCCCCAAGCCGGGATGCTGGGCAGCGCCCGGCAAAAAGAGGTTCAAGGATCACCGGAAATATAGAAGCCGCTCAAAGCAGATACCTTGAGCGGCTAACCCGATCATTCTTTGGTGTTTTTAGCTTCGCAACAGCTGGTGCTTTCGAGATGCCTGCCCGTATCAGCACGGACAGGCAGTCATGTTTTCACCTGTTGGAAAACACATGGACCTCGCCGTGCGCCGTCTCGATAGTGAACAGATCGCCGCCCATCTCGGCGTCGCGCGCCATCCCCTCCCAATCGACATAGTAGCGCAGCGCCTCTGGGATCGTGACGCTCTCGGTGGTCAATTCCTCCATGTAGTCGGCGAGGCTGGCGAACTGACCATGATAGCAATCCTCCAACGTGCATTCGGCTTGGTCCATGTCGCCGCTGAACTGCTCCAGCAGGCCCGCGCCAAGTGCGCCATGCTCTGCGATGAAAGTCGCCACCCGCGCCACGATGTCGATGCCGGCATATTCCGAGATGCTGACGCCCTCGAAGCCCTCGTAATCGTGAATGGCGTATTCCTCCGCGTCCTCGACAGGGGAACGGGCAAGCATCGCGGCAATCGCGTCCCTAATCTGGTCCGCGTCCTGATCCGCGTCGATCCAAGCTCCGTGCAGATGGCCGTTGTTGTAGGCGGCGAGGCAAGCGATATAGATGCGGGGGGTGCTGTCGGATACGTTGGTCATGTCTCTGATCCTCGGGTCTGAAGGTCAGCGAAGCGGAACGCCGCGCCTGACCTTCTGGCCGTCGCCGAGACCGGGTGTGCAAACGGAGGGAGGCTTCGCGGGGAACCGGCTGCACGGAGCGCGTCACGCGCGGAGGAAGCTGGGCGGAAGCCTTTCGAAGTGCGCCGAGGGCAGAGCCCTAAGTTACCGAACTTTTTTCCTGCCAGATCAACTACACGTCGAAACCACCTTGGCGTGCGATTGGCTCTTTCACGAAGCTGTCGGCATCCAAGCCAGCTTGGCGCAGGAATGGTGCCTCGGAAAGCCGTGCATACAGATTAAGCATCCGAGTTTCGGCACGTCGGATAAATGTTTCATAGGCCATGGGGATAATCTTGGTCCGCCCTTCCTCACGGACGCCTTCACGCGGCGTTAGTCGCGATCCCAGGACAAAACAGGTCACACGCGTAGAATCGTCGATCAATCCGTGAGTCTGCAATTCAACGACATACTTCCATGCTTGGTTCTTCTGATCCATGCCGATAGGAATGCCGGGCCGCTTCAACTCGACAACAATCAAGTGCTCCACGCCAATAACTTCGTGCTGCTCATCGAACGCGGGGCGGGCAAACAGTCCTACACTGCTATCGGGTAGAATAACGAAGTCGGGCCGGTTCAGGCTGCCCTGTGCGGTTCCGCCAAGCAACCGTCTGATAACCTCCGACATGCCGCGATTCGACGTGAACTCGATGCTTTCGAACTCAGGACCGAATACCCATAGACTCCGCTCAATAAGAGGCTGAAGCTCGCGGACTTCATCGGCGCGTTCATCGCGAAGCTTTTCGTGCAGTTCGCCGATCAGCCTCAGTCGATTCTGGATTTCATCTAGCGCCAGCTTAGCGGTCGCGACACTCCAATCTGCGAGAATGCCGTCCAATTGGTCCAGCTCGCCTGGTTGAAGGCCATGCAGTCGCGCCAGCAAGCTGTATTGGGACGACGACGCCTCCAAATTAGCAAGAATGCCAGCCACTTGATCAATCTGTTCGGGAGAGATGCCGGGGCAGGTATCGATGACTTGATCGACAAAGCTGTTCCACCGCTCACGCGCGCTCGGAGCTATCCTGACGACGGTCGAAGCATAGCGTTCGCGAACCGCCTCCTTGGCTTCCGAACGCCGCTCGAAATTGAACGCAGCAATTTCTTCGCGAATTTTGTCCTGTACGGCGATCTGAGTCTTCTTCCAGATTTCATTGTTGGGCTGGAACCCCGACCAGTCTGGCAGCACGGCATCGCTGTCCGCCAAGAAGTCGGCAAAGACGATGAACGTGAAGCGCTTGGCTTCGCTCGTCCGCCCGTCGAGCACGCGTTCATAGTCGGTGCCGCGCCAGCCGCAATCACCGACCAGCCGGTTGTTGACATGCCAAGCGATGCCGTGCTGCCGCGTTGTCCGGTCGGCCCGCTGCGAGTCGATCATGAGGATTGTCGCACGACCGATATCGGGGATATCGACGAAGCTCTCCCGCAAAAAATCCTGGGGAATGTCATCGAAAGTGACGGGCTGGCTGTCCACCGACACCTTGAAGTTCGGGTCTGTCAGAAAGCGTGTTCCAAGCACCTCTCGAACATCAGCGGCGCTAAGCCGTAGCCGCGTCGATTCTACCGCGCGAATTTCCACACCGTGCCCGGTGCTCTGTTCACGCTTAATGATTTCCCAATCGAAGGGGCGCTGCCCGCCCCTGGAAACCCGATAGGCTACTTTTTCGCCAGCGGCCTCTATGATTATTTCATAGGGATTGGAGAAGGCGAAGCCGCCGTGCCGCCCTCTACCATTGCGTCCGTATACTCGGCGCGGCGCCAGTTCGGGGAGTTCTGTGGGGGGTGAGACATACTCGCCCTCGGCCTTTACCCGATTATAATCAAAGACGCCCCAGCGCTGCTCGAACTGCGCGGCGGTCATGCCGCGACCGTTATCCTTAATCGAGAATTTCCGGGCACCGTCATTTGTCGGCCAAGTTATGTCCACCTCTGTCGCGTAGGCATCCCAAGCATTCGCGACAAGTTCGACCAAGGCGACCGAAAGATCAGAAATGATCGGTCCAGCATGGCGGTCCAAGAAACGCTGATCAAATGCCAACAACTGCTGTTCGGATGCCATCGCCCACTCCCCCTTCGCCTTCTTTAGCAGTTTCGGCGATTACTGCCGATCAAGTCGTCGATAATATTTCCGCTGATTGTTGGCAGGATCGGTCCAGCAGAAACAATCGGCAAGCGCGTCCACACTTTGCAGAACGCCGAGCAAGGCATAGGCGTTGAACGGATTGCCTGCGCCTGTCTCATAGTGGCTGACATAGTTCGCCATGATGGAAGGCATGTGGTGGTTCTGAAGGTCGGCGACCTGTTGAGCGGAGAGGACGCAGCGCCCCGCCGCCTGATAGAGCGCGACCGCCGCCGTGATCGCGTCCACATACGTGGACAAGGTACGCTTGTCCCCCCGCGTCGCGTAATCGGGCGGCACCGGAACCTCTAAACGGGTGATGATCTGGCCGAGCTTGTATTCAAGATACTGGCGGACAAACGGTTCACCGATATCTATCTGCCCCGCATTCAGATATTGCTCCGCCTGCGCCTTCAGGCGATCCGCCTGTTGCGTGGCGATCATTAGCCGCCCACGGGGCGGCATGCCTTGTAGCTTTTGGTGATTCCACTCCGTCGTGCCGTTGAGCCGGTCAAAATACTTCTCAAGGCTCGTATCATGGCTGAGGATGATGAATTGAAGTCCGCCGGGCAGACCGTTCGCCGCGCCAAAGCGCAATTTCGTCCGGATCGTATCCATCAGGCTGAACTGATGTCCGGCATCGAAACTTGACGTCACATCATCCAACACCATGAAGCGCGGTACGCCCTGTTGCCGGGTAGCCGCCGCCATGAAGATGGAGGCGGCGACGGCATTGCGGTAGCTCTCCGACAGGAGCGCCCGCGCGCTTTGGTTTGGAAGGCCGAAGAAATCGGCGAGCTTCAAATCTACCTGTTCGGTATTCTGCGCCCGGTTCAGCGTCGGCCGCACGTCCGGACCCCCGCGCACCAGATGCCCGAAAAGCTCCTGACAACTAGCCTGAATATCCGTGATGCGTGCATTGGCGAGCGCGCTTTCCGCCGTTGCGAACTGCCCGGCTACGTTCGTGATGAACGTCTTCCAGCGATTGAGCTTTGCGAGCTTGGCCCGTTTGGCCGCGAGCGCCGGAAGGGTCCGCTCGTATTCGTTCATGGCGTCGCGGAATTGCTTGGCCTGCCCAAGGGTGCGGGTGACGGCGACCAGCGACGGCGGCAAGCCGGCTTGCAGCGTCGCTATCTCGGCATTGATTGCCGTGAGCACGTCAACCCGCTTCGCTTCGAGCGCGCCAAGCGCATCCTTTGCGCGTTCCAGGTCCGCCGTCGAAACCGACGACTGGCGCGCGGCCAGCGTCAGGACCGGCGCGATGCGATCAGCGTCCACAACGCCAAGACGCGCCTGCTCTTCAAGCTGCCGGAGCTTGCCAACGCATCCCGCGCTCTGCACCTGCCGTTTCAGCTCCGCGTCGAGCTGATCGGCCTCGTCGTAAAGCGCGATCTTCGCTTCCAGTTGATCCTGAAGCGGCCCGTCGCCAGCCTTTTCGCAGACAGGGCAGACCTTCGGATCGTGCCAGTCCGCACTGTTCACAACCGACAGCGCGCTTTTCAGCAAGGCGTGCAGGCTGGCGGCACCGACGTTGCGCATCGCATCGTCGCGCGCCTTGGCCGCCGTCACCAGCGCGTCGATCTCGGCAAGTTCCGCCGCCGAGACCTGCAAGCCGCCGAGCGTCGTGACGGCGGTGTTGAGGCCGTCGAGAGTTTTCCGCGCCGCGCCGCCTTCTTCCTGATCGACGATCTTTTCAGCGGCGTCAAAATCGAAGTCCATCACCGAGGCGTTGGCGAGCAACGGCGTGAAAAGCGCGATGCCCGCCAATCCGGCCGTCACCTGCGCTTTCAGCGCGGCTGTATCCGCCATCTGGCCACCGGCCACGCCGGTCACTTCCTGATGCGCGGCGAGGATGCGCTGTTCAACAACCCCCAAGGCGCGGTTTTCGGCGGTCACTTCGGTGTGAAGCGTGGACAGCCCAAGATCGCCATTGATGTTGCGGGTGTTCTTGGCCCCGTCGAGCGCCTGGCGGAGCTGGGAATACCGGCTCATGCCGACCAGCGAGGCGAAGGAGCGCCCGCGCTCCAAGGCCGAGCAGTCCACGAGGGAGGCAAAGCGCGGGTAATCGACCAGCACGAAATCCTCGCAAAGATCGGCGAGGAAGCTGCCCGGATCGGCGTGGCCGGAAGGAGACGTGACGACCCGTCCGCCCGCCGCCGTCCGGGTGACGGTGATCGACACATCGGGCGTGCCGTCATCGCTCTTGAAAACAAGGGCGACCGTCGCCTGTTGCGCCGGATGGAACTTGTTGACGATGTAACTGGCACCCTGTTCGGCGTCCTGCATCCCTTCCAGGCGCGGCACCGTGCCGTGCAGGGCAAAGTGCAGCGCTTCGAAGATCGAGCTTTTTCCGACCCCATTGGGCGCATGGACGGAATTGACGGCATCGTGCTTGAACTTCAGCACGAGGGGATCGCCGTCATTATTGATGCCGCGAAATCCCTCAATGGCGGCGGAAGCTAGAAAATACCGGCTCATGCCGCAGGCCCTTCCGGCAGGCCGTCGAGCGCGGCGAGGATCGCCCGGTTGAACTCCTGAACGGCCTGACGGGTGCGCGTCGCATCACCGTCGCGCGCGAGCAGGGCCAAATTGTCGAAAAGAATGCGGGCGCAATCGGCATCGATGCGCTCCGCTTCCGCCCGGAAACGGGCAAGGTTGTCCGAGAATGACAATGCCGGATCAAATTCCATACGCCCCCCAATACCGCGCCGTCAGAGATACGCGGGCAGTTTCGCCTTCCATTCGCTCATCAGGATCAAGGTGCCTTCCACGGTCTCGCCGTTGTTGACCAGTTCCAGCTCGCCGACCGGCGTTGCCTCGTCCCATTCGAAATGGTCCGAGAGGAACGCAAGCGCCTCGCGCTTGTACGCCGTGTCGAGGTTGTCGAGTTGGTCGCCCTTGGTTTCCAGCACCGTGATCCGCTTCGCTTCGCCGTCGCGCTGCACGGCGAAGATGAAATCCGGATAGATTTTGGCCTTCTTCCATCCCTGAATGCCGTATTGCGTCCGCGCGACATTGCGGTGCCACCAGGCCAGCGTCTTTTCGCCGTCGAGATAGACCGCCACATCCCGCTCGTCGCTGTTCAGCTCGTTCTCATAGACCGGAGCGAACAGGCTCTTCTCGAGCGGGCCACCGGCGCGGTTAAGGAGTTGGCGGGCGTTCTCCGGTTCCGTCGTTTCGATGCTGAACGGCATTCGCCAGTTGCGGCCATCGAGCCGCAAGCGGAACTGGATGCGTCCCGCCGCTACCTCGGCCTTGAACAGGGCTTCGGCGCGCGCGTTCCGCGCCGCTTCGAGGCCCTTGCGCAGCTCTTCCACGATCAGGCTAGCGAGCAGGCCGAGCTTCGCATCATCGAAGCCCCGCGCCCGCAGGGCCGCAACCGTCGCGCCGACAATCTCGCGGCCGACGAAGGGATTCGGCACGATGTCGGAAATCATCCGGACAGCATGCGCCGGATCGAAGGCGAGGATTTCCGCGTTGGCGGCGACAGTCTCGCCGACGAACAATTCGTCGCCGTCCTCGGCAAGCCTGATCCGTTGGAGCTGGCTTTCCGCCGCCTGTGCGTTTTCGGGCACCCGATCCGCGATGTCCTGCGGATCGAAACCCCGCCAGTCGAGCGCGGAAAGCACATCCGTCTCGTAGTCCAGCTCGCGCGCGTCGCCACTTTCCACCACCATCACCTTGGGCAGGTAGATTTCCGTGGAGGCGAAAGCCGGGCGGCGATTGATCGTGCGGGCCGTCTTACCGGTCCCGCTCTTGTCGTCCTGCGTCACGCGCAGGACCAGATCGCCGAGGCCGTCCTGTTCGAGGCCGTCTTTAATGGCACCGACGACCGTCGCAGTATCGGCGTGATGCGTGATGACGTGGCACTCATCGAGCGCTTCAACGTCCGTTTTGAGCGCGCCGGGCTGGCGGAGAATGCGGCCGACAAGCTGAGTCATGGCCTTGAGGTTGGCGCTGGCCGCAAGGCTGCACAGCACATAGGCGAAGGGGCAATCCCAGCCCTCTTGCAGGGCCTGTTTCGTGATGATCGCCCGCACGCGGTTGGTGGGCGACAAGAGGTCCTGATTTTCCGGATCGTTGAGATCGTTCTGCTGCGCGGTTTTGATCGCGATTTCCGCCTGATCGAAACCTGCCGTCAGGAGCCATTCCTTCACGTCCTCGGCGTGGATATGGCCGCTTTCGCGCTGATCCGCGCCCGTGCGCTCGACCTGGATCAGCATGATCGGGCGAATATAGCGGCCCGTATCGGCCCGCAGTTGCCGGGCTTCGGCATCGAGCGCGTTGAGCTTGGCAAGCGCCGCGTTCAGCGTCGCCTTCCAGTCATTGCCCTGCCGGGGATCAAGGTTGAGCGGCATCTTTATCATGCCTTCACGGTCCAGCTCGCGCCCCGTCACTTCCACCAGCACATTGGCATAGCGGCCTTCGCGCGGATTGCGGCCGCCGCGCGGCTGCACATCCTGGGGCGTGGCCGTCAGCTCCAGCACGAAACACGGGTTGAATCCGTAAAGCGTGCCGAAGGCGAGATCGGAAATGGCGCGGTGGCCTTCATCCATCACGACCACGGGCCGGATGATCCTGAGGGCGTTCCCGAGAGAATCCTTCACCATCGGGAACATGCCCGTATAGGCGGAGAGGTTCGGGGTGCGGTCGATGGCGGCCTGATGAGCCTGTTGTTCGCCTTCGGGCGGGAAGAAGCCGTGCACGTCGCCCCGGTCCTGAAACATTTTCAGGGAATCCTGCGTCTCGCGGTTCGCGGATTGCAGCATCAGCAGCATGACGCAGAGATTGGTTTCCACGTCCCGCGCATCGAGCCGGTCCGTTTTCTCCATGATCTTCACGCGCCCCGCCGCCGCGCGGTCCAGCGCCTGACGGTAGGGGTGCTGGCGATCCTTCAGGTGCTTGAGCGTCTGCGTATAAATCGCCTCGTTCGGCACGATCCACAGGACGAAACCGGTGTTGCGGTCGAGATAGCGGCCCATCACCCGCGAGACGGCGGAGACGGCAAGCCATGTCTTGCCGCCGCCGGTTGGCACTTTCAGCACGGCGTTGGGCACGGGCCGCTCGCAGCCGTCCATGCGCGGCGAGAACGGAATCGCGGCGCGGGAAGCGGGCAGCTTCCCCGCCGCCTTCATCGCTTCCCAAGCCTCTTTCGCGAAATCCGGAATGGCAAGGCCAAGGTCCGGGTCTTGCGCGGCGAGCGCCGCCACCTTGTCGGCGCGCGTTTTCTTTTCCTTCAGGAGGTCAAGATAGGCGTCAAGCGTCGAGAGTACGCGATCCTGATAATCGAGCTGGCGAAACACGGCGTCAGCTCCGATCTATCCGGTAGAGCGCGAAAGGCAGCGGCACGAACTCCACGGGGATGTTCTGTTCCGCCAGCATCTTGTGGCTCACGAAGCGCGCCGGGGCGAAGACAAGATGCCGCATGTCCGGATCGGAGGCGGCGAATGCCTTGGCGCGCGCCAGCGTCAAGGCCGCTTCCGGCGACTTTAGCCAGTCGAGATTGGGCTTGTAGATCAACCAGACGTGTTGCCCTTCCATGGCACCGAGATAAAAATCATCCTCGCGCACAGCGGCGGGGTCGAGCGCCTGATTGGTCGCCATGTGGAACAGCGCCGCGCCGAGACCGGCATAGGGCGGCAGGGTTTCGCCGCTCAGCACCTTGTCCAGTTCGACGGGATCGCCGAGGGTGCAATAGGTGAAGGTGCCGCCAAGACCTTCTGCGCGTTCCGCCACCGTCTTTTCGCCGGTGACGATCAGCTCGCCGTCTTTCACTTCCTTCTTGATGCGGTCGTATTCGTGGCCGTGCAGGTTCTCGATTCCTTCGACCTTGTGCGCCAGCTCTCCGGCATTGCTGAGCGCGCGCCAGTTCAGCCGCTCCCGCAACATCTCTGTTCGCTGTGTGCCCTGGAAATCATAGCCGTTGATGACACGCCGGACGCGCTCTGCCGTCAGGCTGTCGGCATATTCCTCCATTTCCACGAGAATGAAGCGGCGATTGCCGCCGTCGCGCTTGTTGGCTTCGAGCACGGCGTGAGCCGTTGTTGCAGAACCCGCAAAGGAATCTAGGATAATTGCGTCATCATCGGCAGCAATGTCGATGATCCTGTCCAGAAGCTTCACGGTTTTCGGCGTGTCGAACAAATCAGACGTGCCAAATATGTTCCTGAGCATTGCCTTGGCCTGCCGCATCGTATCCACGTCGCTCCAAATCGTTGGAAACGGCCGCGTGGGATTGTCTTCGGGCGCAAACTCGCGGGTGTAAGGCTCCCACACTTCACGTCCGAGCTTTTCGATCCTCTTCCAGATCAATGTACCGGCATCTTTGTGTTTCTTGATGCCCTTCTTCCCCATCGACCATCGCGCTTCTTCCCCGTTATCATGTATGGGGAAAACCTCATTTCCATCGGGGTCTTCAAGCGGGAAGAACATGGTCGGCCGATCACGGCGGAGACTCGCCCGTCCGTTCTTCTTCAGAAGGCGATCTCTAAAAGGGCGTCCGTTCTCGTCTCGGTTCGGATAAGCTTTCAGGATGGACGGGGCGATCATCCTCTTGAACTTTGCAGAGCCAATATCGCGCGCAAAACAGAGGACGTAATCATGGTCAGGGGTGATAGCTACCTTGTTATCGTTCGGGCTATCCACTTTCCGCCAGATGAAGGTGGCGACATGATTTTCCTCACCAAATATTTCGTAGCAAATATTTGCGAGGCGGTGCGCCTCGTTATCATCGATGGTTATAAAGATGACGCCATGGTCCGCCAGCAGCTCATGGAGCATCCGAAGGCGCGGCCACATCATGGCACACCATTTGTCATGACGTAGGCCGTCCTCAACACCGACCGGATTGGACTCCAGCCACTCCCGGATCATTGGCGCATTGACGTTATCGTCGTAGCACCATCCCTCGTTGCCGGTGTTGTACGGCGGATCGATAAAGATGCAGTCCACCTTGCCCGCGTAGAGCGGCAGGAGCGCCTTCAGCGCGTGCAGGTTGTCGCCGTGGATGACGAGGTTGCCGTCAAGCGCGACAGGACCGATGCCCTTGCTTTCATCGGGCACGAGCGGACGGAAGGGCACCGCCAGATGGTGGTTATAAACAAACTCTTTGCCCTTGAAACTCAGCTCCGTCATGCCCGCCCTTTCGTATTCATTCCCGTGTATCGCTCGACCTTGATCTCCGCTTCCCGCTTGCGGGCCTGCGCAATGTCGTAGCTGTTCTGCATGCGCATCAGCGTCTCCATCGAGATGCCGAAGGCTTTTTCGATCCGGATCGCCATGTCCGGCGACAGGTGCGCGCGCTCGTTCAGGAGCGCCGACAGTGCCGGGCGCGTGACGCCCAGCGCATCCGCCGCCTCAGTCACCGACAGGCCGAGCGGTTTCAAGACCTCGTGCTTCACGAAGCCGCCCGGATGGGAAGGCTTTTTTAGCCGAAGGCCATCCTCATCGGTCATCGCGCGCTGTCCGGTGATTGTTCATCGAGTCGGATGCAGCGTATCGGACCTAACGTTGCCTGTAAAGCAACGCTTTACGGCTTCTGGGCATGACGCAGCCGGATGGGTTTGAGACTCACTTTTGGAGGGCTATAGCGTAGGTGTAGTTCTCTGTTTCGTCGGCTTCGGCCCGCCACTTGCCCCCGCGAAAGCGTTCTCCCGATCCGGTTGCGGCCGGATTTTTCCGTTGTTTTCGGGGGTTATGCGGGTGTGGCTGTTAACCGTCGCCCGCGCCTGCAGGCCCGGACGTGGTCTCTCGGGGTCGATATTCTCCGGACCTGTTGACTGCGCAGTTTCGGTGAATTTTCAATAAGCTAATGAAATTGTGTTGTTTTATGGGATGGCGCGCTGAACACTTGGATTTCAGGGTCGCACCCCAGAAGGAACATAAATCGAACTCTGCCAGCAGTTCGCACTCCTCTACTCTTCAATCTGAGATGTTCCGGCCGAGACGTCCAACTCGCCATCTTGCTTCCAGTCTTCGGCGTCCAGATCCCGCACTCGAGCAAGAAAAACCCTGTGGAAGTCGTTGATCTTGGACGTCAGCCACTCATGCTGGCGGGTCCAGTCTCGCTCGTCTTCCGGATCGACGTTCGTCATGTAGACCGAGATGCGGCAATCGCGCCGCGTGGGGAGCTCCTCCCACTCAAGGGGATAGCCAAGTTCCTGCTCGATGGCTTGCTGCTGTTCGTGGAGCAGGTGGAAGAAGGCCTTCGCTTGGTCGCCCGCGATGTATAGTTCCGTCCTGATCTGTCGCTTCGGGCGGATCATTACCGCTCCAAGGTTGAAGCCGGTTCGACCGATCGAGTATCCCATCCACGACTGTGGCTGCGGCTTACGGCCACCGGAAACGGCGCCTGCAGCTTGGTCAAGCGCCTGATGAAAGGCGCCCCAATAGGCTCGCTGTTTCACCCGCGTGTCAGACAGTTCAGCTTCGTCGATGGCTCTCGCGGCCTGCGCGACGGAGCGAGACCAGTCGTTCGGCTTGGAAACGATGTTGAACTTGGGTGCAGCGGGCGAGTCCCCGATCCTCCACAGCTCAACCTCCAATCCGAAGAACCGGAAGCTCTCGTCTGTGATCTTGTTGAGCCAATCGAGTGTCGAACGATGCTCTTCTGTGAATCTGGCCGCAATCCATACGATCGTCACCGCTTCCAGCCCTGAGGCATATGTCAGGAGCTGCCCCAGGTGACTGTGGTCCGTGCGTTCAAGCTGGTTCTCGACGAGTACCCAAGCACCGGTTCCGATGTCCTTGCACAGGATGTCGGCCCGAAAAGGCCCAACGGCCTTCTCCTGTGCTTCCAGCTCGAGATCAATGCTGAGCGCTTCACCCAATACCGTCAGGTTTTCTTCTCGCGCCAGCCACGGGGTGAAGTCACTGGACTCGCTCGTCCAGATATTCCGGAGATCGACCCGGGTCAGTCGACCGAGAACATGTTTGGAAGCAGTCATCTCCTATAAGCCCTCAATAATATTCACGAATATACCCGTAGGCCTTCTCAAACAGCTCTGCGTCCTGGTGCAGCTTGTAGCGGAAGAGGGTCTGGCGAAGCGCCTTTTTGACCTCGCGTTCACCCGCGTGCGTGGCTTGCCAGCCGTCGAACCGGACCGCGCGCACGATCTCGTCGATATCGTCCACGACCCGCTTGACCATCACAGGCGTGTCGCCGTTCCGTGCTTCCTCGAACAGCTCGGTCAACGCCGCCTTGCCCCGGTCGATGTCCTCTTCCTCCGGCGTCTCGCGCTCGGTCTTCACCACGTCCTTCGCCAGCGCCAGAAGCTCTTTCAGGAAGTCGATGGACAGCAGGAGACCCTGCTGATGCCGGTTCCTCAGGTCCTCCAGGCGCTCGCCCAGCGCTTTGAACTTCGGGTTCCCAGCGTGCTTGCGGAGGCGGCCTGCCAGCTTGACCGAGATTTCCTTGGCCTTCTTTTCCGGGTCATGGTTGCCGAGAACCGCTTCCAGCAGTTCGGCATCCAGAACCAGCGTGTCGAGATCATCCCGCACCGCATCGACATGGACGTTTTCGTGGATCAGCTCGATGGTCTTGGCGCCCAGCCGATGCCACAGCAGCCGCCCTGTGCCACTGGAGGGCTTCAGCGACTCGTAGACCTGCGCCAGCCAGCGATAGTCGGTCTCGTACTGTGTCAGCACCGGATCGGGCGACAGCGCCTCCCAGATACGCGCCAGAACGCTGAAATCAGCCGCAAAGGCATCTCGCATATCGTTGTTGGGGATGCACTCCTGCGCTGCGATCAGGCCCTCGTAACCGGTCAGACTGCGATCCACGCCCGCGAAATAGGCGAGGCACTTTTGCAGGGCGGTCGGCAGGGCGTTGATCAGCTCGGCGATGTTCGACACCGCCTTTTGCACGCCCTCCTCGTCGAACTTCAGCGCCTGCGCCACGTCGTCGAAGATGCCTAGGTAGTCGACGATCAGGCCATGGGTCTTCTGCTCACCATAAGGGCGGTTTGTGCGGCAGATCGCCTGCAGCAGCGTATGGTCGCGCAGCGGCTTGTCGAGGTACATCGTCTGCAGGATCGGCGCGTCGAAGCCGGTCAGCAGCTTTGACGTCACGATGATGATCTTCAGCGGGTCCTTCGGGTCGCGGAACCGGTCGAGCAGCTTCTCCTCGGCATCGCGGTCGCGCTTGAACGCCGCATATTCCGGCTCGCCGCTGTTGACCGAGATCACCACGTCGGAAACCTCGGGTGGCAAGTGGCGGTCGAGTTCCTGCTTGTAGAGCAGACAGCTTTCGCGGTCGAAGCTTACCACCTGCGCGCCAAAGCCGTTCGGTGCGACCTTCTCCTGGAAATGCTTGGCGATGTCGGCGCAGATCGCGGTGATCCGCTTCGGAGCCTTGACCAGGATCGACATCTTGGCCGCCGCCTTGCCCAACCGATCCCGGTCCTCGTCGGTCAGACCCTGCGTCAGCTCCGCATAGGCTTCCTCGATGGCCTTCTGGTCGATGTGCAGATCCACCAGCCGCGGCTCGAAATGCAGCTCCTTCGTCGCTCCGTCGCGGATCGAGTCGTTCAGGCCGTAGCGGCTCATGTAGCCGCCATCGTCGGTGTCGGCGCCGAACGCGTAGAAGGTGTTCTTGTCGGCACGGTTGATCGGGGTGCCGGTCAGTCCGAAAAGGAATGCGTTCGGCAGCGCGTCGCGCATCTTACGGCCCAGATCGCCTTCCTGCGTGCGGTGCGCCTCGTCGACCAGCACGATGATGTTGTCGCGGTCGTTCAGCACGCCGTCGGCCTCAGCGAACTTGTGGATCGTGGTGATCACCACCTTCCGCGCGTCCTTGCCCAAGAGATCGGCCAGCTCCTTGCGGCTTTCCGTGCGCACCATGTTGGCCATGTCGGCGGCATAGAAGGTGCCCGAGATCTGGCTGTCGAGGTCGATGCGGTCCACGACGATCAGCACCGTGGGGTTCTTCAGCGCCGGGTGAAGCCGCAGCTTGCGCGCGGCGAACAGCATCAGCAGCGATTTGCCCGACCCCTGGAAATGCCAGATCAGCCCCTTCCGCGGCTGGCCCGCCACGACCCGCGCGACGATCTTGTTGACGCCGTCCACCTGCTGATAGCGGGCGATGATCTTGATGCGGTGCTTGCCCTTCTGCGTCGCGAACGCTGTGAAGCTGTCGAGCATGTCGAGCACCATCGCCGGGCGCAGCATCGAGCAGGCGGCTTTCTCAACCTCGCCCAGCGATTGCTTGCCGTCGCCGTCGCGCCAGGGGCCCCACATGTCGACCGGCATCCGGACAGAGCCATAGCGGAACTCCTTGCCCTCGGTCGCCACGGAAAAGACGTTCGGCACGAACAGCTCCGGCACGTTCTTCTCGTAATCGTCATGGACCTGGATGGCGGCGTCGAGCCAGCTTTGGCTGGACCGCACCGGCGTCTTGGCCTCGATCAGCACCAGCGGAATGCCATTGACCAGCAGCACCAGATCGGCGCGTTTTTCGGTCTTGCCCGCGCGGATGATGAACTGCTGGGTGATGACGAAGCTGTTCTTCTCGATCTCGTCGAAATCGATCAGGCGGATGGTGACGTGTTCGCCATTCACGCCGAAGGGCATTGAGCGTTCGCCCAGCAGCCACGCGGCAAATTCCTCGTTCGCCTTCACCAGCCCATCCGACCGCGCGCCCATGACGATAGCACGCAGGCGGTAGAGCACGTCATCGGCCCGGCCGGGGTTGGCGGCGATGTCGGGGTTCAGGCGGATCAGGGCGTCGCGCAGGTGGGGCTCGACCAGCACCTCTTGCGGCTGGCGCGGAAGGTCGGCCGCGGCGACGTAATGCCAGCCGAGGCCCGCAATCTTGCCGCCCGTGCGGGCGAGGCCGATGGAAAGTTGCGCCGGGCGGGCCGAGGCCGCGCCCGCGAGAAGGTCGCGCAGATGGGCTTCGACGGTGTTGGCTTCGGTGAACGCGCTCATTCGGCCACCTGAGAAATGATGTGAGACATTATTCGTTGCGCATCGGACAACCTCGTCCGAGCGGACGTCGCCGCGCTACTAATCGCGGCTAATCTTTCAGAGACCGCGCGCTGCTCATCAATTGTTGCGACCGGGATAGGAAGCTTGCGAAGGGCTTCCAAGCTAATTTCAGCGAACGTTGAACCCTTCGCGTGAGACGAATACTCGTGCTTGACCAATGGTGATCTCAATGCCCAGCGAACATAATCGGTCGAGTTGTCTTCGCTTACGGAAATGCGGGCGGTGCCTTGAGTGAGGTTTGCACCATCAAGGCTAGGTGGAACGATATGGGTCAATCCTACTGGGCCGCGTAGCGCAATCACCAGATCGCCTGCTTTCACCATGGATCGCCGATATTTGTGTGCGATTTCCGGACTCGTGCGCAGCATCCCGTCGAGCGACAGTTCGTCCACATCCGTCATGTCAGAAACGCGGATGTATGGGATGCCGTCGGGGATATCTGGGCCTGCCTGAACAATGCCGTAGGTAATCAGGTTCCGGCACCATTCAGCCAGCGGTCGAGACTTGGAACCCTTCCGAAATACATCTGCTAGCGCGGCTTCGATCAGGACTTCGCCCGCCTGAATTACATTCTTGATTTGGTCTGCTGTTTCCTGAATTGCGGACAGCGCCTCCACCAAGCGCGCCTGCTCCTGGATCGGCGGCAGCAGGAACTCGAAGCTGGCCAGACTGGTCCAGTTGGTGCGCGGCGACAGCGACCCGGCCGAGGTGCCGACCGCATGATCGAAGAAGGCATCTGTCTGGCACAGGAACGGCAGCAGTTCGGGCATCAGCCGGTCGTTTGCCGGTTCCAGCACATAGATGTCGCCGGAACAGACCCCCTCGAAATCCGCCACCGCGACCTTGCGCTGATAGGCGCGGCGCTTGCCGAACAGAACCTGCCCCGGCTTGAACAGGGTGGTGAAGGTCGTGCCATCGGCCACATCGCCCCAGCGCCGGATGCGCAGGTCGCCGGGCTCGATATGTTCCAGCCCTACGAAACGTTCGATCCCGGCAGCCGCTGGGTCAGCGACCCGCGCTTTCGACAGGCGCACCACGTCGCCAAAGGCAACGCGCGTCCACCCAGCCTTGGAAATCGGCCGCTCAAGCATCGGCATCCTCCGCAGGCGTCAGGCCATCGAGCATGTCCACCAGCGCGTCCATGCCCGTCCAGAAGTCACGCCCGTCCTCATCGAACGCCGCCCAGGTCGCCGCCAGCGTGGCACCCCCCGCCACCGCCGCCTTGGGCCGCTTTACATACCGGGCAATCGACAGGTTGCCGTCGGCCGCCAGCACATCGGCCACATCCGCCACCGCGGCAAAGCCGGGATCATCGGCAAAGGCGTGATAGGCCGACAGGATGCGCGCCTGATGATCGGGGCGCAGAAAGCTTTGCGCCCGTTCGCGCGCAATCTCGGCCACCGCGTCGATGAACAGGATGCGCCCCTTGCGGGCATCTGGCTTCTGCGACCGGCAGATCACCACGCAGGCCTCCATCGGTGAGTTGTAGAACAGCCCCGGCCCCAGCCCCAGCACGCATTCGACCCGGTCGGATTCCACCAGCCTGCGCCGCATCTCGGCCTCTTCATTGCGGAACAGCACGCCATGCGGAAACAGGATCGCGCAGCGCCCGGTCTGCGGGTGCATCGACGACAGGATGTGCTGGAAGAAGGCGTAATCCGCCCGCCCCTGCGGCGGGGTTCCAAGGAAGTTGCGACCCCAGGCATCCTGCTCCCACGCGCCGCGGTTCCATTTCTTGATGGAATAGGGCGGGTTGGCCAGGACCACGTCGAAGGTCCGCAGCCGGTCGCCCTGCACGAAGGCGGGCGTGGCCAGCGTGTTGCCGCTGGCGATGTGGAAATCGTCCACGCCATGGATGACCAGGTTCATCCGCGCGATGGCGGCGGTGATGGTGATCAGCTCCTGCCCGTAAAGGCCGGTGGTGCGGATGTCGCCCCCGCGCCGCTTCACCTCGGCCAGGCAGGAAATGAGCATGCCGCCGGTGCCGCAGGTCGGGTCATAGATGCTCTCGCCCGGCTGCGGCTCCAGCATCTGCGCCATCAGATGCACGAGGGTGCGGTTGGTGTAGAATTCCTGCGCTGTGTGGCC
Organism: Paracoccus sp. SSJ; assembly: GCF_030234105.1. Lineage (NCBI taxonomy): Bacteria > Pseudomonadati > Pseudomonadota > Alphaproteobacteria > Rhodobacterales > Paracoccaceae > Paracoccus > Paracoccus sp. SSJ. The sequence continues at coordinate 311,190 of NZ_JASSPE010000002.1, read as the reverse complement.
GCTGTCGTCGGCAAACTTCTTGATCAGGTATTCATAGCCGTTGCCAAGCTCGTCCTCTGGCACGGCCGCGAGGGTCAGATCGTGCTTCGAGAAATGCTCGATCAGGTTCTTCAGCGTGCTGTCGGGCATCTGGGCCTTGTCGGTCCAGTTGGCATTGCCGAAGACGCCCTGAAGGCGCTCTGGGTTCGCGGCTTCGATGGCGAGGAAGGCCGACAGTAGCGCCCGCCCCACGTCACGCGGCGCAGAACGGACGTCATTCCAATGCGCGCCTTCGGGGATCACGAAGCGGTCGTTGGCTGTGTCGGTTGCATAGCCTTCATCGCCGGTTTCATCGAGGGCGTCTTGGTAATCCCCATCCCAGACGTCGGACAGACGTTTGAAGAACAACAGCGGGAAGATGTACTGCTTGTAGTCGCTGGCATCGATCAGCCCGCGAAGCAGGGTGGCGGCGCCCCAGAGATAGTTTTCGAGTTCGCGTTGGGTCAGCCCGCTCATTGCAGCCAACCTCCTTCGACCAGCACCTTGCGCAGGTGATCCTCGGCGGCCCGCGCGTCCGCCAGCGCTGTCTTGAACGCCTCGACGGCCTCAGGCAGCGGCGGGATGTCCTGGCCGATGGGCGGCAGGACGTAGCGCGAGATGTTCAGCGTCCAGCCTTCCTTCTTAATCTCGTCCAGCGTCGCCACCTTGGCGCGATCCTCGACGTCCGCAAAGGCGCGATACCAGGCGACGATCTGGTCGCTGTGCTCCTGATCGAGGAAGTTCTGCGCCCGGCCTTTGCGGAACAGGCCAGAGGCGTCGATGATAAGGACCTTGTTCTTGCGGGCCTCGGGCTTCTTGCGGCGCAGGATGACGACACATCCGGCCAGCTGCGTACCGTAGAACAGGTTCGGCGCAAGGCCGATGACCGCCTCGACCATGTCCTTTTCCAGAAGCGCCCGTCGGATCGTGCCTTCAGCCGATTTCCGGAACAGCGCGCCCTGCGGCAGGACAACAGCCATGCGGCTGTTTCCGCTCGGCGCCAACGATGCAATCATGTGCTGGACGAAGGCGTAGTCGCCGTAGCTCTCGGGTGGGATGCCGTATTGGGCCCGGCCCCAAGGATCAGCCTCCCACAGGTCACGACCCCATTCCTTCAGAGAGAACGGCGGGTTCGCAATGACGCAGTCGAAGGTGGCGAGGCCGCCCGTGCTGGAATCGGTGAAAGCCGGATTGCGCAGTGTATCCTCGCGCGCCACCTGGAAATCCTCGATCCCATGCAGGACAAGGTTCATCCGGGCGATGGCGGCGGTGGTCAGGTTCTTCTCCTGGCCGTAGATCTTGCCGTAGAAGGTGCGCGGGTCGCCGCCCTTGCGCATGACATGCTCGATAGCCCCGAGCAGCATGCCGCCCGTGCCACAGGCGGGATCGTAGATGCTTTCACTTTCCTTGGGGTCGAGGATTTCGACCATCATGCGCACGACGCTACGCGGCGTGTAGAACTCGCCCGCCTTGTTGCGGCGGGTGACGTCGGCAAACTTGCCCACCAGATATTCGTAGGCGTCGCCCAGCACGTCGGTGCTGACGGTGGTGTTGCCGAGCCCGATCTCGGAGAACCCCTCGATCAGATCCTTCAGCAACTCGTCGGAGAACTTCTCCTTGTTGCCCCAGTCCGCCGAACCGAATACGCGGAACAGCGTGTCCGGATTGGCCCGCTCGATCTCCTGCATGGCCTTCTGGAGAGCCGCGCCGACGTTGGCCGGAACTTCTCTGATGTCGTTCCAGTGACAGCCTTCAGGCAGCACGAAACGGTGCACCTCCGGAAACAGGGAGGGGTCCGCTTCGCCATAGATCTCCCGAGCCTCAGCCGTCTCTTCGTCCCAGACGTCGGAGATGCGCTTGAAGAAAAGCAGGGGAAGGATGTAGCCCTTCCAGTCGGTGCGATCGACAGCGGAGCCGCGAAGAGTATTCGCGGCGTCCCACATCGCAGATTTCAATTGCAGACCATTGTTCAACGAATCGTTCATTCTTCACTCTGAGCGCCACCGGGGGCTTTGGGGGCTGCGCCGGCCTCGACCGCCTTCAACCGTTCATATTCCTCGACGGCCAACACGACGACGACAGTCCGCCCGTGCTTGGCCACCGCCACCGGCTCGGCTCGGGCGAGATCGATCAACCGTCCGAAGCCGTACTTCGCGTCTTTCGCGCTCAGTGTCTGCATTCGACTCCCCGCCCATTCCTTCACTACTTTTGGCCAATTTGGCCCAATGAAGCAATAGCAGCGGTGGCGTGAGATTGTGCAGCGAGGTGATCAGGTGCCAGAGAAGATATTCTTCTGCTCGATCCAGCTGATCGGGAACGGGTCCATAAGTCGCGCAAGCGTAACGGCATCACCCTGTCGTCCGTCGAGAACCGCCTCAATGATGCCAGGCTCAAGCTGCGTCAGGCGCAGGATGCGCGTCATATAGGACGTCGCGATCCCCTCGCGCTCGGCCAGTTCTGCGATGGTGGCGAACTCACCCGACTCGAGCATCCGCTTCCAGCGGAAGGCGCGGGCCAGCGCCTTGACCAGCGTGTTGTCCGCCTTGCGGTCTGGCCGGACACCATCGGGCAGGTGCATTTCCTTGCGCCCGCCGCGCTTCACGACGCGGAACGGCACGTGGAGCGTCATGGTTTTGGGGATCGGCGACGCGCTGGTCACGCCGCTTCTCCGATGCCCCCGGCCAGCATCTCGCGAGCGAGGCTGCTGAGTCCGTCGACGCGGAGCCCGACGTTGAGCCCGTCCGTGCCTATGTCGACACGGTCGACCAACAGTGCCACGATGCGTGCCTGTTCGGCGGGGAAGAGTTCGTCCCAAAGCGGGTCGAGTTGCTGCAGGGCCGCGCGGGTGTCTGCCTCGGAGATGTCGTCGGCGTGGGCACGTGCCGCCTTCCACGTCCCCGCCACGATCTCGGGCTGGCGGAGCACGGCGCGGAGTTGGTCTATGACGGCCGCCTCGATCTCGCCGGCGGGCACCCGGCCCACCGGGCAAGATCCTGCGCCGTGCTTCAGCACCGTCTGGCTGACGTAGTAGCGGTAGAGCCTGTCGCCCTTGCGCGTGTGGGTCGGCGAGAAGGCCGCGCCATCGGGGCCGAACAGCAGCCCCTTCAGCAGCGCGGGCGTGTCGGCGCGTGTGCGGGCCGCGCGCTTGCGCGGGCTCTCCTGCAGGATGGCGTGGACTCGGTCCCACATCTCGCGGTCGATGATGGCGTCATGCTCGCCGGGATAGCTGTCACCCTTGTGGACTGCCTCGCCGATGTAGGCGCGGTTGCTGAGCATCCGATAGAGGTACTTCTTGTCGATCCTGTTGCCGCGCGGCGTCCGGATGCCGCGAGCGCCGACGTCTCGCGCCAGTTCCGTGCAAGACCCGATCTCGAGGAAACGGGCAAAGATCCAGCGCACATGCGCGGCGGTGTCCTCGTCGACCAGCAGCTTCCGGTTTTCCACCCGATACCCGAAGGGTGGCACCCCACCCATCCACATGCCCTTTTTCCGGCTGGCGGCGACCTTGTCGCGGATGCGCTCGGCCGTGACCTCGCGCTCGAACTGGGCGAAGGAGAGCAGGATGTTCAGCGTCAGCCGTCCCATCGACGTGGTGGTGTTGAAGGACTGGGTTACCGAGACGAAGGTGACGCCGTTCCGGTCGAACACCTCGACCAATTTGGCGAAATCCGCCAGCGAGCGGCTGAGGCGGTCGATCTTGTAGACCACCACCACGTCGACCAGCCCGTCCTCGATGTCTGCCATCAACCGTTTCAGGCCCGGCCGTTCCAGCGTGCCGCCGGAGATGCCGCCGTCGTCATACTGATCGCGGACCAGCACCCAGCCCTCGGACCGCTGGCTGGCGATGAACGCCTCGCAAGCCTCCCGCTGGGCGTGGAGCGAGTTGAACTCCTGCTCCAGCCCTTCCTCTGAGGATTTCCGGGTGTAGACCGCGCACCGCAGCTTGCGGACGACCTTCGATTTTTCCATGGGCTTCGTCATGTCCGCCCCCTGTGGTTCTTGAGCCCGAAGAAGACCCACCCGTTCCACCGCGTGCCGGTGATCGCCCGGGCGATGGCGGACAGCGACTTGTAAGGGCGGCCCTGCCATTCGAACCCGTCGGCAGTGACGGTGACAATCTGTTCGACGCCCTGCCATTCTCGCAGCAACCGGGTGCCGGTGATGGGACGGTCGCGGTCGAGGCGGATGCCACGCTTCTTCCTGTCGCCGCCGTCCAGTTCCTCGCCCAGCCGTTCCAGCCGACGCACCGCCTCGGGCTTCAGCCCGCCATAGGCGAGTTCCTGGATGCGGTAGGCCAGGCGGGATTCAAGGTAGCGGCGGTTGAACGGTGGCGGCTCGCTGTCGAACAGGTCGCGCCACTGTTTCTTCAGGTCGGGCGTCGGCGTGGTCTTGAGCGCGGCCAGGCGCGCGGGGATGGGATCGGGCTTGTTCATGCATTTCTCCGGTGCGTTGGAGTTGCATGACGGCATTGGTCGGGCGGATAGTGTAGGCAACGTTCTCCAGTATCGTCAGATACTTCGTCCCCATCCCGCATTCGCAACCGAACCAGCCCGAGCGCCAGCAGACCGCACAGCTCAGTGCGGCGCTCGGCCGGCGTCATCAGGAAGGGCGACAGGGGATTGGGGCGCTTCATCTCGGGCTCACATGCTTCTCGAACATGAAAAGCCAGGTCCGCCCGCATTTCGGGACACGGGGCGACTAAAAATATTGCCGTCGGCAGGGTTCTTCGGATGTAATCACATGCATGTTATCGTTTGGCGTGGAGCAACGAGATGAGCCGGAAGTTTCGCAATCTTGGTCCGGAAACCCATGAGCTGGTCGAAACCGCGCCGATCCCGCTGCTGCACGAGATCTTCGAATATCGCGGCTCCGACACCGAACCCGAAATCGCGATTGAATGGCCGGCAACGGAGGAGGAAGAGGAATGGCGCGCGGTGCTGCTGGGTCAACTGAACGCTTCGCCAGCCGATGATTTACGCCCGATCGAAGATCGCTGTCGACGGATCCGATCCCTTGCGCGCGGCAAAGGGCCGACGTCGTTGGAGCACGTGGCTAATGAACGGCGCTCTCATGAGGAGCTCGAGGAGTTCGACGCGCAGTTGGACGCACTGTGCCGAAGCGCCTGGCTTTTCCTGCGCTACCCGGAAGATTTCGAGGATGCCGAGGCGTTTCATGCCGCGCGGCAATATCGCGACTTCGGCAAGATGTACGATTCCTTTGAGGTCAATGTCGAAACTGCCGCGCGAATAGATGCGGGCGAAATCGACGAGGATGCCCTGGCCTCGCTTCTGACCGCCAAGCTCGAGTTGCCCTCGCGTGTCACTATCCGCAGTCTCGATCTCCCCAGGACCCAGAACCATCCCGCATCGGTGATGGTGATCGTTCGTCATGGCGGTCCCTTGTCCAGCGTTCTCAATCACAAGGACAACGGGATGCGGAGCCCGATCTATTTCCGGCCGCCAAACGAGGCGACGCTGATCTGGACGCCGGCAGAAAGAACCATGGAAATCTGTGGTCCCGCGCCCAAGGTGCGCAAGCTTCTCGGCGACGGGTTTGCGGAAGTGGTTCTCAAGGCCGACCTGTCCAGCAAGCCGTTGAGCTGGCGGCGATACGATCTGTCACGGTTCCGAAAGTCCCTGACATTGCCCTTGCCCTCCTGGGACGATGTGGATGTCTCGGCCGCGCGTCTGATCGAGGTTGAGCTGCGCCTCGGCAACTGGGCACGACGCCTGGCGCTTCGCGTCACCATCGACGACGATATCGAGGCCGTGGCGCAGCGCTATCTCGGTGGCGACCGTATTCTCAAGCATGCGGAAGGGTTCAGCCGGCTTGCGGTGGCGGTGAGATATGGCCTGCCGGGCAGCAAGAAAGAGCGATCGTTCGAGATTTCATTCGGCGATACACGATCCAATCTTCAGAGCAAGACCGAGGCGGAGCAGCGTGATCTGGGTTATCGGCTGCTGCAGTTCTGGGGCATCCTCGATCGTTTGCAGCCGCTGGACCAAGGCGAGATCAGCAGCTTCCTGCCCGTTCTTCTCCGCCTGCACGATCTTCCCGAAGATGAGATCGCCGGCGGCATGATCCGGCAACATGGTCTCGACCCCAAACGTCTGATTCAGGCCGGCATCCTTGATCTGCGGAGAAAGCAGAACATCGTCCTGATCGACGACGAAGATGATTTCGGCGATGTCGAAACCGGAGCGATGTCGGGACAGGGCCAGGCCGCAATTGCCGGTCTTCATGGAGAGGATCTCGGGAGCGTCCCGCTGGAGGATATCAGGCAGTATGTAATCAGGCGCGATTGGCTCGAGGAGAACCTGCTTGCCGCCCTCAAGCCGCTGATCGGACGCGCCGGTATCGAGCATCTGGATGGCGACCTGATCCATCTCGGCAGATGGCGCACCGCTGATGCAGAGATTCCGATCTATTTTGCCCGTCGTCTCGATCAAGCCAGGATACTGCAGCGCCTCGATGTGGTGCTGCGCAGTCGCCAGGATGGGGGAATCGGGATCGTCCTTACTGCCGCAGTCACGCCGTTCACCCATCTCGGTCCCAATGTGGTGTTGCCACTTGGCGATCTCCTGAACCATGGACAGATCGATGATGCGGCAAAATCGGTCATGTTCGACCGATTCAAGGCAGGCCGATGGCTCGCCCGGGGAGGAAGTGAAGTCACGCTGGCCAGGGTCGGGCCACTATCCGCGATGCTCTACATCCCGGGCTTGGCGCCATTGCCCGTTTCCGGCACGAAACAGATCCGCATCATCGAACGGCTCATTACGGCGTACAGATCAGGTGCGGTCGAGGTTCGAACCGGCACATTGATCGAGGGAACCGGGGTCCGAAGCCCAAGAGATGCGTGGCCGTCGGAGACACGCGACAGCGTCGCGGGCGTTTATTTCGAGAACCACCGGCAAAGTTTCTGGCGCCTGAAAACGGCCCATCTGCCGGGCACGACGTAAGAGTCGGATGCAGATCCGAATCTTGACGGGCGACGGTCCGACATTCGGATGATTATTGGAATGGCTCCATCAACAGAGGAGCATTTCAAATGCCGACAATCCATCCCTCCCGCCCCATCCGCAAAGCCACTGCCGGCTGCGGCGCCCGCAGCGCGGACATGTCTGCCGACTGGCGCTGCAACAGCTGCGGCAAGCTGCTTGGCATCCGCCGTGACGGCCTGATGCATCTGAGCTTTGCGCGTGGCCACGAATACCTTGTCAGCTACCCGGCGACGGCGACCTGCCGCCGCTGCGGTGCGCTGAACCAGGCGACAGCGCGCTAAGGCGCGCCGCTCAACTTTCCCGATCATCAGAGGCGCAAGACGCCCTGAGGCCCGAGAGAGGCGCTGGACGCCCGGCCGAAAGGCTGACGTCCAGTGTCTTTTTCCTGGTCAGGGATCCGCGACGATCTCGCCCGTTCCTCCTCCACCCTGCAATCCCAACGAGATTATCGTGCCATCCGGTCGATCGAGCCGGCGCTGCAGCCCCATGCGGATATCGCCGCGTTGCTCGGGGCGTTGCACCACGGCCAGCTCGACCACGATTGCAGGAACACCATGCTCCTTGCACTCGTGCGCGCGTCTCAGGGCGGCGACAGGCCTGCGGATATGGCTCTCGGCGTGGTGCTGCTTGCGCTGTGGCCCGGCCTCGATGCGATCCGCAACCGCTGTCTGCGCCGCCGGATCGGCGGCCCCGACGACATCGCGTCCGACCTGCTGGCGCGCGCGACTGAGACCATCCGCAAGCTGGACCTCACCAGAGTCAACCAGATCGCCGCGACGGTGTTGAGGAATGCCGAACGCGACGTGCTGCGTGCCGTGATCCGTGACGATGCCCGGCAGCCGTCCTGCGCAGATCTCGATCCCGACTGGATCGCGGCCGCGCCGTCATGGGCGGAGCGGCAGCGGTTGCGCGGGGCGTTGCGACGCGATCTCGTCGCGCTGATCGGGCGGGACGCCGATCTGGTCCTCGGCGTGGTGCTCGACGGCGCAAGCCAGGTCGAGATGGGAGCCGCGATGGCTGTAACCGCGTCAGCTGCGCGCAAACGCTACCAGCGCGCAATGGCCTCGCTGGCGCTGCATTACGCTTCGTTTGCCGGCAGGCCCCAGGGATCGACCACCTCCACCCCCATGGCGGCGAAGGTCGCCCTATCGCGACTGGCGACGGGATAGCCGCTGGCGGCCGCGATGGCGGCGATCGCGCCGTCCGCGAAACTCACCGCATGCCCCTGGCGCCCCGCCGTCGCCACGAGCACGCCAAACGCATGTGCCGCAGCCTCGTCAAATGCGAGGATGCGGCCAGGAAAGACCTCGGCCAGAATCCGGTCGAGACGCGCCTCCAGATCCTCTCGCCTGCGCCCGGGCGCAAGCCGGGAGATGCCGAACCGCAACTCGGCCAGACTGATGGTCGTCAGGTGCAGGGTGGTCAGTTCCTGCCGGTTCAGCCAACCGATCACCCGCGGCTCCGGGCTCGGCTTCATCGTCTCCGAGACGACATTCGTGTCGAGGATGATCATTCGAAGCGGGCCGGTTCCGCCGGGGTCCGATCACGATCGAAGGAGAGCGCCTCCGTCTCAGCCCCCGACCAGATACTGCGCATGAGATCACCGGCACGCGGTCGCGACTGCGGCAGAACGGCGTGAGCGATGATCTCGCGCAACTCGGCCTCGGCGCTGCGACCATGCGCGGCGGCCTGCGCCTTCAGCGCGCGATGCACCTCTTCCGGGATCTGACGCACGACGATCTGGGCCATGATGAAGCTCGCTCGATATCAATTTTAATTATAGATATCACATTTAATCGCGGCTTCAATGTCCCGATCGACGTTCGCGGTTGGCTTTTGAACAGGTGAAGCCCCTGTTCACGAGCCCGATCGATGACACTGCCGCCCATTCCGCCGCCTGATCTCCTGAAACGTCTGCCGGGGTATTACCGCCGCTGGGAGCTGACCGAGCTGGTGATGCCAGACCGGTATTACTTCTTCGAGGCGGCCGGCCAGCATGGGGACGGCGAAGACTTGTTCGCGGTCTATATCCAGCCCGCCGATCTGGCACGGGGCGAAGGGCGGCTGCAATGACCGGCCTCCGGGTTGATCACGCTCAGATCGCGCTGTTCCTCGATGTGGTCTTTTCCTGGTGCGAAGGCCTGATCCCGCTGCGCGGTCTGCCCGAGAAGGCGGTCGTGCCGCCACCGCCCCATGATCTGCGCTGGCTGCCAGCCGATGCGCACGCGCCGGCGATCATCACCGCCTGCGCCGGCACAGCCGCCCCGCTCGGCCGCGCCATCTATGTCATCCCCGGAACCGTTGCCCGACAGGGTGAAGCCCGGGCCGAGCATGTGCTGCAGATGCAGGCAGTGATCGTCGATCTCGATGAGGGCGACATTGCGGCCAAACGCGCGCATCTGGTTCGTCACCTTGGTCCGGCGACGCTGACCGTGGCGAGCGGCGGGATGACCGGGGACGGCCAGCCCAAGCTGCATCTGTGGTGGAAGCTGACGGAGCCGGTCGAGGGGGAGGATATTACCAGGCTGTGCCGGTTACGCGCTGCGCTTGCACGGAAAGTCGGGGGAGACGACAGTTTCGGCTCGGCGCATCAGCCGGTCCGTGTGCCGGGCACCGTCCATGGCAAGTACGGACTGAAGTCACAGGTCCGGATCATCGATCATCAGGCGATCGAGGTGGATCTGGCCGAACTCGACACCCGCGCAGCCGCGATGCCGGCTTTGGCGGAGATGCCGTCGCCTGACGCCCCGCGGGCCGCAAACGTCACGGACAAGCCGTCGGTCGACGCCGTGCTGACCACGCCGGTGCGCGAAGGCGCGGTGGACGACTGGACCCGGTTCCAGGGGGCCAGTGCCGCGATCGGTCATTACCTGCGCCAGGCCCATGAGGGCCGAATGTCGCTGGACGAGGCCTGGGACGCGATCTGCGGCTATAATGAAGCGATGCTGCGGCCAGCATGGCCTGAGGCGCGGCTGAAGGCCGAAGCTCGTCGCTTGTGGATGCGACATCTCGAACGCAATGGTCCGCCGGTGCCGACGCGGGAGACCCCGCCGCCCGCGCCACTGGACTGGTTCAGCCTCGGTACGCTGCTCGACGACACCAGTCCGCTGCCCGATGATCTCATCGCCCCACGGGTGCTGACGCCGGGCGGCCTGCTGGTGCTCGGTGGCGCGCCCAAGGTCGGCAAGAGCGACTTCCTGATCTCCTGGCTTGTCCACATGGCCGCTGGTGTGCCGTTCCTCTGCTTCGCACCGCCACGGCCGCTGCGCATCTTCTACCTGCAGGCGGAGTTGCAATACCACTATCTGCGGGAACGCATCCGCCAGATCGCATTGCCGCCCGAGGTGATTGCCGCGGCCCGCGAAGGGTTCGTGGCCACGCCGCGCCTGAAGCTGCTTCTGGATCACCAGGGGGGCGAGCGCGTCACCGACGCGATCCGTGCCGCCTTTCCCGACGCGCCGCCCGACATCATCTGCATCGATCCGATCCGGAACCTCTTCGACGGCGGTCCCGAGAGCCGCGGCGAAAATGACAACAGCGCGATGATGTTCTTCCTCAAGGAACGCGTCGAGGCGCTGCAGGCCGCGATCAATCCCGATTCCGGGATCATCCTCGTCCATCACACCAGGAAACTCGCCCGTCAGCAGGTCAAGGACGATCCGTTCCAGGCGCTGTCGGGTGCCAGCGCGCTGCGGGGCTTCTACACCAGCGGTCTGATCCTGCACCGCCCGGACGAGGAGGCCAGCACGCGCCGCATCGAGATCGAGCTGCGCAACGGTCCGGCGCTGGCCCCGATGCTCGTCGACAAGATCGGCGGCCAATGGGTCGAGATCAACCCCATGAACGAGCGCCTGGTGCGCAAGGAGGTCGGGGCCCGTCTCGACGCCGAGCGCGACCGCAAGGCCGAGGTGATCCTTGACCTGCTCTACGAGGAGGCTGCGGAAGGCCGGCTCTACACCTCGACGCAATTCGCCTCGACCTTCGAGAACCGCGCGGGGCTCGGCAGCCAGCACACCATCCAGGACCGGCTCAACGTCCTCGCGACCAAGGGCTTCATCAAGTACCAGCGCAACGGCGCCCTTTATGGACTGCCACTGGTCCGGTCACGCTTCGGCTACATGTGCGTCGAAGGCATGCGCTTCGGCCGCGCGGAGCATGTCGATCCCGAGACCGGCGAGGTGACTGCCTGCGGGATCCCCGTGTTCCCGAGCCACTATCGCTGCGCCTCCTCGGGTGCCGCACTCGAGGTCGAGAACCCTTCCGTCTGGGTCTGGCCGGAGGTGGCCGATGTCTGACAAATCCCTTGTCCGACATAAGTCGAGAATGTCTGACTTCCGCACCTGTCTGACTGATTGCTTGATTATCAATGGCTTACATAAGTCGAAGTCAGACATGTCCGACTTCGTTGTCCGACTTATGCAGAGCAGGAAAGGCAAGCAATATCAATGTCATGAGCCACTGAATAAGTCGAACAATGATCCCCCCCATACTACGTATGGGACCGCCCGCCGTCAGGCGGGGCGGCCCATACGCTGCGTCCGTGCCCGCGGTCCGCCGTCCGCCCTCGTCTCTGCCTCATCCGATCACAGCGGCCCGAACGACAGGAGATGACAATGGCCCGAATGAAACTGACAACGATGCGCTACGCGCCCCCCGGCTACGGTGGCACGCGGCGCAGCCCCGATGAGGTCAAGCGCGACGGCTGGCAGGAAATGGGCCTGCTGGCGGTCAGCGTGAATGATCCGCGGCTGACCTGGCCCGAGCGCGAAATGGTCGCGCAACTGGGTCGCAAGCTCTACGGCCCCCGCGCCGGCGAGGGAGGGCGTGGCCATGGCTGAGCGCCACTGGACCACTGACGATGTGGCGGATCACTTCGAGGAGGCGTTCCGCACCCTGCGCAAGCTGCCGGCGGTGAAGGCACGGGGGCATTTCAGCGGCTGGCCGCAGGTACTGCGCAGCCCCCGCGAGATCGCCGCCATGGAACCGGAGCCGATGCGCGTCTGGCCTTCGGCGGCAGCCATCACCCGGCTCGAGCAGACCTTCGACTGGGTGCTGTGGATCGAGGAGGCCGAGCGGCGGCTGGTCTGGTCCCGCGCGGCACGGGTGCCGTGGAAGCAGATCGCGGGCGAGATGGGCTGCGACCGGACCACCGCCTGGCGGCGCTGGCAGCTGGCGCTCACGAAGATCGCTGCGCGGCTGAATGCGTGAACGAGTCCAAAGTGTTGCAACACTTTTCTGTTCGACACATGCAACAGATCCGTGCTACAAGCAGGGCATGATCGGGAGAAGAGCGCCATGAGCGCCACCGATCGTTCCCACACCCATTCCATCCATTTCGCGAGGCCCCATGCCTGTGCGCCCGCCGATCCATCGCCCGGTGGGGCGGCGCGACAAGCGTGAACGCGACCGCGATGCTGACCGTAACCGCGACCCCGCGGTCAGGGCGCTCTACAAGTCCGCCCGCTGGCAGCGTGCGCGGCAGATGTTTCTCGCCCGGCACCCGCTCTGCGCGGAATGCCAGCGTCAGGGCCGTGTGAGCGCCGCCAATACCGTCGATCACATCATCCCGCACCGCGGCGACACGGAGCGGTTCTGGGACCCGGACGGTTGGCAGCCGCTCTGTGCCAGCTGTCACAGTCGCAAGACCGCGAGCGAGGATGGCGGCTTCGGCAACGCCCGCCGCCAACCATAAACCACCGCCCCCCCGGGGGGAGGGTAAATCTCTGGGGCCTTCCAGCCCCGGACCAGGCGCCAAGCTTTCTGCATCCATGGCCAAAATGGCGAGGGGGGGTGCAGCCACGAAAATCGAAGGAAACCGCCCTTGTCCGATCATCCGCTCACCGTTGAATACCGCCCGCTCGACAGCCTCGTGCCCTACGCGCGGAATGCCCGTACTCACTCCGAGGCGCAGGTGGCCGAGATCGCGGGCTCGATCCGGGAGTTCGGCTTCACCAACCCGGTGCTGATCGCCGAGGACGGCACGCTGATCGCCGGTCATGGGCGGGTGCTGGCGGCGCGACTGCTCGGCATGGACACCGTGCCGACGATCACCCTGACCGGGCTCAGCGACAACCAGCGGCGGGCACTGGTGCTGGCGGACAACCGCATCGCGCTCAACGCCGGTTGGGACGAGAGCCTGCTGGCGCTGGAACTGGGCGACCTCAAGGAGGCCGGGTTCGATCTCGGGATCATGGGCTTCGAGGATGGGGAACTGGACCGGCTGCTGGCCGGGACCGAGGGGGAAGAGGAAGGCTCGACCCCGCCTGTCGTTATCCCCGAGCCGCCGCGCAACCCGGTCTCGCGCACCGGCGATCTCTGGATCCTCGGCGATCACCGGCTGCTCTGCGGTGACGCGACGTCCCACGACGACGTCCGCCGGCTGATGAACGGCGAGCGGGCGGTGCTGTTCGCGACCGACCCGCCGTATCTGGTCGACTACGACGGCAGCAACCACCCGACCCGGAACAAGGACTGGTCGCAGTCCTATGGCACGACCTGGGACGACAGCAGCCAGGGCGCCGAACTCTACGACGGATTTATCGGCGCCGCCGTGGCCGAGGCGATCACCGAGGATGCCGCGTGGTACTGCTGGCACGCCTCGCGCCGGCAGGCGATGCTCGAGGCCTGCTGGGAGAAGGCCGGCGCCTTCGTTCACCAGCAGATCATCTGGGTGAAGGACCGCGGGGTGCTGACCCGGTCCCACTATCTCTGGAAGCACGAGCCCTGTTTCATGGGCTGGCGCCGCCCGAACCGCCCGCCGAAGGTGGCGGAGCAGACGCTGCCCTCGACCTGGGAGATGCCGAGCTTCGCGAGGGACGACCGGCCCGATCACCCGACCCCAAAGCCGCTCGACGCCTTCGGCATCCCGATGCGCCAGCACGTCGCCCGCGGCGGGCTGTGCTACGAGCCGTTCTCGGGCTCCGGTTCGCAGATCATGGCGGGCGAGGCCAACGGCCGCCGCGTCTTCGCGATGGAGATCAGCGCAGCCTATGTCGATGTCGCCTTGGAGCGCTGGCAGGCCGAGACCGGCACGGATGCGATCCTCGACGGCGACGGCCGGACCTTCGCCGAGGTGACGGTCGAGCGGCTGGGCGATGTCGACGAGGGCCAGGAGGACGCGGCATGAGCCAAAGCCGCACCATGTCATTTGTGGAGTCGATCGCCAACGTGACCGTCGGCTATGGCGTCGCCGTCGTGACGCAGGTCCTGATCTTCCCGCACTTCGGATGGCACCCCACGATCGGGCAGAACCTGAGAATCGGTGCGGTGTTCACCATGGTGAGCCTCGCGCGATCCTTCGCGCTGCGGCGGCTGTTCGAAAGGTGGCGGTGAATCGGGCCATGGTCGCTCCGGAGAGATGCTGTTACGTCACGCATCATCCTGAATAGGGCTACTCGAAGAATGAACCACCACGAAGAGATCCGTGACAAGCTGGCGAAGCTCGAAGCGCTCTTTGCGCGCGGGGCGACGGCGGGAGAACGGGCAGCTGCCGGCGCGGCGCTTGAGCGCATGCAGGCCAGGCTGGACGCGATCGGACGCAAGGCCGAGCCGGACGTCGAACTGCAATACATCCTTCCCGACTCCTGGGCGGTACGGATCTTTGTGGCGCTGTGTCGCAAGCACGGCGTGACGCCGTATCGCTACCCTCGCCAGCGGCGGACCACGGTCATGGTCCGGACGAACAAGGCGGACTTCGAGCGAACGATCGCGACCGAGTTTCGGATGCTTCATCGGGAACTGACGAGCTATTTCGACGAGATGGTGGACCATTTGATCGCCGGCGCCATGAAATCCGATGGCAACACGGAAACGCTTGAGCAACGCCAGCTCGGTCCATAGTCAGAACGAAACAGCCGGGGGCTGTGCTTCAGTCGGCGGCTTTACTTCTCCCGTTGGAGGGGCGTGCAGTCAAATCCTAGCAATTCTGTAGACCCGTCCGCGGGGAAGCAGCGCGCCCACCCCGGTCGCGGCGCCGCCGGGGAGCGGCAGGACGTTGCGGTCCTCGCGCTGTGCGGCGGCGCTGAGGATCAGGGATTGGGTGTCGGAAAGCTTGGTCATCGTCGTCTCCCGTATCGGGGCGCGCGGGATGCGGGCCCTTCTACGAGGTCGAGCCCGCCAGTCGGCGGGCAAGCGGGGTTCGACCGCCGACGACGCTAGTTTGCGTGCTCGCCCTCGCCGAAGGCGATGTCGGTGATGCGCTTCAGCGGGCTGGCATAGTGCTCGAGCGTGCCGATATGCCCCCAGGCGATCTCCTCGGGGTGGGCGCAGAAGTGGTCGTCGCTCAGCTCCTGCAGCCGGGCGAGCATCTCGTCGATCTCGGCCTTCTGCGCGACGAAGGCCGCAAGAGCATCCTGCCGGATCGGCGGGCGGGGGTTGGTGATCGGGTCCGGGCGGGTCATCGGATGGCTCCCTGGAGTGCATCGGCGTTCCGCCACCATCGCTCCGCGGCGCCCCGGAGTGCAGGCAAACCGGAGCAGCATCATTGCTTTATGTGGAGGCGCAGCAGAAAGGATCAGGATCATGGCGGGTCGCAAGCCACTGCCGACGCAGCTCAAACTGGTCAAGGGCACGGCCCGGTCGCACCGGCTGAACCCGGATGAGCCGCAGCCGGTGGTCGCGACCCCGGACCCGCCCGAGCATCTCGACGAAGCGGCTGCCGCGAAGTTCACCGAGATGGCCGCGCTGCTGGCGCGGCATGGGGTGATGACCGAACTCGATGTCGGCGCGCTGGCCCGTTACGTGGTGATCTGGCGCCGCTGGCTCGAGGCGGAGGCCGAGGTCAAGCGCCGCGGCCCGGTGGTGAAGACCGTGGGCGGGAATATCATCCAGAACCCGTTCCTGGCGGTGGCCAATAAATGCCTCGCGCAGATGGGCCAGATCGAGAGTGAGTTCGGGATGACGCCATCCAGCCGCACCCGGGTGCGCATGGCAGAGCCGTCCAAGACCCGCGACCCGTTCGAGGATTATCTGAACCGTGGCAGCAGCGCGTAAATCTGGTACCGCTCGGAAGGCACCGGCGTGCCCGGTCACCGCCTATGCAAAGGCGGTCACCGGCGGCAAGATCACCGCCGGCCGGCTGGTGAAGCTGGCCTGCGCACGGCATCTGGAGGACCTGAAGACCGGCAAGACCCGCAGTCTCTCCTGGGACCGCGCCGCCGCGCTGCACGCGATCGAGTTTTTCAGCCATCTGCGGCACTCGACCGGGGAATGGGCCGGCCAGCCCTTTGTGCTGCAGCCATGGCAGCAATTCGTGGTCGGATCCGTCTTTGGCTGGAAACGCGCTGATGGGCTCAGGAGGTTCCGCACTGCCTATGTCGAGGTGGCGCGCAAGAATGGCAAATCCGCGCTGCTCGCAGGCATCGCGCTCTACGCGCTGATCGCCGATGGTGAGGCCGGCGCGCATGTCTATGCCGCGGCGACCACCCGCGATCAGGCGCGCATCGTGTTCGGCGAGGCCGAGCGTATGGTGGCGGCGAGTCCTGCATTGTCAGCGCGGGTGACGCGCACCGTGAACAACCTCGCGGTGCTGCCCACCGCGTCGTGGTTCCGGCCGCTCTCGGCCGATGCCAGCAAGATGGACGGGCTCAACGTGCATCTGGCCGCCGTGGACGAGGTGCATGAACATCCGGGGCCGGAGATCATCCAGAAGCTCAACACCGCCACCGGTGCCCGGCGCCAGCCGCTGATCGTCGAGATCACCACCGCCGGCCATGACCGCCACTCAGTCTGCCGCCAGCATCATGAGTTCTCGGTCAAGGCGCTGGAGGGCACGGTGCCGCATGAGACGGCCGCCAGCTGGTTTGCCTATATCGCCACCATCGACGAGGGCGATGATTGGACTGATCCTGCGGTCTGGGTGAAGGCCAATCCGAGTCTTGGCGTGACGGTGAAGCGCGATGATCTGAAGCGCCAGATCGACGAGGCCCGCGAGATGCCGGCGCAGCAGAACGCCATCCGGCGGCTGCGGCTGAATGAATGGACCGAACAGGTCACCCGCTGGCTCGACATGGGCGTCTGGGCCGAGGGCGGGCCGGGTGACGGGGCTGATTGGCGAGACATCCGCGCCGGGCTGGATGATCTGGAAGGCAAGCTGCTGGGCCGCGAATGCTATGGAGGGCTCGATCTCGCCCGGGTCAACGACCTCTCGGCCTTCATGCTGCTGTTCCCACCGACGGGGGACCCCGCGCTCGGCGACCTCGCAGACAAATGGATCGTGCTCAGCCGCTTCTGGGTGCCTGAGGAGGACATCCTGCGCCGCGCCCGGCGCGACCGGGTGCCCTATGCCACATGGCGCGACCAGGGGTTTTTGACTGCCACGCCCGGCAATGCCACCGACTTCGCCTTCATCGAGGCGGAGATCATCGCACTCGCGGGGCGCTACGATCTGCGCGAGCTCTCTTACGACCGCACCTTCGCCGGAGAGATCGTCCAGCATCTGCAGGATGAGGGGCTGAACCTCGTGCAGTTCGGTCAGGGGTTTCTGAGCATGGCGGCACCGACCGCTGAACTCGAGCGGCTCTCGGTCTCGCGGCTCTTGTGGCATGGCGGCCATCCGGTGCTGCGCTGGAATGCCTCGAATGTCGCCGTGCGCCATGATCCGGCCGGCAATATCAAGCCGGACAAGGAACGCTCCTCGGAGCGCATCGACGGCATTGTCGCGATCTGTAACGCCCTCGGCCGGGCGCTCCTGCGCGACGCCAATGCCGGCCGCTCGGTCTATGACAGCCGCAGCATCCTGGTGCTGTAGGCTACCCGTCTTACGGAAAGAATGCCCCATGTCCTTCTGGTCCCGCTGGTTTGCAGGCGCCCCGCCTGCGGCCTCACCTCCGCACTCCCCATCACCGCGCGCGTCCGTCCAGGAGGCGGGTGGCGGGCTGGTCATCACCTCCGCTGCCGAGCTGGAGGCAGCGCTGAGAGCCGGGGCGGTCAGCGGCTCCGGCATGGCGGTGACGCCCGACAGCGCCATGCGGGTGGCGGCAGTCTATGCCTGTGTGCGCATCATTTCCGGCGCGGTGGCAACGCTGCCCTTGCATATCAAGCGCCGGGTCGATGCCCGGACCCGCGAGGATGCCTCGGATGCCCCGATCTGGCAGCTGCTGCGGCGAAGGCCCAATCGCTGGCAAACGCCATCGCAGTTCCGCCGCATGCTGCAGGCGCATCTGCTCTTGCGCGGCAATGCCTATGCCATGATCGTGCGCTCGCGCGGCACCGTGCAGGCGCTGATCCCGCTGCATCCGGATCGGGTCGAGGTGGTGCAGGACAAGGACCTGGCGCTGAGCTTTCTCTATACCCGCCCCGATGGAAGGCGTCTGCGGCTGGCGCAGGACGAGGTGCTGCATCTGGTCGGGCTGACGCTGGATGGGGTGCGAGGTGTCTCACCCATCGCCTATGCCCGCGAGACCATCGGGCTGGCGCTGGCGATGGAGGATCATGGCGCCACCACCTTCCGCAATGGCGCCCGGGTCTCGGGCGTGCTCAGGCACCCGCAGAAGCTCGGACCCGAGGCGGTGGCCAATCTCAAGGCCGGGCTCGAGGCATTCCGCGCCGGCGGTGACCAGGAAGGCAAGCACCTCATCCTTGAGGAAGGTATGGATTACGCCCGCATCGCGATGACCGCCGAGGATGCGCAATGGATCGAGAGCAGAAAGTTCAGCCGCACCGACATCGCCATGTTCTTCGGGGTGCCGCCGCACATGATCGGCGATACCGAGAAGTCCACCAGCTGGGGGACCGGCATCGAGCAGCAGTCGATCGGCTTCGTGGCCTATACGCTCGAGGATCACCTGACCATGTGGGAGGAAGCGCTCGACCGCGACCTGATCGGCGCGGATGATCTGCTCTATGCCCGCTTCAACCGCGCCGCCCTCGTCAAGGGCGACATTCGGGCCCGCTGGGAGGCTTATGTGAAGGGCCTGCAATGGGGCGTCTGGAGCCCCAACGAGATCCGCACCCTCGAGGACCAGAATCCACGTGACGGCGGTGATGTCTATTACCCGCCGCCGAACATGACCGCAGAAGCCGGGAAGGCGGAGAACGAATCTATCGATCCCGACGCCCAAGCCGATCCCTGATCTCGGGGCTGGAATGCAGCCGGCGCTGCCTCAGTTCGTAAAGGCGTCGATCAACTCGATGACCGAGAGAATCTTCCGTGTTTCGCGATCAACCCGATAGGCGCGATGGCCATCGCGGTAATAGCGCCAGTCGTCACGGGTCTCGAGATTCATCCTGCGAGGATCGCGAATGACCCGGTAATCGTCGATCCGCAGGATATCGCCGATCCGGACCCCGTAGCGGTCATGGTGCCGCCGACGCTCATGGTGCCGGTGACGATCAAAATCCCTGCGATCGTCATATTTTCTGGCCTGGCCGGGGGGAACACAGGGCGGGTTCTTCTTCGCCAGCCCCGGCGGGCAGTGTCTTGCCTGGCTGGTCCGGAAGTGGTCACGATCATGGGTTTTGCCCCGTCCCGGGTCTGCCGAGGCCGGCACAGCGACCACGGTGGCGGCGGTGACGGCCAATACGGCCAGTTTCTGGAAAATACGCATGGGTCTGCTCCGTCATACTCTTGGTTGAGCAGATAAACGACAACCGCCGCTGATTATCCATCACAAGCGCCTGAGGCGCGGAGAGCGGCAGGAAACTGCCGGTCTTTCTTGCTCAGCTATAAGCCGCACACATCCGAAAGGACCATCTGATGAGCCTGCGTGATCTTCCGGCCGGACCGGTCTTGCCGCGCCCCGCGGCGTTCCAGGCCGATGCGCCATCGGACGCGCTGGTCCGCTGGGCCGAGATGCCGGTCGCCGTGCAGGTCACTTCCGTCACCGAGAGCGACAGCACCATCACCATCTTCGACGTGATCGGCGAGGATGATATGGGCGGCGGGGTGAGCCTGCGCCGGATCGCAGCGGCGCTCAGCAGGATCGGCCCGCAGGCGGTGACGGTGCAGATCAACTCGCCGGGCGGCGACATGTTCGAGGGCATTGCCATCTACAACCTGCTGCGCGCCCATCCGGCCGCGGTCACCGTTGAGGTGCTGGGGCTCGCGGCCTCGGCGGCCTCGATTATCGCCATGGCCGGCGACGAGATCCACATGAGCCCCGGCAGCTTCCTGATGCTGCACAATGCCTGGGGCGTGGTGATCGGCAATCGCCACGATATGGCTGAGGCCGCTGCGCTCTTCGAGAGTTTCGATGCCGCACTGGCCGGGATATATGCCGCCCGCAGTGGCAGGCCACAGGTCGAGATTGCCGCGTTGCTGGATGCCGAGACCTTTCTCGGCGCCGAGGAGGCCATCACGGCCGGGATGGCCGACGGCATGGTCGAGGGTTCGGCCGCCGGCCCGCTCGCGCGGTCACCGCAGAGCGGCGCGCAGTCGCGCCCCGACATTCAGGCCCGGCGCCGCATAGACGCGGCACTGGCCCAGCAAGGTATCCCGCGATCCGCGCGGCGCGCGATGCTGAGAGACCTCACCGGCACGCGGAACGCTGCCGAACCCGCCACGCAAAACGCTGGCATCCCCCTGAGCGCCATCCGGCAGCTCATCGATACCATCCGCTCATAAGGAGAAGCCCATGGGCATCCAGAAATCCCCCCGCATCCACGGGGCCGTTCGCGTGCGCGCCGAGACCGGCGACGCGAACGCCATCCTTGCCGATCTGAACCGCGCCTTCGCCGCCTTCAAGGACGAGCATCAGGCCGAGATCAGCAGCATCAACGCCCGCTTCGCCGATGTCGTGCAGGCCGAGAAGGTGGAGCGCATCAATGCAGAGATCACCCGGCTTCAGGGCGCGCTCGACGAGACCAATGCCGTGCTGGCGGCGGCCAGGCTCGGCGGCGGTGGTGGCAGCGCGGATCGGGCGGACAGCCCCGAGACCCGCGAGCACGCCCGCGCCTTCAACCAGTTCTTCCGCCGCGGGGTCGAGGCCGGGTTGCGGGAGTTGGAGGTGAAGGCCGCCCTCCGCACCGACAGCGATCCCGATGGCGGCTATGTCGTGCCTGATCAGATGGAACAGACCATCGACCGGGTGCTGGGCTCGGTCTCGGCCATGCGGTCGATCGCCAGCGTCATCTCGATCTCGGCCGGCAGCTACAAGAAGCTGGTCAATCAGGGCGGGGCCGCAGCCGGCTGGGTCGGCGAACGCCAGGCCCGGCCCGAGACCGCCACGCCCACCCTGGCGGAACTGGCCTTCCCGGCAATGGAAATCTACGCCAACCCCGCCGCGACCCAGACCCTGCTCGACGATGCGCGCGTCGATATCGCCGCCTGGCTGGCCGAGGAGGTCTCGACCGCCTTCGCCGAGGCCGAGGCCACCGCCTTCATCACCGGCGACGGGGTGAACAGGCCCCGCGGCATCCTGGCCTATGACACGGTCGCCAATGCCTCTTACGCATGGGGCAAGATCGGCTACACCGCCTCGGGCGTCGCGGCCGCATTGACCGATGCCAGCCACAACGGCGTCGATGCGCTGATCGACCTCGTCTACGGGCTGAAGCAGGGCTACCGGCAGAATGCGCGCTTCCTGATGAACCGCTCGCTGCAGGCGGCGATCCGCAAGCTGAAGTCGAAGACCGAGGAGCTCTATCTCTGGCAGCCCCCGGTCCAGGCTGGCCAGCCGGCGACGCTGCTCGGCTATCCGATCAGCGATGACGACAACATGCCCGATATTGCCGTCGGAGCTTTCCCGATCGCCTTCGGGGATTTCCGGCGCGGCTATCTGATCGTCGACCGCTTCGGCATCCGGGTGCTGCGCGATCCCTTCACCAACAAGCCCTATGTGCATTTCTACACCACCAAGCGCGTCGGTGGCGGGGTGCAGAATTTTGATGCCATCAAGCTGCTGAAGATCGCGGCCAGCTGATCGCCCGGCTGAACCAAGGCGCGCGCGCGGCAGGGTTCAGCCCGCGTCTTCCCACCCACATTCCTGCACAGGAGGATCCGATGAAGGATCTGCATTCCAGTCTCTCGGTGGCCGCGGCCATCGACGTGGCCACGCTCACCGACGACAGCACCCCCGTGGCCATTGATCTGCGCGGTCATGACGGTGCCGAGATCATTCTCGCCATTGGCGCGGGCGGCATCACCTTCACCTCGACCAACAGGATCGAGTTCATCCTGACCCATTCCGATGACGACAGCAGCTATGAGGCGGTGACCGCAGCCGACCTGCTGGGTGTCCCGACCGTGGGCGAAGGCGGCATCATCAAGGCGCTGGTCGAGGCCCACGCCACCGCCGCCGTTTACCGCTTCGGCTATGTCGGAACCAAACGCTACCTGAAGCTGCTGGCGGCGCTTGAAGGCACCCATGCCACCGGCACGCCCGTCGCCGCGCTGGTGATCAAGGGCCACGGCCAGATCAACCCGCAGGCCGATCAGGCGTGATGGCAATGTCGCGGGCGGTGAAGGCCGCCCGCGCTCTGCATCAGGGATTTCACCATGTTCACGCTCACCCGCATTACGGCGCCTGCGGCGGTGCCGATCACGCTGGCCGAAGCCAAGGCCCAGCTCCGCGTCGATCATGATGACGAGGATCTGTTGATCCAGCACAGCATCGATGCGGCCACCGCCTGGCTGGACGGCCCTGCCGGCATTCTCGGTCGTTGCCTAGTCACGCAATCCTGGCAGATGGACCTCGATGCCCTCACCGGCCCGATCCTGCTGCCGTTTCCGGACAGCGAGATCGACAGCGCGGTGTTCACCGATGCCGCGGGCGTTGATCTCGACTATCATATCGCGCTGCAGGACCAGCGGCTGTTGCTGCGACCCTTGGCCGGCTTCGGCCGCCCCGCGGCCATCACCTTCACCGCCGGCTATGGCGCCCCCGCCGATGTGCCTGCGGCAATCCGTCAGGCCATGCTGCTGCTGATCGCGCATTGGTATGAGCATCGCGAGGCGGTCAGCCTCGGGGCAAGTCCATCGGCGCTGCCCATGGCGGTCGATGCGCTGCTCGCCCCCTATCGCAGGATCCGGCTGTGAGAATGGTTGCCGGACGCCTGCGGCGCCGGGTCACCTTCCAGCAGGCTGTGATGATCCGCGATCCGGACGGGATGCTGATCCAAGGGTGGGAGGATCGCTTCACCCTCTGGTGCCATGTTCATTATCTGCGCGGCTCCGAGGCCGTCATGCAGGCACGGCTGGTCTCGAAAGCACCGGCCATCCTGACGATCCGCGCCAGCGCCGAGACCCGCGCCATCACCTCCGAATGGCGCGCTGTCATCGATGCGGTGATCTTCGATCTCAAGGAAGATCCTCGGCCCAGCGAGGATGGCGCCTGTCTCGAGATACTGGCCGAGGCGTGATGGGCGCAGGATGCGGGAGGCGCCGATGCCGTTGCACAGTTCTGATCGGTCAGACGCCGAACTGGAAGCGATTCTGGCCCGGGCCGCCGGGCAGTGAGACGGATCAGCGGAACGGGCGCTCGCCGAACCCGCCCTCTACTCAACGCCGCGAGACAGCCCCGCTGACGGAGGCGATCCGCCTCGGTCAGGTGCTGTTTCGGATCATTCTCAAGCCGGTCGGTCATGTCGGTATACCCCGTGTCAGATTTCCCGCGGGCCGAGGAAGCGCCCGAAGCTGCGGGTGGTCTGGCCGAACAGGAACGCTTCATAGGGCTCGGGGTCGACGCCGGGGAAATCCATGCCGGGCGAGCCGGCGGGCATGCCGGGAACGGCCAGGCCCACCGCGTCGGGCCGCTCGGCCAGCAGGCGTCGGATCGCGGCGGCGGGCACATGGCCCTCGACCACATAGCCGTTGACCTCGGCGGTATGGCACGATGCCAGATCGGCCGGCACACCGAGCCGCCGCTTGAGGCTGGCCATATCAGCGGATTCCACAACCCGCACCGGGAAGCCTGCGGCTTCGATATGCGCAGCCCAGCCGTCGCAGCAGCCGCAGGAGGGATCCTTGCTGACGCTGACCAGTGGCAGGTTCTCTGCCTGCCCCCACCTTGCCGTGGCCATCAGCAGGGGAAGTGCGCCGGCAGCGGCCAGAATGGCGCGTCGGCTGATGCAGTGATCGTTTCTCATCGTCAAACCTCGTTGCATGGATCGGATTGTCTCGCCGTCACGGTCCGGGCGCGACGCAGGAAAGGGTTGAGCGGCGCCCGTGCGGGCCGGCTGAGGGCTCCGCAAATCGTCACAGCTTCACCCTCCGCAGCCTAGCTGCATTGGCGATCACGCTGACCGAGGACAGCGCCATGGCGGCGGCGGCGATGATCGGCGACAGAAGGATGCCGAAGAACGGATACAGCACCCCGGCCGCGATCGGCACACCCAATGCGTTGTAGATGAAGGCGAAGAACAGGTTCTGGCGGATGTTGCCCATGACCGCTTCCGAGAGCTTGCGCGCCCGGACGATGCCGGTCAGATCACCCTTCAGCAGGGTGACGCCGGCGCTTTCCATCGCCACATCGGTGCCGGTGCCCATGGCGATGCCGACATCCGCCGCAGCCAGCGCCGGCGCGTCGTTGACGCCATCGCCGGCCATTGCCACCACCTCGCCCGCCGCCTTGTGCCGCTGCACGACCGCGCTCTTCTGATCTGGCAGCACCTCGGCCTCGACCTCGTCAATGCCAAGCTGACGGGCGACCGCCTTTGCGGTGGTCCAGTTGTCGCCGGTGAGCATGACAACCCGGATCCCTTGCGCCTTCAGCGCCGCCAGCGCCTCGGGCGTCGAGGGCTTGACCGGATCGGCGATGGCGAAGATCGCGGCGACGCGGTCGTCCACGCCCATGAAGATCGCGGTCGCCCCATCCTCGCGCAGCCGGTCGGCCTCGTCGGCCAGCGGCGCCACATCGACCCCCTGTTCGGCGAGGAATTTGGCGTTGCCGAGGGGGATGCGCTTGCCCTCGACCGTGCCATAGGCGCCCTTGCCGGTGGGCGAGTCGAAATCCGCAACCGGTGCGGTCGCGATGCCCCGTTCCTCTGCGGCGCGCACGATGGCGAGTGCCAGTGGATGCTCGCTGGCCCGCTCGACGCTGGCGGCAAGCCGCAGCGCCTCTTCTTCGGTGAACCCCGGCGCCGGCACGATGGCGGTGACGGCGGGGCGCCCTTCCGTCAGCGTGCCGGTCTTGTCCACGATGATGGTGTCGATCTTCTCCATATGCTCCAGCGCCTCGGCGTTCTTGATCAGCACGCCCGCCTGTGCGCCACGGCCGACGCCGACCATGATCGACATCGGCGTTGCCAGCCCCAGCGCACAGGGACAGGCGATGATGAGGACCGACACTGCGGCAATCAGACCGAAGGAGAAGCGCGGCTCCGGCCCCCAGAACGACCAGGCGATGAAGGCGAGCACCGCGACCACGATCACCGCCGGGACGAACCAGCCTGACACCTGGTCGGCAAGCCGCTGGATCGGCGCACGGCTTCGCTGCGCCTCGGCGACGAGCTGGACGATCTGCGACAGCATGGTGTCGCGGCCGACCTTCTTCGCCCCGATCACCAGCGCGCCGGACTGGTTCATGGTGCCGCCGATGGCGGTGGCGCCGGCCTCCTTGGTGACCGGCATCGACTCGCCCGTCACCATCGATTCATCGACGGCGCTGCGGCCTTCCAGCACCTCGCCATCGACGGGCACCTTCTCGCCGGGCCGGACCCGCAACCGGTCGCCGACCTGAACGGTATCGAGCTGCACCTCCTCCTCGGTGCCGTCGTCACGGATGATCCGGGCAGTCTTGGGGGCAAGGTCGAGCAACGCCCGGAGCGCGCCGCTGGTGCTCTCGCGGGCGCGCAGTTCCAGCACCTGCCCGAGCAGGACAAGGACGGTGATGACCGCCGCCGCCTCGAAATAGACCGCGACCGAGCCGTCGGCTTGCCGGAACTGGTCAGGAAAGATGCCGGGCGCAAGTGTCGCCACCATGCTGTAGACCCAGGCCGCCCCGGTGCCCATGGCGATCAGGGTAAACATGTTGAGGCTGCGGTTGACCAGCGACTGCCAGCCGCGCTGGAAGAAGGGCCAGCCCGCCCAGAGGACGACCGGTGTCGCCAGCAGCATCTGGATCCAGTTCGACGTCCGCTGGCTGATGAGGTGGTCCAGACCGAGAAGGTGGCCGCCCATCTCCAGCACGAACACCGGCAGCGTCAGCACCAGACCGATCCAGAATCGGCGCGTCATGTCGATCAGTTCTTCGTTCGGTCCGGTATCGAGGCTGACCAGCACCGGCTCCAGCGCCATGCCGCAGATCGGGCACGACCCCGGGCCGACCTGCCGGATCTCGGGGTGCATCGGGCAGGTGTAGGTCGTCCCCTCGGGAACCGGTTCTGCCTTGGCCTCCGTCGCCGAAGGGTCGACGTAGCGCTCCGGATCGGCCAGAAATTTTTCCCGGCACCCGGCCGAGCAGAAGTAATACGGTCGGCCGCCGTGGTCGGTCCTGTGGGCGGTGGTGTGGGGGTCGACCATCATGCCGCAGACCGGGTCCTTGACCTTGTGGGCTGTGTCCGACGCGGCGGCGTGGTCATGCGTGTGATCGTGCCGATGATCGTTGGCCGAATGAGCGCGGTTCTGGTGATCGTGTTCGATCTTGCTGTTCATTTTTACGCCTCCTCGGCGTTTCATCCTGAGCTTGCGTTTCACCTGTTCTGCACTTTCCAACCGCTGGAAGGTCAAGAGGCGATCAGGAGGCTTGGAATATTGCCCTTTGCAGATTTCCCGCTGGGGGCGCTGGCATGGGCGCCCCCAGCATCATACGATCATGCGCTGATGGTAAATTCGGTCATCATGCCGGTCTCAAGATGCGGCATGTGATGGCAATGCAGCATCCAGCGCGCGGCCTCGCCGGCGTCGAGCGCTACATCGACCATCGACATCGGCGGCACATAGACCGTGTCGCGCAGCGCGCCCCGGACGGCACGTCCGTTCAGCCCGACGACCTGGAACACATGCCCATGCAGGTGCATCGGGTGACCCATCATCGACATGTTATGGAATGACAGCACCACCCGCTCACCGCTGCGCGCGGCTATTGGGCGATGCTGGCCCCAGACGGCCCCGTTGATCGTCCAGACATAGGGCTGCATCGTGCCGCCCAGCATCACCATGTGGCTGCGGTCCACCGGACGATCCGGCAGGGCGTCGGCGGCGATCAGGCGCTGCTCCTGCGCAAGGTCGGTGTCGAAGGCGGGGGCTTCGGCCTCTGCCATGGGGTCGATGCGCCGGACCTCGGCGCCCTGCGTAGCAAGGATCAAGCCAGTGCGCTCGGGCGCGCCTTCCCGCAGCGCGAGGATCGGCCAGGCGCCGCCTTGCTGCGGCAGATCGATCTCCAGATCGAGTCGCTGGCCCATCGCCAGGCCGAAGCGCGTTCCCGGAACCGGCTGAACCGCATGTCCGTCCACGGCGACCAGCCGGGCCTGCGCGGTGCCGGTCTCGATCCAGAACACCGTCGCAGCGGCGGCGTTGATCACCCGCAGGCGGATGCGCCCGCCGCGTTCGACCTGCACCACCTCGGGGTCGGACAGCGTGCGGTCATTGGCCAGATAGGCGTCCCAGTCGTAATCGTTGAGGTCCATCGCCATGCCGCCCGCGGCACCCATGCCCGCCATGCCGCCCATCGCGCCGTGATCCATGCCCCCCATCGGCATGTTCCCCATGGCGCCATGATCCATACCCGCCATGCCGCCCATGCCCGCGCCATGGTTGCCTCCGTGACCACCTGCGGTCCCGTGGCCATCGAGGATCTCGGCCATCACTTCCTCGGGCGCCTTGAACGAGAAATCATGCAGGAACAGCACCACCTCCTGCCGGTCGGCGGCGACGTCCTCAGCGCTGCGCACGATCAGCGGTGCTGCCAGAAGGCGCATCTCGTGCAGCGGCACATGCGCGTGCATCCAATAGGTGCCGGGCAGCGGCGCGAAATCATAGCTGCGTGTCTCGCCGGGGGCGAGCATCGGCAAGGGCATGTCGGGCACGCCATCCTGTGCGTTGGGCGGGATCTGGCCGTGCCAGTGGATCAGCGTGTCAACATCGAGATCGTTGTGCAGATCCACCCGGAACCGCGCGCCAGGATCGAGCGTCAGGCCCTGCCCAGCCAGCCCGGCCAGACCCCAGACGGTGGCGGCGCGACCGTCGATATCGATCACCCGGCTGGCGGCGTGCAAAGGCAGCGGGGCCAGACCCTGCGCCGCCGCGATCCGGGGCAGATGCGCAGAGGCCAGCACGGCGGCAC
Source organism: Paracoccus sp. SSJ (assembly GCF_030234105.1). Classification (NCBI taxonomy): domain Bacteria; kingdom Pseudomonadati; phylum Pseudomonadota; class Alphaproteobacteria; order Rhodobacterales; family Paracoccaceae; genus Paracoccus; species Paracoccus sp. SSJ. The sequence goes on along the minus strand of NZ_JASSPE010000002.1, from coordinate 283,010 downwards.
CAGCGGCAAGAAAGCCGCGTCGTGAAAGGGTATTCATGGTCGTCTCCTCGGGACAGCAGTCCCGTTCATCAAAACCGATAGGACGCCGCGGGCCTCGTGGCCCGGACGCGATCAGAGGAGACGGAGCTTGGGAGGGCGTTCGTTCAGCCCGGGTGCCCGACTGGCGAGGATGACGCCGGTGGGGAAGTCATGGCCGGCAGGCGCGTAATCACGGCCCGAGCCTTCGCTCGGCGGGGTCAGGAAGACCGAAAGACCTACGCACAGCAGTTCACAGCTTTCGGCGTCGATCGATCCGCAGTGCTGATCGCCATCACAGGAATGGTCGCTGCCGGCCGCAATCTGCATTATCTCGCTGACATGCGCCGCGTGATCGGGCTCTGTGCTCAAGCCCGCCGCATGCGCGGACGTCACCGTCGTCATAACGGCGATCGCGAGTACGGCAAGCATGGCAACAAGGCGCGAAAACATGCCGGAAAGATAGGCGCTGGTCACGGGAATGTCCATTGCCTCCAGCGTCGCGCCTCTGGCAGAAATTCATCCTCGGCATGTATCCAATAGAAATTCCTCGCCATCAATCATGCAACTCATGCGCAAAGAACTCCGCGATATTCTGTGGCTCGGGTTGCTCCTCGGCGGCCTGATCCTGGCGATCTTCGTCGGATGGTATCAGGTCCGTACTGCGTCCACCGCCGCGGCGTCTGCAGAAGTCATCGAACAGGGCCGGCAGGTCTATGCGGATCAATGCGCGTCCTGCCACGGTGCGCAGCTTGAGGGGCAGCCCGACTGGAAGACGCCGCTTCCGTCCGGGCGTCTCCCGGCGCCACCGCACGATGCCGGCGGCCACACATGGCACCATCCCGATGACATCCTGTTCCGCATCGTCAAGGAAGGCACGGCCGCCATTGTCGGGGGCGGCTATGAGAGCGACATGCCGGGGTTTGCCGATGTCCTCGGCGACGCCGAGATCCGGGCTGTCCTCGCCTATATCAAGAGCACCTGGCCGGAGCGCGAACGGAGTTACCAGGAGAGCGTGTCACAGGCAAACTAGCTATTCCAGTTGAGCCGACGGGCGTGCAGGCGGATCATGCTGAGCTTGCACGAGCGCTAGCAGCGAAAACAACGACTTAGGTGGAGAAGGTTGTCTTTCAGACCCATCCCCTCCGCCATATCGCCGTCAAGCCATTGTTTCACCGTTTTTTTTTCGCAATGATGCCTCGTCATGCCCCTGATCGCTTCCCCAGTTCGCTGCCGGATCGCCATGGCCGGCGCGGGAGGCAAGAGATGGGTCAGCGCCAGCAGACGGCGGCGGATTGCGCCTCGTGCGCTGTAAACATGGTGGCCAGCCATTCGGCGTTTCGATTGGAGCCGGGTGGAATGCGGGGCTTTCCCCAAGCCCGCTTGTCCGGCAACAGATAAGAATGAGCGGCGCATTCCATGCTGGCCGGAAAAGGCGCTGGCGGGCGAGGGTCGGAGCAGGAACGGCAGGTGTTCGGCTAGAACCCGGCCCTCTCGCCGGACTGGGCGGGCCTTCGTCACTGTCGGAGATGGTCCGCAGGATCAGTGGGAGGGCAAAAGCATGAACAAGCTGATGCTGGCTATCGCCGCCGCGGCTCCTCTTCTGCTCTCCGGTTGCGGCGCCATCGACTATTACAGCGGCAACAACATGGATTATTACCACGCGGGCTAACGCTGCCTTTGCAGGGCCGATCCAATCCCGGGGGCCCGTTGGGACAAGCTGGCACCCCCAGCGCCGCCCGCCTTGACGGCTTTCTTGCGAAAACGGCCTGGGCGCATTGCGCGGCCTTGGTTGCCGGCGCGGTCGTATCGTCTGATCGCCGTACGCTCGACCGTTTCCGCAATCTCCTGCGAGAGTCATGGAACCGACGGGTCTTGCGAGTTTTTCGATGCACGGCCCCGCATGGGCGTGTCCTGGCCTTCGCAAGGGCCATGCGCATGCACGGATCAACTGCAAAGAGCCGTCTCGAGATCTCGGGATTTTCATGGTGCTGTGAGAGAGGATTGAACTCTCGACCTCTCCCTTACCAAGGGAGTGCTCTACCACTGAGCTACCACAGCATCGTGGGCGGGGCTTTAGACCGACTGGGCGAAGGGTGCAAGGGGGGAGTTGGAAAAAATCCAACTTCGCCGTTCGTTGCCGATCGCCGCGGCGGCGACGGTGCCGCCGCTGGACGCAAGCCGGCAAGGGCGCTAACAGAAAGACATGACAAGAACACCCCGCGATCCCAAGGGCGATGCACGCGAAGCGCGGCTCAAGGCCGCGCTGCGGGCCAATCTTGCGCGGCGCAAGGCACAGGGGCGTGCGCGGACGGGGGCATCGGACGAGACGACGCAGAACGAGCAGCACGGGCCAGAGATGCCGCCGAACGGACAGGCGCCCGGGAACGAGGAATAGATGGACCAGATCATTGTAAGGGGGAACGGGCCGCTCAAGGGCGAGATCCCGATCACCGGCGCCAAGAATGCCTGCCTGGCGCTGATGCCGGCAACGCTGCTGACCGACCAGCCGCTGACGTTGACCAATGCGCCGCGGCTGTCGGATATCCGCACCATGACCGCGCTGCTGCAATCGCTGGGGGCGGAGGTCGCCAGCCTCCAGGACGGGCAGGTGCTTGCGCTGTCGAGCCATGACCTGACCAGCCACCGGGCCGATTACGACATCGTGCGCAAGATGCGCGCCTCGATCCTGGTGCTGGGGCCGATGCTGGCGCGCGACGGCCATGCCGTTGTCTCGCTGCCCGGCGGCTGCGCCATCGGCGCCCGGCCGGTGGACCTGCACCTGCGCGCGCTCGAGGCGATGGGGGCCGATCTCGACCTGCGCGAGGGCTATGTCCATGCCAAGGCGCCTTCGGGTGGGCTCAGGGGCGCGGTGATCGACTTCCCGCTGGTTTCGGTCGGCGCGACCGAGAACGCGCTGATGGCGGCGACGCTGGCGCGGGGCACGACCGTCATCAACAATGCCGCGCGCGAGCCCGAGATCGTGGACCTGGCCGAATGCCTGCGCCGCATGGGCGCGCAGATCGAGGGCGAGGGAACATCGACCATCACCGTCGAGGGCGTCCAGGCGCTTGGCGGCGCGACGCATCCGGTGGTGACCGACCGGATCGAACTGGGCACATACATGCTGGCCCCCGCGATCTGCGGAGGCGAGGTCGAATGCCTTGGCGGCCGGATCGACCTGGTCGCGGCCTTCTGCGAAAAGCTGGACGAGGCCGGCATCGAGGTGGTCGAGACCGGGCGGGGGCTGAAGGTTTCGCGCAAGAACGGCCGCGTGCGCGCGGTCGACGTGGTGACCGAACCCTTCCCGGGCTTCCCCACCGATCTCCAGGCGCAGATGATGGCGCTGCTTTGCACCGCCGAGGGCACCTCGGTGCTGGAGGAGAAGATCTTCGAGAACCGCTTCATGCATGCCCCGGAACTCGCGCGCATGGGCGCCCGGATCGAGGTGCATGGCGGCCATGCTACCGTCCACGGCGTCGAAAAGCTGCGCGGTGCCCCGGTGATGGCGACCGACCTGCGCGCCTCGGTCAGCCTGATCCTTGCCGGGCTCGCCGCCGAGGGCGAAACCATCGTCAGCCGCGTCTATCACCTGGATCGCGGCTATGAAAAGGTGGTGCGCAAGCTGCGCGGCGTCGGCGCCGATATCGAACGCATCAAGGAGGTCGCCGATGGCTGACGCCCGCTTTACCGACGCCGATCCCGCGCCGCTGGCGCTTCTGGCCAGCGATGCCGAGGATCTGACCGTGATCTCGGCCCTGGTGCAGGACGCGATCCTGCCGGTGACCGAGATCGCCTATGACAGCCGCCACCGGCAGCTCGCGCTGCTTTTGAACCGCTTCCGCTGGGAGGATGCCGAACTGGCCCGCCGCGACGGCCGCCCCTATGAGCGGGTGCGCTCGGTATTGCTGGTCTCCGACGTGCGCCGCGTGCTGAGCGACGGGATCGACCGCAAGGACAAGGACCTGATCCTGGAACTGCTGACCCTGACATGGCAGGCGGGCGAGGACGGCACCGGCCTGCTGCTTCTGGAATTCGCCGGCGACGGCACGCTGGCGGTCGAGGCGGAGTGCCTGAATGTTGAGTTGCGCGACGTGACCCGGCCCTATGTCGCGCCCTCGCGTCACGCGCCGCAACATCCCGACAGTTGATCCCGCCGCGCCTTCCGGTCGGGGACGGCGCTGGTTGCCTGGCCGCATGAGTATTTGGAGAACGAAGAAGAGAGCTTGGCTTCTCTGTTCCCTAAATACTCGAATCCCGTCATGCAACCGGCGCTGAACGGGCAGGTTCAGCAGTGCCATAGCCGCTTGAGCCCCTTGCCCGCAGCCGCTAACAAGGTCGGGTCATTGAAGGCCCGACCCATGCCCATCCATCTTTCGACCGCCCAGCCCGATTTTGCCGAACGCTTCGCCGCGCTTCTTTCGATGAAGCGCGAGGATGCGGCCGATGTGAACGATGCCGTTGCGTCGATCATCGCCGATGTGCGCGGCCGGGGCGATGCCGCGCTGGTCGAGTTGACCGGGCGTTTCGACCGTCTGGCACTGACGGCGGAAACGCTGGCCTTCTCGAAGGACGAGATTGCCGCGCAAACGGCGAAGGTCTCGGCCGAGGATCGTGCCGCGCTGGCCATGGCGGCAAGCCGGATCCGGGCCTATCACGCCCGGCAGATGCCCGACGATCTCAACTGGACCGATCCCGAAGGCGCAACGCTGGGCTGGCGCTGGACGCCGGTCTCGGCCGCCGGTCTTTATGTGCCGGGCGGGCAGGCGAGTTATCCCTCCTCGGTCCTGATGAATGCCATTCCCGCGCGCGTGGCGGGGGTCGAGCGGCTGGTGATCTGCGTGCCGACGCCCGACGGCGTGGTGAATCCGCTGGTGCTGCTGGCGGCGGAGCTTGCCGGCGTGGACGAGGTCTATCGCATCGGCGGTGCGCAGGCGATCGCCGCCATGGCCTACGGCACCCGGACCATCCGCCCGGTGGACAAGATCACCGGGCCGGGGAATGCCTATGTGGCTGCGGCCAAAAGGCAAGTTTTCGGGCGCGTCGGCATCGACATGATCGCCGGCCCCTCCGAGGTGCTGATCATCGCCCAAGGCGAGCAGAACCCGGAATGGCTGGCGCTGGACCTGCTGGCGCAGGCCGAGCATGACGCCGATGCCCAGTCGATCCTGATCACGCCGGACGAAACCCTGGCCCGCGCCGTGGTCGCCGAGGTCGAGCGGATCCTGCCTGCGCTGCCGCGCGCCGAGGTGGCCGGGGCGAGCTGGCGCGACTATGGCACGGTGATCGTGACACGCGACCTCGACGAGGCGGCGGCGCTTTCCGACCGGCTGGCGCCCGAGCACCTGGAGCTTTGCGTGGACGATCCCGAGGCACTGGCGGAAAAGACCCGCCATGCCGGGGCGATCTTCCTGGGCGGCTGGACGCCCGAGGCGGTGGGAGATTATGTCAGCGGCCCGAACCATGTCCTGCCGACGGCTCGTTCGGCACGCTTCTCCTCGGGCCTGTCGGTGATGGATTTCCTCAAGCGCAGCACCATCGCCAGGCTTTCGCCCGAGGCGCTGGCGGCGATCGGCCCGGCGGCGGTGCGGCTGGCCGAGTCCGAGGGGCTGTCGGCGCATGGCCGTTCGGTCTCGGCGCGGCTGGCGGTTTTGAACGGGGGGCAGGGATGAGCCAATCCGCGAACCGGCTGTGCCGGATCGACATCGACGACAGTGCGCTGCCGCCGCCCTCGCCCGAGATCGAGCAGGACCGGCGCGTCGCGGTCTTCGATTTGCTGGAAGACAACAGCTTCACCTTGCCTGGCCGCGAGGGGCAGGACGTTCCCCCCGGCCCCTATGCGTTGGCTCTGGCGGTGCGCGAGAAGCGGCTGGTTTTCGACATCGCCACCGAATCGGGCAGCAAGGTGGCCGAGTTCCACCTGTCGCTGGGCCCGTTCCGGCAGACGGTCAAGGACTACTTCCAGATCTGCACCAGCTATTTCGATGCGGTCAAGCGCCTGCCGCCGGCACAGATCGAAGCCATCGACATGGCCCGGCGCGGCATCCACAACGAGGGCGCCCGCACCCTGCAAGAGCGGCTGGAGGGCAAGGCCGAGGTCGATATCGACACCGCCCGGCGCCTGTTCACCCTGATCTGCGCCTTGGTTCCGGGGTGATTCGTGGCCGGACCGATTCCCCATTCGGTGCTGTTCTGCTGCGACCATAACGCCATCCGTTCCCCCATGGCCGAGGGGATGATGAAGAAATTCTACGGCCGTGCCGCCTATGTGCAATCGGCCGGCGTCAAGAACGACATGGAGATCGACGGCTTCGCCATCGCTGTCTGCAAGGAGATCGGGGTCGAGCTTTCGACCCATCGCTCGCGTTCCTTCGAGGAGATGAAGGCTTGGGGCGACGACCTGACCAGCTTTGACCTGGTGATCGCCCTGTCGCCGGCCAGCCAAAGGCAAGCCCTTGAACTAACGCGAGTTTCTCATCTGGATGTGGAATACTGGCCGATCATGGACCCCAGCGGCCTGGCAGAGGGGCGCGAGGCGAAACTGGCGCTTTACCGCACCGTGCGAGACCAGATCCGCAAGCGGATGATCGAACGCTTCGGCCCACCGATCGAGGCTTGAGGAAAAAGCTCTCGCGCTAACGGAATCTTAGCCTATTGGGGCAATCCTGCCGGAAATCCTTTGCGGGAGTTTTCCGGAATGACTGAAATCCAGCGGCTTCACCACGACCTCGAATGGGCCATGCGGGCGATGGGCACGCATCGCGCGGTGCTCATCCTCGATCTTGCGGGCCATATCGTCGCGGTAAACCAGAGTTATCTCGGCATGTGCGGCTATCGGCGCGAGGAATTGATCGGCCGGCCGGTGGCGATCCTGCTGGACCCCTCGGAGAAGGGTCCGAACCGGCTTTGGCGCATGCTTGAGACGCCGGGCGGGTGCGACCTGCGCTTGCCTGGGCTGGCGCAGGTCGCCAAGTCTGGGCGACGCTTCCGGGCCGATGCCCGCCTTTGCCCGATTCACGACGATGACGGCCATATCTGCCTGAACGTGCTGTTCCTGCGCGAACTGGCCGAGGGTGCGGGGCCGATGCGGCTGGACCTGCCGGGGATGGCCGATATGGCGCAGATGATCTGCCTGCCGGCGCGCGCGCCGGCCGAGTCGTGGCTGCAACGATACGGCCAGTCCCGGGACGGTATCGCCATCCGCCCCGTGGCGTGTTGTGAGCATTGATGGAGGCCGCCCGCCTGCAGGGCAAAGGGCGGTGGCCGTCAGACGACGACCGCCGCGCCCTCGGTCGCCGGCCCGACATGGCGACGGAAGGCGGCGAACAACTCGCGCCCCAATCCCTCGGCCGAATGCGAGGGGTCATGTTCGGCCGGCTGGCGATCCTCGAAGCCGGCGGCGAGGCAGGACAGCGTGCCGCTTGCCGCATCCAGCCGGACCAGGTCGCCGTCGCGCAGCCGCGCCAGCGGTCCGCCATCTGCCGCCTCGGGCGAGATATGGATCGCGGCGGGAACCTTGCCCGAGGCGCCGGACATGCGGCCGTCCGTGACCAGCGCCACCCGCAGGCCGCGATCCTGCAGCACGGCCAGCGTGGGGGTCAGCGAATGCAGTTCGGGCATGCCATTGGCACGCGGTCCCTGGAAGCGGACGACGACGATCACGTCCTCGGTGAACTCGCCGCGCTTGAAGGCGGCCTTCACTTCTTCCTGGTCGGAAAACACCCGGACGGGGGCCTCGATGACATGGCGCTCGGGCGCCACGGCCGAGACCTTGATGACCCCCCGGCCCAGGTTGCCGGAAAGCTGCTTCAGCCCGCCTGTCGGGGCGAAAGGATCGGCGGCCGGGCGCAGGATCTTGTTGTTCAGCGTCTCTCGCGCGCCTTCGACCCATTCGATCCGGCCGTCCTTCAGCCGGGGTTCGTGGGCATATTGGTCCAGGCCGCCGCCGGCGATAGTGCGCACGTCCTGATGCAGCAGCCCGGCATCCAGCAATTGGCCGATCATGTAGCCAAGGCCGCCGGCGGCATGGAAATGGTTCACGTCGGCCAGCCCGTTGGGATAGACCCGGGCCATCAGCGGCACCGTCTCGGACAGGTCGTGGAAATCCTCGAGGTCCAGGATCACCCCCGCCGCCCGCGCCATGGCAGGCAGGTGCAGCACCAGGTTGGTCGAGCCGCCGGTCGCCATCAGTCCGACGATGCCGTTGACGAAGGCGCGTTCGTCCAGCACCTCGCCTGCCGGCAGGTAGTCGTTGCCCAGCCGGGTGATCGCGGCCGCGCGCTGGACCGCGGCGCTGGTCAGCGCATCGCGCAAGGGCGTGTTCGGATTGACGAAGCTGGAGCCGGGCAGGTGCAGGCCCATGAACTCCATCAGCATCTGGTTGCTGTTCGCCGTGCCGTAGAAGGTGCAGGTGCCGGGCGCGTGATAGCTGGCCATCTCGGCCGCCATCAGCGCCTCGCGGCCGACCTCGCCGGTGGTGAACTGCTGCCGGACCTTGGATTTCTCGTCGTTCGGCAGGCCCGAGGGCATGGGACCGGCCGGGACGAAGACCGCCGGGATATGGCCGAAGGTGCCGGCGGCGATGATCAGCCCCGGCACGATCTTGTCGCAAACGCCCAGATACAGCGCCGCGTCGAATGTGTCATGCGTCAGCGCCACGCCCGAGGCCAGCGCGATCACATCGCGCGAGAACAGCGACAGCTCCATCCCCGGCCGGCCCTGCGTGACGCCGTCGCACATCGCAGGCACGCCGCCCGCGACCTGCGCCGTAGCGCCTGCGGCATGGGCCGCCTGCCGGATCAGGTCGGGATAGCGCTCATAGGGCTGATGGGCCGAGAGCATGTCGTTATAGGCGGTGACGATGCCGATGTTCGGCTTGCGCGTGGTGGCGAGATCCTGCTTGTCCGGCATGGCGGCATAGGCATGGGCCTGGTTGCCGCAGGACAGATGGGCGCGGCGCGGCCCTTCCTCGGCGGCGCGGGCGATCTTGGCCAGATAGGCGCTGCGGCTTTTTGCAGAACGCTCGCGGATGCGGTCGGTCACCCGGTCGATGGTGGCGTGCAAGGTCATGGCTGGCGTCTCCTTTGCTGCCAATCTATCCTGTTAGCGGTAACATTGCAACCGGCCCGCTCTTGCCCGCGGGCGCCTGCCGTGGCAATCCTGCCCCGTTTTGCACGAGGCCGCCATGAACGCCGATCTGCCCATCATCCGATTGCGCCCGAAATCCAAGCCGCAGGCAATCCGCCACGGTTTTCCCTGGGTCTTTGCCGACGAACTGGTCACCGACCGGCGCACGCGGGCGATCCCGCCCGGCAGCTTTGCGCTGCTCGAGGATGCCGAACGCCGGCCGCTGGGTCTGGTCACGGTGAACCCCGATTCGCGGATCATCGCCCGGATGATGGACCCCGACCCGCAGGCGCAGATCACCCGCGACTGGATCGCCGCGCGACTGCAACGGGCACTGGCGCTGCGGGCGCGGCTGTTCGATGCACCGTTCTACCGGCTTATCCATGCCGAGGCCGACGGGCTGCCCGGCACCATCATCGACCGTTTCGGCGATGCCGCGGTGATCCAGCCCAACGCCGCCTGGGCCGAGCGCATGGTCGAGGACATCGCCGCGGCGCTGCGCGAGGTCACGGGCGTCTCGACCGTCATCCTGAACGGGCAGGGCCGGGCGCGAGCGCTGGAGGGTCTGGACGAGCGGACCGAGATCCTGTCCGGTGCGGTCGACGGTCCCGTCGAGGTGCCGATGAACGGTGCGATCTACCTGGCCGATCTGACGCAGGGGCAAAAGACCGGGCTGTTCTACGACCAGCGTCCGAATCATGCCTTTGCGCAGCGGCTGGCGCAGGGCCAGCGCGTGCTGGACGTGTTCTCGCATGTCGGGGGCTTCGGCCTTGCCGCCTTGGCGGCCGGCGCCACCCATGCCACCTGCGTCGACGGCTCGGCCGCCGCGCTGGAACTGGCGCGGGGCGGCGCGCGCGCCATGGGCGCCGAGGCGCGGCTGACCACCCGCCAGGGCGATGCCTTCGAGCAGATGGAGGCATTGGCTGCCGAGGGCGCGCAGTTCGACCTGGTGATCTGCGACCCGCCGGCCTTCGCGCCCTCGAAACCTGCGCTGGAAGCGGGCTTGCGCGCCTATGAGCGGGTGGCGAAGCTGGCCGCGCCGCTGGTCGCGCCGGGCGGCTATCTGGGCCTGTGTTCCTGCAGCCATGCCGCCGACCTGACCGCATTCCGCAATGCCAGCGCCCGCGGCATCGGCCGGGGCGGGCGGCGGATGCAACTGCTGCATACCGGGCAGGCTGGCCCTGACCATCCCACGCTGCCGCAACTGGCCGAGACCGGCTATCTCAAGGCGCTGTTCTTCCGGCTGGACGGATGAGGGCGGTTCTGGACGCCTGCGTGCTGTTTCCGACCGTGCTGCGGGAAATCCTGATCGACGCGGCGGCGGCGGGGCTGTTCCAGCCGGTCTGGTCGCGTCGCATCCTGGACGAATGGCGCCATGCCGCAACCCGGCAGGGTGCCGCGGCCGGGGTCGAGATCGCGCTGCTGGAGTCGCGCTTTCCGCAGGCGCTGGCCGCGCCGGGGCAGGGGGCAAGCGGCCTCGACCTGCCCGATCCGGCCGACCGGCATGTGGTCGAATGCGCACTGGCGGCGGGTGCCGAGGCCATCGTCACCGCGAATCTGCGCGACTTTCCGCGCGGCACGCTGGCCTCGGTCGGGCTCAGGGCGATCCATCCCGACGAATTCCTGCGCGACCTTTATCTGCGGGCGCCCGAAGCCGTACTGGCCGCGATCGAGGCCACCGAGGCGCGCGCCCGGGCCGCCGGCGGCGCCATGTCTCGCAAGGAGCTGATGCGGCGCGCCCGCCTGCCGCGCCTGGCTAAGGCCGTCGCGCGGCTGGAGGCCCCCGAAACCGCGACATTTCCGTCGCCTGGAACCGCTATCATCCCCCCGCGGGAACAAGACTGAGATGAGGATGGGTGTGAAGGACTTGATGTTACCGCTAACATCGGCTAATCGGCAGATCAGCGATGAGGAGGCAGCGATGGTTTCACGCATCATTCCGGTTGAGGATTTCGACCTGGTGATCTTTGGTGCAACCGGCGACCTGGCCAGGCGCAAGATCGTGCCCGGGCTTTACCGGCGTTTCGTGGCCGGGCAGGTGCCGGACAGCGCACGCATCATCGGCGCGGCCCGCACCCGTCAGGACGACGATGCCTTCCGCGCCGAGATGCGGGCCGCGATCGAGGAGTTCATCGGCCCCGGCCAGGACCCGGCGCAGCTTTCGGCCTTTCTGGACATGCTGGGCTATGTCGCCATCGACGCACGCGGCACCGACGGCTGGGCCGAGCTCAAGGCGCGGGTGCGTCCGGGGGTGGTGCATGCCTTCTATTTCTCGGTCGCGCCGGCGCTTTTCGGCGATATCGCCGAGCGGCTGGCGGCCAATGGCATCGCCGATGCGGACAGCCGCATCGTCGTCGAAAAGCCCTTTGGCCGCGACCTTGCCACCGCGCGCGCGCTGAATGCGACGCTGGCCCGGCATTTCGACGAAAACCAGATCTACCGGATCGACCATTACCTCGGCAAGGAAACCGTCCAGAACCTGATGGCGGTGCGCTTTGCAAACATCCTGTTCGAGCCGCTGTGGAACGCGCAATATGTGGACCATGTCCAAATCACCGTGGCCGAGACGGTGGGCGTCGGCGGACGTGGCGAATATTACGACCATTCCGGCGCCATGCGGGACATGGTGCAGAATCACCTGATGCAGCTTCTGTGCCTGATCGCCATGGAGCCGCCCTATCATTTCGATCCCGATGCGGTGCGCGACGAAAAGCTCAAGGTGATCCGCGCGCTCGAGCCGCTCGCGGCCGAGGACATCGTGCGCGGCCAGTATGTGGCCGGCCCCGACGGCCCCGGCTATCTGGAGGATGCCGAAAACCCGCTCTCGCGCACCGAAAGCTTCGTGGCGCTGAAGGTGCGGATCGCCAACTGGCGCTGGACCGGCACACCCTTCTATCTGCGCACCGGCAAGCGACTGCGTGCGCGCACCAGCGAGATCGTCGTCACCTTCAAGGAGCCGCCGCATTCGATCTTCGACGACGGCGGCACGCATAAGGCGAACCAACTGGTCATCAAGCTGCAGCCGAACGAGGGCATGCACCTGACCGTGATGATCAAGGAGCCGGGACCGGGCGGCATGCGCCTGGTGCAGGTGCCGCTGGACATGAGCTTTGCCGATGCGCTGGGGGCCGAGGGCTCCGACATGCCCGACGCCTATGAGCGGTTGATCATGGACGTGATCCGCGGCAACCAGACCCTGTTCATGCGCGGCGACGAGGTCGAGGCCGCCTGGGCCTGGACCGACCCGATCATCGGGGCCTGGGAGGCCGGCTCGAAGCGGCCCGAGCCCTACGACCCCGGCTCCAGCGGCCCCGAGGAGGCGCTGCGCCTGCTGCATCGCGACAACCGTCGCTGGAGGGAGATCCGGCCATGACCCTGGAATTCATCGAATATCCCGACCGCGAGATGCTGTTTCTGTCCCTGGCCGACCGCTTGGCGGGGCAGCTGTCGCAGCATTTGCGGGTGAACGACAGCGCCAGCCTTTGCGTGCCGGGCGGCACCACGCCGGCGCCGCTCTACGACTATCTCTCGGGCAGCGAGGTCGACTGGCCGCGCGTCGCGGTGCTGCTCAACGACGAGCGCTGGGTGGATGGCGAGCATCTGCGCTCGAACGGCCGGCTCCTGCGCCGCCACCTGCTCAAGGACAAGGCGGCGGCGGCTCGCTATATCGACCTCTATACCGGCGACGAACGCCCCGAGGATGCGGTGCCGGCGCTGGCCGAGGCCATCGCCCCGCATCTGCCGCTGACCGTGCTGCTGCTGGGCATGGGCACCGACATGCATACCGCAAGCCTGTTCCCTGCCGCCTCGGAAACCGTGCTGGCGCTGGCGCCCGACGCCCCGCCGGTAATGGCTGTCAACAGCGTCAAGGACGAGCCCAGGATCACCCTGACCGCCTCGGCGCTGCGCGGTGCGATCAACACCCATCTGCTGATCGCCGGCGCCGACAAGCGCGAGGCTTTCGAGCGTGCGCAGGGCCTCGATCCGACCGAGGCGCCGATCCGCGCTTTCCTTGGCGACATCACCGTGCATTGGGCAGAGTGACATGACCATCTGGAGCCGACTGCAAGACCACCGCAAATCCCAGGGGGCGCTGCGGATCGAGGCGCTGTTTGACGCCGATCCGGCCCGCGCCACAGCCTTTTCGACCAGTGCCGAAGGGCTGGTGCTGGACTGGTCCAAGACAACCATCGACACCGGCGCGCGCGACCTGCTGCTGGAACTGGCCGCGCCCGTCCCCGGACGTCGCGAGGCCATGTTCGGCGGTGCGCGCATCAACGAGACCGAGGATCGCGCCGTGCTGCATACCGCGCTGCGCAACCTGGACGGCAGCATCATGCTGGACGGCCGCGACGTGATGCCAGAGCTGCGCCGCACGCATGAGCGGATGAGCGCATTCGCCGCCGCCATCCGCGACGGCAGCTTTGCGGGGCAGGGCGGCCGCATCACCGATGTCGTCAATATCGGCATCGGCGGCTCGGACCTTGGCCCGGCCATGGCCACGCGGGCGCTTTCGCCCTGGCATGACGGGCCGCGGGTGCATTTCGTCTCGAACGTGGACGGGGCGGACATCGCCGATACGCTCAAGGGGCTCGATCCGGCGACGACGCTGGTGATCGTCGCCTCCAAGACCTTCACCACCATCGAGACCATGACCAACGCCCGGACGGCGCTGGACTGGATGGCGGCGTCGGTCGCCGATCCGGCGGCGCAATTCGCTGCGCTTTCCTCGGCCACCGAGCGCACCGCCGAATGGGGCATCGACGAGGCCCGCGTCTTCGGCTTCGAGGATTGGGTAGGGGGGCGCTATTCCATGTGGGGGCCCATCGGCCTTTCGCTGATGATCGCCATCGGACCCGGGAATTTCGACCGCTTCCTTGCCGGCGGCGCGGCCATGGACCGCCATTTCCGCGAGGCGCCCCTGGCGGGGAACTTGCCGGTGATCCTGGCGCTGGTCGGCATCTGGCATAACCAGGTCTGCGGCTACGGCACCCGCGCCGTGCTGCCCTATGACAACCGCCTTGCCTGCCTGCCGGCCTATCTGCAGCAGCTGGAGATGGAATCGAACGGCAAGCGCGTCGCCATGGACGGCAGCGACCTGACCCTGCCCTCTGGCCCGGTGGTCTGGGGCGAGCCGGGCACCAACGGCCAGCACGCCTTCTATCAGCTGATCCACCAGGGCACGGCGGTGGTGCCATGCGAATTCATCATCGCCGCGCGCGGCCGCGAACCCGACCTCGCGCATCACCACCTGCTCCTGATCGCCAATTGCCTGGCGCAATCCGAGGCGCTGATGCGCGGCCGCTCGCTTGACGAGGCGCGCGAGATCATGCGCGCCAAGGGCCTGACCGGCGCGGAACTGGACCGCCAGGCCCGCCATCGGGTCTTTCCGGGCAACCGCCCCTCGACCACGCTGCTGATCCCCGAACTCGACCCCTATACGCTGGGCCAGATCGTCGCGCTCTACGAGCATCGCGTCTTTGCCGAGGGCGTGATCCTGGGCATCAACAGCTTCGACCAATGGGGGGTCGAACTCGGCAAGGAACTGGCGCTGAAGGTGGCCCCGCTGCTCGAGGGCGAGCCCGCCCCCGGCCACGACCCCTCGACCGAACATCTCGCGGCACTGATCCGCGAAGCGCGCCGCTGAACTTCTTCGTTCCCAAAATACTCATGGGACGGTGCCACCGGCGCCATCCCCGCCGATTTACCCCATCCCGCTGCAGATTCCGGGATTGACCCGCTCCGCATCCCGACTAGCCTTGGCCCGCGCAGTGAGGAAGGAAAGCCATGGATCTTCTGGCCAAGGCAACGGCCATTGTCGGTGGGGCAATGGTGCTGATGCGCCGGATGGGCGCCCCCCGGACGCCGGCATTCGGGTCCAGCCCCGCCATCCCCGAGGCGAAGAAACAGGGCATCATGACCCTGAAGATGCCCACCGCCCGCGGCTGGGCGCCGGGGCAATTGCCCAAGGCCGCACCCGGCCTGCGCGTCGATGCCTTCGCCCGCGAATTGCGCCATCCGCGCTGGATCGAGGTGCTTCCCAATGGCGACGTGCTGGTGGCCGAGGCCCTGCAAGAGGCAAGCCCGCCGCGATCGCTGCTCGACCGCGCCGCCCAGGCCACCATGCGCCGCGCCCGCGCGCTGGGGACCAGCGCCAACCGCATCACGCTGTTGCGCGACCGTGATGGCGACGGCGTGGCCGAAACGCGCGAGGTCTTCCTCGAAGACCAGCGCCAGCCCTTCGGCATGGCCCTGGTCGGCGACACCTTCTATGTCGGCAATACCGACGGCATCGTCGCCTTTCCCTATGCGCCCGGCGCGACGCGGCTCGACGGGCTGGGCCGCAGGCTTGTCGAGTTCAAGCCCGGCGGGCATTGGACGCGCAGCCTGATCGTCTCGCCCGACCGCAAGCGGCTTTACTGCGGTGTCGGCTCGCTGACCAATATCGCCGACGACGGCATGGAGGCGGAACAGGGCCGTGCCGCGATCTGGGAACTGGACCTGGAAACCGGCCAGGCTCGCATCTTCGCCTCGGGTCTGCGCAATCCGGTCGGCATGGCCTGGGAGCCCTCGACCGGCGCGCTCTGGACCGTGGTGAACGAACGCGACGGGCTGGGCGACGAGACGCCGCCCGATTACCTGACCTCGGTGCAGGAGGGCGGCTTCTACGGCTGGCCCTATTGCTACTGGGGGCGGATCGTCGACGACCGCGTGCCGCAGGACCCGGCCGAGGTCGCCCGTGCCATCGCCCCGGACTATGCCCTGGGCGGCCATACCGCCTCGCTGGGCCTGTGCTGGATGCCCGAGGGCACGCTGCCGGGCTTTCCCGACGGCATGGCGATCGGCCAGCACGGCTCGTGGAACCGCTCGACGCTTTCGGGCTACAAGCTGATCTTCGTGCCCTTCCGGGATGGTCGCCCCTCGGGTCCGCCGCGCGACATCCTGTCGGGTTTTCTGTCCGAGG
The DNA here is from genome assembly GCF_030234105.1 of Paracoccus sp. SSJ. Classification (NCBI taxonomy): domain Bacteria; kingdom Pseudomonadati; phylum Pseudomonadota; class Alphaproteobacteria; order Rhodobacterales; family Paracoccaceae; genus Paracoccus; species Paracoccus sp. SSJ. Next base: position 266,905 of record NZ_JASSPE010000002.1, on the reverse strand, counting down.
ACGAGAAATACTCCCATGGCCGCCCCGTCGGCGTGACCATTGGCCCGGATGGCAGGTCGCTCCTGATGGCCGATGACGTGGGCGACGTGATCTGGCGGGTCAGTGCCGCCTGACCGCGTCCGGCCGCTTCAGAACCACTGGCCCGGCTCCATCAGCCCGAAATCCATCAACTGCTGCGCATTCCACTGGAAAGGGTGCGAGTTACGCCAGCGAAAGCTGCGGATATGCCCGCGCGAGCCGGGATTCCTGGCCAGCGCCTTGGCCACCCGGAACGAGGCGACGGCCGCGGTCAGGTTGTTGTGCCAGGGACAGGCATAGGTGTTGTATTCCTCGACATTGAAGCGGTGATCGGGCAGGAGCCGCAGCCCCGGCTGGCTGCGGAACAGCGCGATGCGGTCGATGCGGCGGCGATCCTGCGGCAGGTGCTCCTCGAAGCGCCAGCGCAGCCCGCCATGGAAGTCCAGCTGGCGTTCCTTGTAGCGGCCGTCGCGGTCCATGCGGCCAAGCGCGTAATAGCCGGTGCGGTCGAACATCGCCTCGTTCAGGCTGACCGCATCGGGAAAACGCTCCAGATCCGGGGCATAGAGGTCGATGACATAGGTCAGCATCGCCCGCCGCCGCTCCTCGGCGTGAAAGGTCAGCATCTCGCCCACGGTGCGGCTTTCCGAGAAGGGATAGAACAGGAATTCCGCATTGTAGCCGTAATAAAGCCAGGTATCGGCGGGCGCGGCCTCGATCACCGCATTGACCGCATCGACATGCGCCCGGCCGCGGCGCGAATCGTGGCGCAGGTTGACGATTCGCTTCGCGCCGTCCTCGGGCAGGGCATGGGCCGGCAGCGGCTCGGGCGAGAGCGCGAGGATCAGCTTGAACCCGGCGGTCAGGTGATGCGCCAGCGTCTGCTGAACCGCGGCCTCGTCCTCGATCAGCACCAGCGCGATGGGTCCCTTGTCCAGCCGGTCGCGCGCGTTCTTCAGGAAATCGGCGAGGCTGGGAAAGCTCATGGCAGGGCTGCCTTGATCTGGTCCAGCGCCTGCGCCAGTGCCGCCGGGTCCAGGGCCGCGTTGTCGAGCAGCGCGATCAGCCCGGCCTTGCGTTCGGCGGAAAGGCCCGATTGCTCGATCATGGTGCGCACCTTGCCCGCGTCGAACCCCTGCGGGGTCAGGGCGGCGTCGATCCCGACCGCCTGGCTGGCGGCCTCGCCGGCCTGGCGCGTGGCGGTTGCGGCTTCGCGGGCGGCGGTGCTGGCGGCAATGGCGGCTGCCTCGGCCTGCTCGGGCGTGGCATTGGCCGCCGCCGCTGCATCCGCGGCGCGGTCGGCGGCGGCGATGGCGGCTTCGGCCGCCGCCTCGGCCTGTTCGGCGGCAGAGCCGGCCGCGCCGACCGCCGCCTGTCCGGCCGAGATCGAGGCATCGGCCGCCGCATCCGCCGCGATGGCGGCCGCATCGGCCGCGGCGTCGGCCGCCGCGTTGGCGCTTTCCTGCGCCGGGGGCTGGTCGGCTGCGGGTGCTGCGGGCGTGGCGGGGGACTCGGCCGGCGGCGTGCTGCCTGCCAGGCGGGTCGGGTCGCCGCCGCTCCACAGCCACAATCCGCCAAGCGCGAGGGCCAGAATCACGATCAAGGCCAGGATTTTCTGCATCGTCTTCTCCGTCAGGGCTGCGGCGGCTCGGGTCCTCTATGCCATGCCGCGGCAAGGGGGAAAAGCGTCCCGGCGACGCAGGTGCCGCATGCCTGCGCATGGCTGCGTCAACCGTTGCGCGAAAGTGCGGGGACGGCCGCCAAACCTTGGCCAGACTCATCGAATCCGGTTGAAAATCCGCCTGCGCAGGACTATTTAACCGCCCGAAAGCCCCGGCAATACAAGGAAGACAGCCATAGCCCGCAGACCGCATAACGCTCCGCCCACCCGTGACACCGGCCCCCGCGTCAACGAGCGCATCCGAGTCGCCGAAATCCGCCTGATCGGTGCGGATGGCGAGAATGTAGGTGTCGTGACACCCGCCCGCGGTCTGGAGCTTGCACAGGAAGCCGGGCTTGATCTTGTCGAAATCTCGCCGAATGCCACGCCCCCGGTCTGCAAGATCATGGACCTGGGCAAGTTCAAGTATGAACAGCAAAAGCGCGAGGCCGAGGCCCGCAAGAAGCAGAAGATCATCGAGATCAAGGAGATCAAGTTCCGTCCCGGGACCGATACCCATGATTACGACGTCAAGATGCGTTCGGTCATGAAGTTCCTGGCCGAGGGCGACAAGGTCAAGATCACCCTGCGCTTCCGCGGCCGCGAGATGGCCCACCAGCAGCTTGGGCTTGAGCTTCTGAACCGCGTCGCCGCCGACGTGGGCGAGGCCGGCAAGGTCGAATCGATGCCCAAGCTGGAAGGGCGTCAGATGGTCATGATGATCTCGCCGAGATAAGGGGCTTTGGAGATGGCGGCCGAGGTGACGATTCTGGTTCTGCGTGAACCGGGCGCCGATCCGGCGCTGCCCCTGCCCGAATACCAGACCCGCGGTTCGGCCGGCGCCGACCTGCGGGCCGACCTGGGCGGGGGCGAGCTGGTGCTCGATCCCGGCCAGATCCGCCTGGTTCCCACCGGGCTGCGCGTGCAGATTCCCGAGGGATACGAGATGCAGGTCCGCCCCCGCTCCAGCCTGGCGCTGAAGCATGGCGTGACGCTGCCCAACACGCCGGGGACCATCGACAGCGATTATCGCGGGCCGCTGGGCGTGATCATGATAAACCTCAGCCAGCAGCCCTATACCATCCATCATGGCGAGCGCATCGCCCAGGCCGTCGTCGCCCCGGTGACTCGCGCGGCCTATGTCATGGCCGAGGCGCTGGAGCAGACCGCGCGCGGCGAGGGCGGCTTCGGCTCGACCGGGCGGGCCTGAGCCCGTGCTGATCCTTGCAATCATGCTTGCCGTGCTGGTCGCGGCGCGCCTGCTTGGCTGGCCGGCATGGCGCGGCTGGGCGGGTGTGGCGGCGCTTTGGCTGGCTGCCGTTGCCGCGCTGGTGCTGGCGCCGGGCAGCGGGGTCGCGCGTCTGGTCGGCGGCGATGCCCGGGTCTGGGTGCTGGGCGGCGGCGTTGTGGCGCTGCTGCTGGGCTATCGCCTGCTGCTGCGCCAGTTGCATCGTCGGGCCGTTCCCGTGCCGGAGGCCCCGCAGCCGTCAGCGCAATCCGGCCCGCTGTCTGACCCCGAGCTTGACCGCTATGCCCGCCATATCGTGTTGCGCGAACTGGGCGGGCCGGGGCAGGCGGCCTTGAGGCGCGCCCGCGTGCTGGTGGTCGGCGCAGGCGGGCTGGGCGCGCCGGTCTGCCTTTATCTTGCTGCCGCTGGCGTTGGGCGGATCACGGTGGCCGACGACGACCATGTCGGCCTGTCGAACCTGCAACGCCAGGTGATATTCCGCAGCGCCGATGACGGCCGCCCCAAGGCCGAGGCCGCGCGCGATGCCATGCTGGCGCTGAACCCGCATGTCGAGGTCGCGGCGCTGAACCGTCGCATCACCGATGCCGATGCCGCGCTGATCGCCGAACATGACCTGGTGCTGGACGGCACCGACAGCTTCGCCGCGCGCCGTGCGGTGAATGCGGCCTGCGTCGCGGCTGGCGTGCCGCTGGTCGCCGGCGCCATCGCGCAATGGGAAGGGCAGGTGACCATCTGGGATCCGCACCATGGCGCGCCCTGCATGACCTGCATTTTCCCCGAGGCGCCGGCCCCGGGCCTTGCGCCGGCCTGCGCCGAGGCGGGCGTCGTCGGCCCGCTGCCCGGCGTCATCGGCAGCCTGATGGCGCTGGAGGCGATCAAGCTGATTGCCCGCACCGGCGAGCCCTTGCGCGGCCGCATGCTGATCTTCGACGGGCTTTACGGCGAGAACCGGCTGATGAAAATCTCGCGACGTGCCGATTGCCCCACCTGTGGCTCTGGACATTTCCGCGCAGGCTGAAACACTCGCGGCCAACCGGAAAAGGAGGCTCGCATGAACCCCGAACTGACGCATTGGACCGGCCCGCTGGGCCTGCCGCGTTTCGACCTGATCCGCGACGAGGATTTCGACCCGGCCTTCGACGCCTGCCTGAAACTGGCCGAAGAGGCGGTCGAGGCCATCGCCGCCAGTCCCGCCCCGCCGACCTTCGACAACACCGTCGCAGCGCTTGAAAGCGCCGAGGAGCCGCTGAACCGGCTTTGCGCGATCTTCTTCACCTTGGCCGGCGTCGATTCCAACCCGGCGCGCGAGGATCTGCAGCGCCGGATCGCCCCGCGACTGGCCGCGCATGGCAGCAAGGTCAGCATGGACCCGCGGCTGTTCGACCGGGTCGAGGCGGTGATGCAGGATGCCGACGAGTTGGCGCCCGAAGATCGCCGCCTGACGGAACTGACCTTGCGCGGGCTGCGTCGGGCGGGCGCGGGCCTGACCGGCGCGGCACGCGAGCGCATGGCCGCGATCCGCGAGCGGCTGGCGGTGCTGTCGACCGAATTCGCCCAGAACGTGCTGGCGGACGAGCGCGACTTTACCATGAGCGTCGCCGACAGCGATCTGGCCGGCTTGCCCGACTGGCTGGTGCGCGCCATGCGAGCCGCTGCGCGCGAGCGCGGGCTTTCGGGCCAGATCGTGACGCTGAATCGCTCGCTGATCGTGCCTTTCCTGGAATATTCCGAAAAACGGGCCCTGCGCGAAGCGGCTTGGCGGGCATGGTGCGCGCGCGGCTCGGGGCAGGGCGCGGGCGGGGCCACGACCGACAACCGCCCCATCGCCGCCGAGATCTTACAATTGCGGCACGAGCGCGCCCGGCTTCTGGGCTATGCGGATTTCGCCAGCTACAAGCTGGAGCCCGAGATGGCGAAAACTGCCGAAAACGTCGAGGCGCTGCTGACCGAGGTCTGGGCCGCCGCCAAGGCCCGGGCCGATGCCGATGCCGCGCAGTTGACCGGGATGCTGCACGAGAACGGCGTGAACGGCGCGCTGGAGCCCTGGGACTGGCGCTTCTATGCCGAGCGGCGGCGCAAGGCCGAACACGACCTGGATGAGGCCGAGGTCAAGCCTTACCTGACGCTGGAGGCCATGCTGGGCGCGGTTTTCGACACGGCGCAACGGTTGTTCGGGATCGAGATGCGCGCATTCGACGCGCCGCTCTGGTCCCCCGATGCGCGGGCGTGGGAGGTGAGGCGGAACGGCCGGCACATGGCGGTGTTCGTCGGCGATTACTACGCCCGGCCCGGCAAGCGCTCGGGGGCATGGTGCTCGTCCCTGCAGCAGCAGCACAAGATCGGGGCGGGGCAGCGTCCCATCGTGGTGAATGTCTGCAACTTCACTCCGCCCGAGGCCGAGGGCGCGCCGGCCTATCTGTCCTGGGACGATGCCCATACGCTGTTCCACGAATTCGGCCATGCGCTGCACCATATCCTGTCGGATGTGAACTGGCCCTCGATGTCGGGCACCTCGGTCGCGCGCGATTTCGTCGAATTGCCCAGCCAGCTTTTCGAGCATTGGCTGGAGCGGCCCGAGGTGCTGGACCGCCATGCCCGCCACGCCGAGACCGGCGCGCCGCTGCCCGCCGATCTGCGCGACCGCATCCTGGCGGCGGGCAATGCCGATCAGGGCTTTGCCACCACCGAATATCTGGAAAGCGCCTTGGTCGACCTGGCCTTTCACCGCGGCGAGCCGCCGGCCGATCCCATGGCGCGGCAGGCCGAGGTGCTGGCGGAACTGGGCGCGCCCGCCGCAATTCCCATGCGCCATGCCACGCCGCATTTTGCGCATGTCTTTTCCGGAGACGGTTATTCCTCGGGCTATTACAGCTATATGTGGTCCGAGGTGATGGATGCCGACGCATTCGCGGCCTTCATGGAAAAGGGCGACGCCTTCGATCCCGAAACCGCGCGGCGGCTGGAGCAATGGATCCTGTCCAAGGGCGATTCCCTGCCGGCCGATGAGCTTTGGCTGAAGTTCCGGGGACGAAAGCCTGGCGTCGAGGCGTTGCTGAAGGGGCGCGGCCTTCTGGCCGAGGCGGACTGACCCGCTGTCGCAAGGCCGCATGACTCGCGGCGATTCGCTGGCCGGGTGGCGGTTTTACAGGCGGATTTCACAACCGAAGGATGCATTGCCGCGCTGCATGTCGCGATTGGATCGACATGGACCCGTATATTCCGACAGGCCGGCGCGAATTTCTTGATGGGTGCGCGGGGTGCGTCCTATCCTCCCGCAGGCGGGTCTGGTCAGGATATTCGGCGATCTGCCAAGGGGGAAAGCATGCGGATTTCCAATGCGGCCTCGATGAAAAGCGTCGGCGAAGTGCCGATCGACAAGATGGGGCTCCAACATTATTTCGTCAATTACGACAAATATATCGGCCCGCTTCGAATGCGGCCGCTGCGATTGCTGGAATTGGGCATAGCGCGCGGCGATTCGCTGAAATATTGGGAATCCTGGCTGCCGAACGCCGAAATCACCGGGCTGGATATCAATCCCTGCAAGGCCCGTTTCGAAAGCGGCCGGGTGCGCTGCTATGTCGGCGAACAGCAGGACAAGGCGCTTCTGGACCGGATGGCGGCGGAACGGGCGCCGCAAGGGTTCGACGTCATCATCGACGATGCCTCGCATGTCGGGCAATTGTCGCGCATCAGTTTCTGGCATCTCTTTGAAAACCACCTCAAGCCGGGCGGATATTATTTCATCGAGGATTGGGGCACCGGCTATTGGCGGCAATATCCCGACGGCAAATCCTATCGCCCCCGGCCGCCCGGGCTTTCCCCGCGCGAAAGGCTGCTCGACAGGCTGCATCGATCAGGGCTGGCGCAGGCGATCCATCCGCTGGGCAAGCTGACCGGCTGGATGCGCTGGAACCTGGTGCGGCGGCGGTTTCACGGCCATGACCGCGGCATGGTCGGCTTCGTCAAGGAACTGATCGACGAATGCGGGGCCGAGGACATGACGCATCCCGATTTCGGCACCGGCACGCCGCGCAGCTCGCGCTTTGACTGGATGCGGGTCTCGCTGGGCCATGTGGTGATCCGCAAGGCCGGCTGAGCGGTCGGCGCCGGGCCTCAGTCGCGGATCTCGTCGGGATCGACGCCCCAGATCGTGGTCTTTGGCACCCAGCCCTTTTCGCCGCCGCCCGAGACCCGGCACCAGTCGACGATGCATTCGTGCAACCGGACGATGGCGCCGGCCTCGGCCCGGGCCACCACGCTGGCGCGCGGCTCGGGCCGCGCCAGCAGGTCCAGCATGTCCTTGGTCACGATGGCGGTGCGCACGCCCGACAGCAGCGAATAATGCACCCAGCCGCCGGCGCCGTCCTGGTCCTCGACCCGGCGCCAATGGCCGAATTCGGCCACCACGCGCAGCGGCATGCCGGCATGGCGGAACACCCAGTCGATGCGATGAGACAGGCTGGGGCCGCGCCGGGCATTGCCCTCGCCGCCCTTCAGGCTGACATAGCGCGGCAGCGGCAGGTTGGTCACCGACCCGCGGTTCGGGTCGCGCTTGCCGTCCTGATGGCGGCTGATTGTCGCATCGGCGGAAAGCCCGGGGATCTGCTTTGCATCCAGCGTCTCACCCGGATCGGTGGCCTGCGCCAGCGCCGCCGACCCCAAACACGTCCCCGTCGCCAATATCGCGGCGCCGAGCCAGACCCGTCCTTGCTTCATCTGCCCGTCCTGCTTCTTCGGGGTCTTGTGCCTGCCCCGCATCGCGGGCACTTTGCCAAAAGCCGCCCGGCTTTGGAAGAGAGGAGCGACCATGCCAGCCGTTCATGCGACCGATCCGACCCGCTCGCGCCTTAAAGTTACCGTGACCCGGCGCCTGCCCGAGGCGGTCGAGACCCGGATGTCCGAGCTTTTCGACGTTTCCCTGAACGCCGAAGACCGCAGGATGAGTCGCGAGGAACTGGTCGCCGCCATGCGCGTCTCGGATGTGCTGGTGCCGACGATCACCGATCATATCGACGCCGCCATGCTGGCCCAGGCCGGCGACCGGCTGAAGCTGATCGCCAATTACGGCGCGGGGGTGGACCATGTCGACGTGCATTCCGCCCGCCAGCGCGGCATCCTGGTCAGCAACACCCCGGGCGTCGTGACCGAGGACACGGCCGATGTGGTCATGGCGCTGATCCTGGGTGTTACCCGGCGCCTGCCCGAGGGCATGGCCGAGATGCAGGCCGGCCGCTGGCAGGGCTGGTCGCCCACCGCGCATCTGGGCGGGCGGCTGGGCGGGCGGCGCCTGGGCATCCTGGGCATGGGCCGCATCGGGCAGGCGGTGGCGCGGCGGGCGAACGCCTTCGGCATGCAGGTGCATTATCACAACCGCCGCCGCCTGCGCCCCGAGGTCGAGGCCGAGTTGCAGGCGACCTACTGGGAAAGCCTGGACCAGATGCTGGCGCGCATGGATATCGTCAGCGTGAACGCGCCGCATACGCCCTCGACCTTCCATCTGCTGAATGCGCGGCGGTTGAAGCTGCTGAAGCCCTCGGCCGTGGTGATCAACACCTCGCGCGGCGAGGTCATCGACGAGAACGCGCTGACCCGGATGCTGCGCGCGGGCGAGATCGCGGGTGCCGGCCTGGACGTTTTCGAGCATGGGCACGAGATCAACCCCCGCCTGCGCGAGCTGCCCAATGTCGTGCTGCTGCCGCATATGGGTTCGGCCACCATCGAGGGGCGGGTCGAGATGGGCGAGAAAGTCATCATCAACATCAAGACTTTCGCCGACGGCCACCGGCCGCCGGACCTGGTGGTGCCCTCGATGCTGTGATCCCGACGCCCCGGTTCGCCGGGGCGTTTGCGTCTGGCGTCCTGGCCGAATGCGCCATGTCGTTTTTTGCCCAGAACATGTCGCGGGAAATGCGGGCGCCGCGCGCTGTTCCGGCTCTAATCGTGACAGGTAGCCCATGCGCGAAATAAGGAGTCGCTTGCGATGAAAACCCATGTGAAGGCCCTTGTGGTCGGAGGCGGCGCGGTCGGCTGCGGCATCGCGCTGCACCTGGCCCGCGCGGGCTGGGACACGATGCTGGTCGAGCGGGACGAGCTGACGGCAGGCTCGACCTGGCATGCCGCGGGTCTCTTGCCGCTGTTCAACATGGGCTATGCGACCAGCCATATCCACGACTATTCGGTCAAGCTGTATGCCGGGCTGGAGGCCGAGACCGGGCTGAACGCCGGTTTTACCCGCTGCGGCAACCTGCGCATGGCGCAGACCGATGCGCGGATGGACGAATACATGCTTTACTCTGCCACCGCCGAGACGGTGGGCATCGAGCATGAATTCCTGACGCCCCGGCAGATCAAGGATCGCTGGCCGCTGGTCCGCACCGAGGATCTGAAAGGCGCGCTGTTCCATCCGACCGACGGCTATATCAACCCCGCCGACGTGACCCAGGCCATGGCGCGGGCCGCGCGCATGGCGGGCGCCACCATCGAGCGCAAGATCCAGGTCAACGGCTACGAATGGACCGGCGAGGAATGGATCGTCACCTGCGAGAAGATGGTCGAGAAGGGCGGCAACCTCGTCCCCTCGGGCGAGCAGTTCGAGATCCGCGCCGAGCATGTCGTGACCGCGACCGGCAACCACGCGCAGCGCACCGCGCGGCTTCTGGGCATCAAGATCCCCGCCATTCCGGTCGAGCACCAGTATATCGTGACCGAGCCCGACCCGGCGCTGGTCAAATGGCGCGCCGAGGGCAACCCGGAACACCCGGTGCTGCGCGATGCCGACGCCAAATGGTATGTGCGCGAGGAACGCGGCGGCTGGATCCTGGGCCCTTATGAGCGCAATGCCCCGGCGCGCTTCTTCTATGACGTGCCGGAAAGCTTCCGCGCCGACCTGTTCCCGCTGGACCTGGAACGGATCGAAGAGGAATACATGTCGATGATCCACCGGCTTCCCACCTCGGAAACCGTGGGCCTCAAGGACGATTTCAACGGTCCGATCTGCTACACGCCCGACGGCAACCCGCTGGTCGGCCCGGCGCCGGGCCTGCGCAACATGTGGCTGGCCGAGGGTTTCAGCTTTGGCATCACCGCCGCCGGGGGTGTCGGTCACTACCTTGCCCAGATGATGACCGAGGGCGAGGCCGAGATCGACATGGCCAGCCTCGATCCCCGTCGCTTCGGCGGCTGGATGACGACCGAATACGCCGCCCGCAAGAACGAAGAGGCTTACGAGCATGTCTTCGTCCTGCACCACCCGGACGAGGAACGCGAAGCCTGCCGTCCGCTGCGCACCGCGCCCGCCTATGACCGCCAGAAAGAGGCCGGGGCGCAATTCGGCCAGGTGAACGGATGGGAGCGGCCGAACTATTACGCGCCCGCCGGCTTCGACGACCATGCCGCGCGCAGTTTCCGCCGTGGCGGCTGGTGGCAATATGCCAAGGCCGAGGCCGAGGCGATCCGGGGCACCGCCGGGCTGATCGACGCCTCGGCATTCGCCAAGCATCGCGTCCATGGCAAGGGGGCGACGGCTTTCCTCGACTGGTTCACCACCAACAAGCTGCCCAAGGTCGGCCGCATCAACCTGACCTATGCACTGACCGAGGCCGGCACGACGCGGACCGAATACACCATCGTGCGGCTGGCCGAGGACGACTATTACCTGATCTCGGCCGGTGCCTGGGCGGATTACGACGGCGACCACCTGCGCAAGATGGCCGAGGAGATGGAGGGCGAATTCGGCCAAGTGGTCGTGCAGGACATCACCACGCAATGGGGCGTATTCGCCATCGCCGGCCCGAACAGCCGCGCCATCCTCAAGGAACTGGTGCGCGACGCCGATCCCGCGACGGCGCTGGGCAACAAGCGTTTCCCCTGGCTTTCGATGCGCAATATCGAGTTGGGCATGTGCCCGGTCCGCGCCATCCGCGTCGCCTATACCGGCGAGCTGGGCTGGGAGCTGCACCACCCGATCGAGTTCGGCCGCTATCTCTGGGACCAGTTGGTCGCCGCGGGCGAGAAGCACGGGCTGAAGCTGGTCGGCGCGCGCGCCCAGAACTGGCTGCGGCAGGAGAAGTCCTATCGCGCCTTCGGCACCGAACTCGGCCGCGACGCGACGCCGCTGGAGGCCGGGCTGGACCGCTTTGTCGATCTGGACAAGGCGTTCAACGGCAAGCAGGCAATGCTGGACAAGGGCATCCGCAGCAAATGCGTGACCCTGCTGATCGACGGGCCGGGCGATGCCGATCCCTGGGGGCGCGAGGCGCTTTACGCCGCCGACGGCACCAAGGTCGGGCGCCTGACTTCGGCCGGCTGGTCCGCGGCCTTCGGCAAGTCCATCGGCATGGGCTATGTCCGTCCCGACCTGGCAGAGCCGGGCACCAGGCTGAAGGTGCGCATGCAGCGCGAGCTGTGGGACGCGGTGGTGACCGAGGACAGCCCCTACGACCCCGAGAACAAGGTGATCCGGGTGGACGGCTGATTTCCTCCCCAGCCGCCACAGGAAGAAAGGCCCGCCACCGCGCGGGCCTTTTTCATGGCCGTGGTCGAACCTGTCGGGACAGGCCGGCCGGGGTGTTGCGATGGGTTGTTATCCGGCGTCGTGGTTCGGGTCGGGTCCGACCATGGTGCTCCAGTTCTCATGGAAGCCCAGTTTCTCGCGGTTGCGGCTGTCGGCGGCATTCTCTCGCGTAGCAGAGGGGCCTCCCCCGTCGCGGTTCTCCGTTCCCTTTGGCCCAAGGATGATGCGGTGGTCTACGTAAGCAGGGGCTCGGTCGGGTGCCAGCCTTCCGCAAGGCTGGTGTTCCATGCCAGCGGTCGTTTGGGGTCATGTCCAGGTGTTCAGTCCCGGCATCTGGTAGATGGGGTTTAGGGTGAATTGATCCGGCTTGAGGTCGCTGTCCCCTCGCGCATCCGGGTTTCGAAACCGTCGCCGGTATGCAGGCCCAACTTGGTGAACTGGCACCCCATGGACCCGAGGCCCGCCATTTCGACAGATGCTCGATGCTCTGCGCTTTCCGGGCCTTGACGGGCGGGGCATCCGTCAGGCGCGGCGCGCGGAGTTCACATATCGTTATCCCCGCAACGCTTCCAGCCGCCGTGCCAGGTCGTCGCGCAGTGCCATGCGCTCTTCGGGTGCCAGGAATGCGCCCAACTCGACCTCGCGCTTTCCGTCGGTCAGCACCAGGTAATCCTCGACCGGGCCGTTCTGGCGCAGGGCGAGGCGCACCCAATAGGGGTTGGTCTGCCAGATGCGATCGGGTCGTCCAGGGTCGCTGCGGGTCAGGATCAGCCGGTCGCGGTCAAGCAGCATGACCTCGCGCGCCGTGCCGTAGCTGCGGACGATGCCCTGCCACAGCCCCCAGACCGCCAGTGCCGCAAAGGGCAGGAGCCCCCAGAGCACCTTCGAGCCGACCACGGCCAGCAAGGGCAGCGCCAGACCCGTCGCGGTCAGGCCGATCACCCAGACGAAGCCCTTGCGGGACAGCGAGCGGTGCGGCCAGATCTCAAGCCGAAAGCATACGGCCCCGGAATTCTCCGGGGCCGCGTCGTGCCATGCATAGGGCATCGTTGGATCAATGCGGAGATCAATGCGCGTGTGCGCGATCCCAGTCCTCGCGCTTGGGCAGCTGCTCGAAGGTGTGCTCGGGCGGCGGCGAGGGCAGGGTCCATTCCAGCGTGTCGGCATGCTCGTTCCAGTAGTTCGGCACGTTCACGCGCTTGCCGGCGAAGAGCGTGTAGAACACGATGCCGATGAAGAACAGGAAGGACGCGAAGGAGATATAGGCGCCGATCGACGAGATGTTGTTCCAATAGGCGAACTCGACCGGATAGTCGATATAGCGCCGCGGCATGCCCTGGCGGCCCAGGAAGTGCTGCGGGAAGAAGATCAGGTTCGAGCCGATGAACATCATCCAGAAATGCAGCTGGCCCGCCCATTCCGGGTATTGCCGGCCCGACATCTTGCCGATCCAGTAATAGACCCCGGCGAAGATGCCGAACACCGCGCCCAGCGACATCACGTAGTGGAAGTGGGCCACGACGTAATAGGTGTCGTGATAGACCCGGTCCAGCGGCGCCTGGCTCAGCACCACGCCGGTCACGCCGCCGACGGTGAACAGGAACAGGAAGCCGAAGGCCCAGAGCATCGGCGTCTTGAACTCGATCGAGCCGCCCCACATGGTCGCGATCCACGAGAAGACCTTGATGCCGGTGGGCACCGCGATGGTCATGGTCGCCAGCATGAAATAGGCCTGCTGGGTCAGCGACATGCCGGCCGTGTACATGTGGTGCGCCCAGACGACGAAGCCCAGGATGCCGATCGCCGCCATGGCCAGCACCATCGGCAGGTAGCCGAAGATCGGCTTCCTGGCGAAGGTCGAGATGACGTGGCTGATGATGCCGAAGCCCGGCAGGATGATGATATAGACCTCGGGATGGCCGAAGAACCACAGGATGTGCTGGTAAAGCACCGGGTCGCCGCCGCCGGCCGGATCGAAGAACTGCGTGCCGAAGTTGCGGTCCATCAGCAGCATGGTGATCGCGCCCGCCAGAACCGGCAGCGACAGCAGGATCAGCCAGGCGGTGATGAAGACCGACCAGGCAAACAGCGGCACCTTGAACAGCGTCATGCCCGGTGCGCGCATGTTGAGGAAGGTGGTGATGATGTTGATCGCGCCCAGGATCGACGAGGCACCCGAGACGTGGACGGCAAAGATCGCCAGGTCCATGGAATAGCCCGCCTCGGTGGTCGAGAGCGGCGGGTAGAGCACCCAGCCGACGCCCGAACCCATCTGGTCGTTGCCGCCCGGCGCCAGCAGCGAGGCGACGCCCAGGGCCACGCCGCAGACATACATCCAGTAGGAGAGGTTGTTCAGCCGCGGGAAGGCCATGTCCGGGGCGCCGATATGCAGCGGCATGAAATAGTTGCCGAAACCGCCGAACAGTGCCGGAATGACGACGAAGAACATCATGAGCACGCCGTGATAGGTGATCATGACGTTCCACAGGTGTCCGTTCGGGGTGCATTCCGCCGAGGCGTCTGCGATGAGACGCGCGCCTTCCAGGCACATGTATTGCACGCCCGGATGCTGCAGTTCCATCCGCATATAGACGGTGAAGCATACCGAGATCAGGCCGACGATGCCGGCCGTGAACAGGTAAAGGATACCGATATCCTTGTGGTTTGTTGACATGAACCAGCGGGTGAAGAACCCGCGGGTGTCATGATGGTCACCGTGGCCGTGAACGGCTGCGTCTGCCATGCGTGGACTCCCTAGACATGCGGCTGGCCGGCGCAAAGGCCGACGGACTCGCCTGTTTCTAGACCACAATCCTACCCCTCGCAATGCGAAGAAAGGACTAAAAGTCGCGCCCCTGCGCGCTTTTGTCGCACGCAGGGGCGGGGCCGTCGAGACATCTCGGAGGCGTCGGGATCAGTTCGATTCGCCCTCGGCCGCAGCCTCGCCGTCGCCGCCCGCATCGGGCGAGTTCTGGGCCAGGAAGGCCACCACGTCGGCCTGGTTCTTGCCCATCTTGAAGGTCATCTTGGTCTTGGCGCCCTTGTCGTCGGTCATCTTGACCAGCCAAGGCTTGGGGTCGGTGACGTATTCGATCAGGTCGGCCTCGGTCCAGGTCAGGTCGGGGTTCTTTTCGGCGACCTCAAGGATGCCTTCACCGTATTTGAAGCCCTCCTCCGAGGCGATCTTGCGGCCGACGACGCCGTAAAGGTTGGGCCCGGTCTTGCCGCCCTTGATGATGTCGGTGCCGTCCGGCGCCTGGATCATGTGGCAAGCCTTGCACTTGTTGAATTCTTTCTCGCCTTTGGCGGCGTCGCCATCCTGGGCCGCAGCGGGCAGGGCGAGGGTGATGGCGGCGAGAGTGGCATAGATGCTGATCTTCATCGCGTTTCCTCTTGGGTATCGCTCATGTCCGGGCAACGGACCTCTCCGCTTCCCGATTGACATGGCTATCATGTGCCAAGCGGGCAGAATACAGGAAAAACGTCGTAGAACGGCTGAGGGAGAATATGTCGCAGGGCGAAAATCAGCCGGCGAGCGGCGGAAAGTTCCGTGCGAAGCTGCGGCGCAGGGCCAGGTCCAGGTCATCCATGCCGACCGGCAGGCCCATGTCGACCAGGCTGGTGACGCCGTGCCCCGAGATGCCGCAGGGCACGATGCCGGCGTAATGGTTCAGGTCCGGCTCGACGTTGATGGCGATGCCGTGGAAGCTGACCCACCTACGCAGTTTGACGCCGATGGCGGCGATCTTGTCCTCGCGCATGGAGCCGTCGGGCAGGGGCGTCTTGTCGGGCCGGGCGATCCAGACGCCGACGCGGCCGTCGCGGATCTCGCCGCGCAGGTTGAACTCGGCCAGCGCGTCGATCACCCAGTTCTCCAGCGCCTTGACGAAGGCGCGCACGTCGCGGCCGCGCCGGTTCAGGTCCAGCATGACATAGACCACGCGCTGGCCGGGCCCGTGATAGGTATATTGCCCGCCTCGCCCCACGGCATGGACCGGAAAGCGCGCCTCCAGCAGGTCGGCCGCCTTGGCCGAGGTGCCGGCGGTATAAAGCGGCGGATGCTCGACCAGCCAGACCAGTTCGCCCGCCTCGCCGGCCGCGATGGCGGCTGCGCGCGCCTCCATGAAGGCGAGGGCTTCCTGATAGTCGGTCAGGCCCGGGGCGGTGATCCATTCTGTCATGTCCGCCAGATAGGCCGGGGCGGGCGAGGCCGCAAGTGGTCCTGCGGATCATGAATCCGCTGCAAGATCATTGTGCGGATGTTGAATTTCACTAAATGACTGTCTGCTTATATACAGACGGTCTCACAACGCCCGGATGCTGCCATGATCTTGCCCCTTTCCCCCGTGTTCGACGCCCTGCGCGCGGCTGCGCGCGACCGTATCCTGATCCTCGACGGGGCGATGGGGACGCAGATCCAGCAGCTTGGCCTGTCCGAGACGGATTTCGCCGGCCATGGTACGGGCTGTGCCTGCGGCTGCCATCCCCCCGCGCCGGGCGAGCATCCGCAGCAGGGCAACAACGACCTGCTGAACCTGACCCAGCCCAAGGCGATCGAAGAGATCCATTACCGTTATGCGAAGGCGGGCGCGGATATCGTCGAGACCAACACGTTCTCGTCCACGACCATCGCGCAGGCCGATTACGGCATGGAGGCGGCGGTCTACGACCTGAATTTCCATGGCGCCCGTATCGCGCGGCAGGCCCTGGACCGCGCCACGGCCGAGGACGGCTGCCCGCGCTGGGTCGCCGGGGCCCTGGGGCCGACCAACCGCACCGCCTCGATCAGTCCCGACGTGAACAATCCCGGCTATCGCGCCGTCACCTTCGACGATCTGCGCATCGCCTATGCCGAGCAGATCCGGGGGCTGATCGACGGTGGCGCCGACCTGATCCTGATCGAGACGATCTTCGACACGCTGAACGCCAAGGCCGCGATCTTTGCCTGCGAGGAGGTGTTCCAGGACAAGGGCCAGCGCCTGCCGGTGATGATCTCGGGCACCATCACCGACCTCTCGGGCCGCACGCTTTCGGGCCAGACGCCGACCGCCTTCTGGTATTCCATGCGCCATGCCGCGCCGATCACGGTGGGCCTGAACTGCGCGCTCGGCGCCGCCGCGATGCGCCCGCACCTGGCCGAGCTTTCCACGGTCGCCGATACGCTGATCTGCGCCTATCCCAATGCCGGCCTGCCCAACGAGATGGGCCAGTATGACGAGACGCCCGAAGAGATGGCGGCGCAGGTCGCGGAGTTCGCGCGCGAGGGGCTGGTGAACGTGGTCGGCGGCTGCTGCGGCTCGACGCCCGAGCATATCGCCGCCATCGCCCGCGCCGTGGCCGATCTGCCGCCGCGCGCGATCCCCGAGATCGAGCCGCGCCTGCGCCTTTCGGGACTGGAGCCCTTCGTCAAGACCGACGACATTCCCTTCGTCAACGTGGGCGAGCGGACGAACGTCACCGGCTCGGCCAGGTTCCGCAAGCTTATCACCAACGGCGATTACGCCGCCGCGCTGGACGTGGCCCGCGACCAGGTGGAAAACGGCGCCCAGATCATCGACGTCAACATGGACGAGGGGCTGATCGATTCGAAGCAGGCGATGATCGACTACCTGAACCTGATCGCCGCCGAGCCCGACATCGCCCGCGTGCCGGTCATGATCGACAGCTCGAAATGGGAGGTGATTGAGGCCGGGCTGAAATGCGTCCAGGGCAAGGCCATCGTGAACTCGATCTCGCTCAAGGAAGGCGAGGAAGGCTTCCTGAACCAGGCCCGGCTCTGCCGCCGTTATGGCGCGGCCGTGGTGGTCATGGCCTTCGACGAGACCGGGCAGGCCGATACCGAGAACCGCAAGGTCGAGATCTGCTCGCGCGCCTACGACCTCCTGGTGAACGCGGTCGGCTTCCCGCCCGAGGACATCATCTTCGACCCGAACATCTTTGCCGTCGCCACCGGCATCGAAGAGCATGACAATTACGGCGTCGATTTCATCGGCGCGACCCGGCGCATTACCCAGGCCCTGCCGCATGTGCATGTCTCGGGCGGGGTCTCGAACCTCAGCTTCAGCTTCCGCGGCAACGAGCCGGTGCGCGAGGCGATGCATGCGGTGTTCCTCTATCACGCCATCCAGGCGGGGATGGACATGGGCATCGTCAACGCGGGCCAGCTGGCGGTCTATGACCAGATCGACGCCGGCCTGCGCGAGGCTTGCGAGGACGTGGTGCTGAACCGCCAGCCCAAGGCCGGCGGCACCGCGACCGAGAACATGCTTGAGATCGCCGAGCGTTTCCGCGGCGAAGGCGGGGCCAAGGCTCGTGAAAAGGATCTGACCTGGCGCACATGGCCGGTCGCGAAACGGCTGGAGCATGCCCTCGTCAACGGCATCACCGAATATATCGACGAGGATACCGAGGAGGCGCGGCTTTCCGTCGAACGCCCGCTGCATGTGATCGAAGGCCCCTTGATGGCCGGCATGAACGTGGTCGGCGACCTGTTCGGCTCGGGCAAGATGTTCCTGCCGCAGGTGGTGAAGTCGGCCCGGGTGATGAAGCAGGCCGTGGCGCATCTTCTGCCTTACATGGAGGCCGAAAAGGCCGGCAGCGGTGCCTCGTCCAGCGCCGGCAAGGTGCTGATGGCGACGGTCAAGGGCGATGTCCACGACATCGGCAAGAACATCGTCGGCGTCGTGCTGGCCTGCAACAATTACGAGATCATCGACTTGGGCGTGATGGTGCCCGCGACGAAGATCCTGGAGACCGCCAAGGCCGAGAATGTGGACATCATCGGGCTTTCCGGCCTCATCACCCCCTCGCTGGACGAGATGGTGCACGTCGCCTCGGAAATGGAGCGCGAGGGCTTCGACATCCCGCTGCTGATCGGCGGCGCCACGACCTCGCGCGTGCATACGGCGGTCAAGATCCATCCGCGCTATGGCCGCGGGCAGGCGGTCTACGTCACCGATGCCAGCCGTGCCGTGGGCGTGGTGGGCAGCCTGCTTTCGGGCCAGAAGAACGCCTATGTCGAGAATATCCGCAGCGAATACATGGACGTGGCGAACAAGCACGCCCGCGCCGAGGCGGACAAGAAGCGCCTGCCGCTGGCCACGGCCCGCGACAATGCGGTCAGGATCGACTGGACCGGGTTCCAGGCCAAGGCGCCCGAGTTCCTGGGTTCGCGCGTGATCGAGGATTTCGACCTGGCCGAGATCGCCCGTTATATCGACTGGACCCCGTTCTTCCAGACCTGGGAATTGAAGGGCGTCTATCCGCGCATCCTCGATGATGAAAAGCAGGGCGAGGTGGCGCGGCAGCTCTTTGCCGACGCGCAGGCCATGCTCACGCGCATCATCGATGAGCAATGGTTCAAGCCCCGGGCGGTCATCGGCTTCTGGCCGGCGAACCGGGTCGGCGACGATATCCGGCTGTTCACCGCCGAGGATCGGGCGGCGGAACTGGCCACCCTGCACACGCTGCGCCAGCAGGTGACCAAGCGCGACGGCCGCCCGAACGTGGCGCTGGCCGATTTCGTGGCGCCCGAGGGGCATCGCGACTATGTCGGCGGCTTCGTGGTCACGGCCGGCGGCGAGGAGCAGCAGATCGCCGATCGCTTCAAGGCTGCGCATGACGATTTCTCGGCCATCCTGGTGCAGGCCCTGGCCGACCGTTTCGCCGAGGCGCTGGCCGAGATGATGCATGAGCGGGTTCGCAGGCAGTACTGGGGCTATGCGGACGAGGCTTTCAGCCCCGAGGAACTGATCGCCGAGCCCTATGCGGGCATCCGCCCGGCGCCCGGCTATCCGGCCCAGCCCGACCATACCGAAAAGGTGACGCTGTTCCGCCTGCTGGACGCCACCGCCGCCACCGGGGTCGAGTTGACCGAGTCGATGGCGATGTGGCCCGGCGCCTCGGTCTCGGGCCTCTATATCGGCCATCCCGATGCCTATTACTTCGGTGTCGCCAAGGTCGAGCACGACCAGGTTCTGGACTATGCCGACCGCAAGGGCATGCCGGTGTCGCAGGTCGAGCGCTGGCTGGCGCCGATCCTGAACTATACCCCGCAGGCGGCCGTCGCGGCCGAGTGAAAAGAAACGCGTGGCGGGTGCAAAAATGCCCTTTTCATCCGCCGCGCAAGCGTCTAGAAGCCGCCTTGCTACGGATGCGGTCGTGGCGGAATTGGTAGACGCGCAGCGTTGAGGTCGCTGTTCCTTAACCGGAGTGGAAGTTCGAGTCTTCTCGACCGCACCAAGCTTACCCCCCCCTTGAAAAGTTGAAAGCGCGGTGACGCGGAACCCCGGCGGGTAATGCTGCGGGCTGTGCTGGTCGGTGGGCAAAGGCCGCCCTGGCGCTGAAGTTCGGCACCCGGGATACTCTGTCCGTTGCGATGCGATTCCCATGCGGGGATGCGGCCATATCGCGCAGGCATATTCTGCCAAATGCCTAAAATTACCCCAAAATCTTTCTTGATCTAATACAAAATGGACAATAGGACCGGCTGGGTATTCAGTGTGAGGTTTCTTGATGTTCGGACGTATTCTTGCGCTTTGCGCAGCATTTTCATTGGCTGGCTGTGCGACCATCACCCGCGGGACCAAGGACGTGTTGGTCGTGAACTCGACCCCGGCTGCGGCGCAGGTCAAGCTCAGCAACGGGGAATCCTGCGACAATACCCCATGCAGTTTCAAGGTTCCCCGCAAGTCGGAACTGAACGTCCTGGTGACGAAGGATCGCTGCAAGCCGCAGCAGGTCCGCGTGACGAACCGCGTGGCGGGCGGCGGCGGCGCGGCGATGGCCGGCAACGTCCTCGTCGGCGGGATCATCGGTGCGGGCGTCGATGCCGGTTCGGGCGCGATGCTGGAACTGGTGCCGAACCCCGTCGACGTGCAGCTTGAATGCCGCTGATCCACTCGCCCGGCTGAGCCTCTGCTGATGTTCCCAGGCCCGCCCCGTCCAAGGCGGCGGGCCATCCCCGTCCCGGCAGGACCGCTGCGCGGCGTTCTGGGGATGGATGCGAATGCCGGAGCGGAGGCCATCGGCGCATCTCTCCTGCATGGCCGGTCGCTTGGGCGGAAGGAAAAGACGCTTGCAGGCCGTGCCGGGAGAATACCTTTCGGCCAATGCCTTGCGGGACGATGGCGCCGTCCTTTCCGGCGCCGGCCCGCGCCTTTCTTGTTCCCTTCCGCCGCAGCTTGCGCCTAGTCTCTGCCTCGAACAAGAGGAGAGTTTCCATGTCCGAGAAATGGGGTTTCGACACCACCGCCATCCACGCCGGCAGCGCGCCCGACCCGGCGACCGGGGCGCGGCAGGTGCCGATCTATCAGACCACGGCCTATGTCTTTCAGGATGCCGCCCATGCCGCGCGGCTCTTTGGCCTGCAGGAGGTCGGCTATATCTATTCCCGCCTGACCAACCCGACCGTCGCCGCGCTTCAGGCCCGCGTGGCCGGGCTCGAGGGCGGGGCGGGGGCGGTCTGCTGTTCCTCGGGCCATGCGGCGCAGATCATGGCGCTGTTCCCGCTGATGGGACCAGGCAAGAACGTGATCGCCTCGACCCGGCTTTATGGCGGCACCATCACCCAGTTCAGCCAGACCATCAAGCGGTTCGGCTGGTCGTGCAAATTCGTCGATCTGGACGATCTCGATGCGCTGCGGGCGGCTGTCGATGACGACACCCGCGCCATCTTCTGCGAATCGATCTCGAATCCCGGCGGCTATGTCACCGACATTCCGGCCGTGGCCAAGGTCGCGGACCAGGTCGGCCTGCCGCTGATCGTCGACAACACGCTGGCCACGCCCTGGCTGTGCAAGCCCATCGAGATGGGCGCGACGCTGGTCGTCCACAGCCTGACCAAATACATGACCGGCAACGGCACGGTGACCGGCGGCGTGATCGTGGATTCGGGCAAGTTCGACTGGTCGGTCTCGGGCAAGTTCCCCAGCCTGTCCGAGCCCGAGCCGGCCTATCACGGGCTGAAGTTCCACGAGACCTTCGGCGCGCTGGCCTATACCTTCCACGGCATCGCCATCGGGCTGCGCGACCTGGGCATGACCATGAACCCGCAGGCGGCGCATTACACGCTGATGGGGATCGAGACGCTGGGCCTGCGCATGGAGCGTCATGTCGAGAATGCGCAGAAGGTCGCGGAATGGCTGGAGGCCGACCCGCGCGTGACCTCGGTCACCTATGCGGGGCTGGCCTCATCGCCCTGGAACGCGACGGCGCGGCGCGTCTATCCCAAGGGGGCGGGGGCGCTTTTCACCTTTGCGATCAAGGGCGGCTATGACGCGGCGGTGAAGCTGGTCGATAACCTGAAGCTCTTCAGCCATGTGGCGAACCTGGGCGATTCGCGTTCGCTGGTGATCCATTCCGCCTCGACCACCCACAGCCAGCTGACCGACGAGCAAAAGATCGCCGCCGGCGCCGGCCCGGACGTGGTGCGGCTGTCCATCGGCATCGAGGATGCGGCCGACATCATCGCCGATCTGGACCAGGCATTGGCCGCTTCCACCGCCTGAGACGAAAAGGGGCGGCGCATCGCTGCGCCGCCCGCCTCTGACAATGCGCCCCTGGTCAGTTCGCCGGGTCAGTTTGCCGGGGCTTCCACGGGTTCGTCCGTGGTCTCGCCCTCGGGTGCCGGCGGCTCGCCGCCTTCCGGGGCATCGGCGGGGTGCATGGCGAAAACCGCCGTGACATTGGCGCTGACGGCCAGTTCGCCCGCCTCGATGGGCGTATCGGCCGCGCTTGCGGCTTCGGCGCGCATGGCCATCATCGGGCGCGGCCCGCCGCCCATCTGCACATCCGACAGCGACAGCAGCCGGCCAAGCCGCATGCCCGCCGCATCGGCCATCACCTCGGCCCGGCGGCGTGCCTCGGCCACGGCCTCGGTCCGGGCCTGATCCTCGGCCTCGGCCATGTCCTCGCGCGAAAATGCGATGCCGCTGATTTCATTGGCGCCCGAGGCGACCAGCTTGTCCAGCACCGGGCCGAGCCCCGCGATGTCGCGCACCCGCACGGTGACGCTGTTTTGCGCGCCGTAGCCGGTCAGCTTCGGCGGCTGACCCTGGTCCGAGTAATCCATCACCGGAGACAGGTTCAGCCCCGAGGTCTGGATGTCGCGCGCCTCGATGCCCTCGGCCTTCAGCGTCTCGATGACCTTGGCCTGCTGCTCGGCATTCTGCGCCATGGCCTCGGCGGCGGTGGCGGCCCGGGTGGTGACGCCCAGGGTGATGGTCGCCATGTCGGGCTGGGTCGTGGCCTGGCCGGCGCCGGTCACGGTCAGCCTGGCGAAGGGGGCGGCATGTTTCATGGCATGATGTCCCATCTGCGCGGGCGGCGGCGGGGCGTCGGTCTGGGCGGGCTGGGCCATCAGCGGGCCTGCGCCCAGAACGATCAGCGTCGCGGCAGCCATCAGGGGTCGGAATTGGGGCATCGGGTCTTTACTCCTTGGCGCGTCGGGGTCGTGCCCTTGCGCAGTTGTCTTCACGAGCCCCAGTAACGCCGCAAATGCGTTTTGGGATGCCTCACAATCCGGTGTTCGGCTTTTCACGCATCGCGTTCTGGGTTAGTTCAGAAGCATCAATCATGAAGATGCGCCCAAGGATGCCCGGGGGCGCCCGGAACCGAAAGCAAAGCCCGTCGATGTCGCTTGATTCCGTTACTGAATACGCCCTCTCCTTCAGCGAGGACGCCGTGCATCTCGAACGGCGCGAGCGGGGCCCGGGGCGACAGGGCGGCGGCGGTGCACCGGCGGCCTGGCGGCATCTTGGCTCGGTCGATTTCACTTCCTCCGATTTTCAGGGGGAACTGGCCCGTCTGCGCGCCATGGCGACGGGCGACGGGACCGGGTCGACGCTGCCCGTCACCCTGATCATTCCCGACGACCAGATCCTCTATACGACGCTGACCGTCGCGCCGGGCGCGGATCGCGAGCATGCGGTGGGCCGGGCGCTGGACGGGCTGACCCCCTATGCCATCGAGGATCTGGCCTTCGACTGGGAAGGCGACGGCGACAGCGTGCGCGTCGCCGCCGTGGCCCGCCAGACCCTGCGCGAGGCCCGCGATTTCGCCGGGCAATACGGCTTTGACGGGCAGGGCTATTGCGCCGTGCCCGAGGCCGGGCTTTATCCGGGCGAGCCGGTCTTCGTGCTGGAGCCCGCCCCGTCCGCCCGCCCGCGGGTCGACCCGGCACAGGCCGGCGTTACCGCCTCGGGGCTGCTGATCGAGGAGGAATTGCCCGAGGAACAGCCGGCGCTGGATCTCGACGGCGACCAGTCCGAGGCGGAGGAAGAGGTTGCGGCCGAAAGCCCGGTCGAGCCGGTCCCCGAGGAGAGCGCCTCGACGGTTGCCGCCAAGGAAACCGACGAGCCGGGAGAGGCCGTTTCAGTATCCGAGCCGGCTCCCTCTGCAGAAATGATCGAGGATTCCGAGGCAACAGAAGAAGTTTCCAGGGAAATATCGGGGAACCATCCTGCTGAAACCCCGCCTGCTGACACGCCGGCCGCATTGGCCGACGATGCTCAGGCGGCGCCGCTAGACGAGGCCGAGGCCGTCGCCGGGGCCGATGACGTTCCCGCCGCCGGCGCCGTCGAAGCGGCGGCACCGATCCAGGCTCCGGGTGCTGCGGAAACGGCAGCGGCTTCGGAGCAGGCCGTGCCCGCTGCGCCCCATGACGTTGCAGCCCATGATCCGGCGCCCCAGGGCCCCGCGCCGCAAGCGGATATCGGCCTGAACCCGCGCGCCCGGGCCGTGCATGAGCGCGCTGCCGGTGCTCGCCAGACCCGTCCGGCGGGCAGTGCGCCGGTCCAGCCCCGCCGGGCGGGCGAGCGCGGCGGCCTTGCCGGGCTGATCGCCATGCTGGGGGCGCTGGTTGTCGGGCTGATCCTGATCTGGGCCTTTCTGGTCCCGGATCGGCAGGAAGCGCAGCTTGCAGCCGTCACCCCATCCGAGCAGGCACCGGCCCCGCAGCCTGTCGAGCCCGTGCCCG
This sequence comes from Paracoccus sp. SSJ, assembly GCF_030234105.1. Lineage (NCBI taxonomy): Bacteria > Pseudomonadati > Pseudomonadota > Alphaproteobacteria > Rhodobacterales > Paracoccaceae > Paracoccus > Paracoccus sp. SSJ. Next base: position 242,487 of record NZ_JASSPE010000002.1, on the reverse strand, counting down.
CGCAAACCCCGGAACCCGCGCCCGCACCGGAACCCACCGCACCGGAACCCACCGCACCGGCCGAAGCCGAAACCGTCCAGCCGGAGCCTGCCGCGCCGCAACGCGCGGCGACCGAGCCCGAATCTGCCCCGGCGCCGCTCTCGGCCCTGACCGAGGAAGAGCGCCGTCGCGTCCTTGTCGCCGCCGCTGCCGTGGCTGCCGCCGTGGTGCCGCCTTCGGCCTCGGTGCCCGCGGCCCCGGCATCTCCGCCCCCTGCATCCGTGCAGGACGGGGAACGCGCGCCTGCCGTCGGCGAAGCGGCGCAACCCGCAGCCGCTGCCCGGCCTGCCGCGACCGCGCCGACGCCTGCGGCCCCTGCACCAGCCCAAGCGCAGGCCCGGCCTGCCGCAACGCCCGCGCAGCCTGCACCCGCTGCCACGCGGCTGACCAGTTCGGCCCGCCCGCAGCTTGCGCCGCGCCGCAGCACGCCGCAGACCTCGGTGCCGCGCGCCGATACCGCGCCGCGCGTGCCTGCGGACCCGCTGCCCTTCGAGGCCAGCCAGCGCCGCGCTCAGCCTGTCGGCAGCGCCCGCCCGCCCGAGCGCAGCCGCCGCGCCGCCCCGACCCCCGCGGCAACTCCCGTGGCGGCTCCTGCTGTGGCGGCGCCTGCGCAGGTGCAAGCCCAACCCGCCGCCGCGGCCGGCACTGCCGGGCTGCGCGGTTCGGCGCGACCGCCGTCGCGCCCCGAGGGCTCGACCCCCGAACTTCCGACCGATGGGACGCAGGCGGACAGCCTGACACCGGCGGAACAGCAGCATCTGCGCGACCTCATCCGCGACATCGGACGGGGTGGACTGGCCTCGCTCGATCCCTTGCCGCGCGGCGAAAGGCTGGCGCAGGCCCGGCCGCAGCGCAAGCCGGGCACGGCCAGCGATGCAGCCGATCCATCGGCGATTGATGCCGCAGTGAGGTCGGCCACCACGCCACCACCGGACAAGCCCGACAGCGTCGAAACCGCTGCCGCGCCCGCCCGGGATCCGGGCGGGCTTTTGCGTGGTTCGGCCCGTCCACGCGCCCGTCCCGCCGCGGCGGCCGGTGGCGGCGCTGCGGTTTCGGGCGGTGCTGTCGAAGCGGCCATTTCGGCCGCCGTCGCGGCCTCGCCCGCGCCGCCGGGCGGGGTGCAGCTTTCGGCGCTGGCCTCGTCGCCGCTGCCGCCCCGGCGCGGCGAGCGGCCGCCCGCCGCGCCCGAGGCTGCCGCCACTCCGGCGCCCCCGGCCGCTGCCGCTGCCGCTGGCCCCAGCGAGGCCGAGCTGGCCGCCCGTCGCAAGCTTGACGAGCAGTTGCAGGCCCAGGCCGAGGCGCGCATCCGCGCCCGCGCCGCCGCCGATGCCAAGGCCGAGGCAGAGGCCCGCGCCCAGGCCGAAGCCCGCGCCCGCGCCCAGGCCGAGGCCGAGGAGCGCGCCGCCCGTGCCAAGCGTCAGGAATACAAGCCGCCCGAGGTCGACAACGAGCCCGAGATCGCCACGGCCGCCCTGCCCAAGGGCTCGACCTCGGCCAGCGTGGCCAAGGCCGCGACCCAGCCGCGCGGCCTCGACATGGGCCGCACCACGGTGATCGGCATCATCGGCGCCGGCAAGGCCAGCCGCGCGCTGATCCGGCTGCGCAACGGCAAGGTGGTGACCGTCCGCCTGGGCGACCGCATCGACGGCGGCACCATCAATTCGATCGGCGACGGGCGACTGACCTATGTCAAGGCGGGCCGCACCCACGAATTGCGGATGCTGGACGGGCGCTGACAGGGGCCTTCCTGCTGATCGCCGCCGTCTATCTGATGGCAATGGCGATCGCCGTGCCGCTGTCGGTGCGGCTGGGCTCGGCGCTGGGCATTGCCGGAACCCGAGGTGGCGGAGCTGCAGCATTTTGCCGAGTCCGGCGTGGCGATGATGCCGTTCCTGATCGGGCCGGCCCGCATGCAGATCCTGAGCACGGCGGCGCTCTGGAGCGTCTGACCCATGATCCCGGCGTCGCGCCCATCGCTCCCGGGCCCGATGAACTGCCTTAGCATGGGCTGGCTCGTCCCGTCGAACGCTGACCGCGACCCCCGAGCCGCGATCCGCGACCCTTGCGAGCCGCGCGCCAAGCGCCTAGAAGGCGGGGCAGCCTTGCCAAGGGAAATGCCATGCTCGACCATCTGACCTATACCGCCCCGGAACCGAAGATCATTCAGGGTGCGAAACAGGACTGGGAACTGGTCATCGGGCTGGAGGTCCATGCCCAGGTCGCCTCGAACGCCAAGCTGTTCTCGGGCGCCTCGACCGGCTTCGGGGCCGAGCCGAACAGCCATGTCGCCTTCGTCGATGCCGCCATGCCGGGCATGCTGCCGGTGATCAACGAGTTCTGCGTGGCGCAGGCGGTCAAGACCGGCCTTGGCCTCAAGGCGGCGATCAACCTGGTCTCGGCCTTCGACCGCAAGAACTATTTCTATCCGGACCTGCCGCAGGGCTACCAGATCAGCCAGCTTTATCATCCCATCGTGGGCGAGGGCGAGGTGATCGTGGACATGGCCCCCGGCGTCGCCCGCCGCGTCAGGATCGAGCGCATCCACCTGGAACAGGATGCCGGCAAGTCGATCCACGACATGGACCCGAACATGTCCTTCGTGGACCTGAACCGCACCGGCGTCGCGCTGATGGAGATCGTCAGCCGCCCCGACATCCGCGGCCCCGAGGAGGCGGCGGCCTATGTCGCCAAGCTGCGCCAGATCATGCGCTACCTGGGCACCTGCGACGGCAACATGCAGAACGGCAACCTGCGCGCCGACGTGAACGTGTCGGTCTGCGCGCCCGGTGCCTATGAGCGCTATCAGGAAACCGGCGATTTCAGCCATCTCGGCACCCGCTGCGAGATCAAGAACATGAACTCGCTGCGCTTCATCCAGCAGGCCATCGATTACGAGGCCCGCCGCCAGATCGCCATCATCGAGGATGGCGGCAAGGTGGTGCAGGAGACGCGGCTCTACGATCCCGACCGGGGCGAGACCCGCTCGATGCGCTCCAAGGAAGAGGCGCACGACTACCGCTATTTCCCCGATCCCGACCTGCTGCCCCTGGAGATCGAGCAGGGCTGGGTGGACGATATCGCCGCCGCCATGCCGGAGCTGCCGGACGAGAAGAAGGCGCGTTTCGTCACCGGACTGGGCCTTTCCGAATACGATGCCGGCGTGCTGACCGCCGAGGTCGAGAGCGCCGACTATTTCGAGCAGGTCGCCTCGGGCCGCGACGGCAAGCAGGCCGCGAACTGGGTCATCAACGAGCTGTTCGGCCGGCTGAACAAGGAGGGGCTGAGCGTCGAGACCTCGCCGGTTTCGGCCGCCCAGCTTGGCGGCGTGATCGACCTGATCGGCTCGGGCGCGATCTCGGGCAAGATCGCCAAGGACCTGTTCGAGATCCTGTGGACCGAAGGCGGCGACCCGGCCGAGATCGTCGAGTCGCGCGGCATGAAGCAGGTCACCGACCTCGGCGCCATCGAAAAGGCCGTGGACGAGATCATCGCCGCGAACCCGGCTCAGGTGGAAAAGGCGCGCGCGAACCCCAAGCTCGCCGGCTGGTTCGTGGGCCAGGTGCTCAAGGCCACCGGCGGCAAGGCAAACCCGGCGGCGGTCAACGAGCTGGTGGCAAGGAAGCTGGGACGGTAAGTCCCGGCGCCCTGCCGCCTGTCGCCGCCGTCCCGCGGACCGCCATGCGGAACATGGCGGTTGATGCGGTGGGCTGCCTGTTGCTAAGCATCACCTAAACAACGAGCAGTCGGGACAGGCAAAATGAGAACCCTGAACACAAGGCCATGGGGGACCGGGCTGTCCCTCCTTCTCGTCCTGCTGGTCGTGGCAGGCTGCGGGATCGGCCGCCGGCATTCGGAACTGGAATGCATGGAACGTGCCATGTTCTTCGAATCGCACCGCTCCAGCCGCGACGGCATGATCGCGGTGGGCAGCGTGGTGATGAACCGCGTCCAGTCGCGCCAATATCCGAACTCGGTCTGCGCCGTGGTGGGACAGAAGGGCCAGTTTGCGCCTGGCATCATGTCGCGGCCGATGAAGTCGCAGGCCATGCCGGAGGTGCGCGAGGCCGCCCGTGCAGTCATGCGCGGCGAGCGCCATCCGCTCGTCGGCAACGCGATGTTCTTCCATGCCGCCAGCCACAGGTTTTCCTATGACAACATGCATTACGTCCTCGTCGCGGGCGGCAATGCCTTTTACGAAAAGCGCCGCCGCGAACTGGTGACGCAGCCGGTCCCGCCGCGCCCCATAGAAGGCATCACCCGCAGATAGGACAGGGCGGAGGGTGCAAGGCGCCGCCCAAGGCAAGCGGCAACGCTTCCCTTGGCCGGCCATCTCGCCTAACCTGCGCCGTAAAGGGAAAGGCCCACGCATGAGCAGCTACGAATACACCGTCATCCCCGCCCCGGCCCGCGGCGAAAAGACCAGGGGCGCGCGCAGCGGGATCGAGCGTTTCGCCGCCACCCTGACCGACACGCTGAACCAGATGGCCCGCGACGGCTGGGAATATGTCCGTGCCGAAACCCTGCCGGCCGAGGAACGCTCGGGCCTGACCAGCCGGACCACGGTCTATCACAACCTGCTGATCTTTCGCCGCGCGCTCGCGCAGCCCGAGCGTCCGCAAGACGCCCTGCCGCAATCGCAATCGCAATCGCAGCCGCAGCCGGCTGTCGCCCCGACCGAACCCCAGCCGGAACCCGAAGCCCAGGCACCTGCGCGCGGCCCCTTCAGCCAGCCGATGCGGGCCGCTCCGAAGCCTGCCGCGCCGCCGACCGCCCCGAATGCCCGTGCCCGGGTCTCGGAACCGCCGCTGACGGCGCCGCAAGCCCCGGCACCGACCGGCCCGCGCCTCGGGCCGGCCAGCCGCTGATTTCTCTGTTCCCAAATACTCCGGGGTGAGCCCCCGGCACGGGGGCGAGGGGCAGCGCCCCTCAGGCCCTTACCAATGCGGCGGCCGCTGGTCCGCCAGCGGAACCGTTCCCGCCTCGGCCTCGCGTTCCGCCTCGCGCTCCATCAGCATGCCGACATGCCGCGCCAGCCGCGCGATCTCGCCTTCCTGCCGGGCCACGATGCCCGACAGATCCTCGACGGTGCGCGTCAGATAGGCCACGGCTTCCTCCAGCCGTTCGATCCGTTCCTGCGTCTGCTTGTCCATCCATCCTCCATCCGTTAGACCGCCGCATGGAAAAGCCCGAGGCAAACCATGGCGAAAGATCAGAAGAAACAGCCCCGTCCCAAGGCCGAGACGCCCAAGGGGTTCCGAGACTATTTCGGCGCGGATGTGACCGAGCGCAAGCAGATGCTCGACCGCATCGCCCAGATCTATCATCGCCACGGCTTCGAGCCGCTTGAAACCAGTGCCGTCGAAACGGTCGAGGCGCTGGGAAAGTTCCTGCCCGACGTGGACCGCCCCAATGCCGGCGTCTTTGCCTGGCAAGAGGCAGAGGTTCCCGGCGGCGGGGCCGGCGACTGGCTGGCGCTGCGCTATGACCTGACCGCGCCGCTTGCGCGCGTCGCCGCGCAGTTCCGGGGTGACCTGCCGTCGCCCTATCGCCGCTATGCCATGGGCCCGGTCTGGCGCAACGAAAAGCCCGGCCCCGGCCGCTTCCGCCAGTTCTATCAATGCGATGCCGATACCGTGGGCTCGGCTTCGGTCGCCGCGGATGCCGAGATCTGCGCCATGCTGGCTGCGGCGCTGGAGCATGCCGGCATCCGGCGCGGCGACTACCTGATCCGCATCAACAACCGCAAGGTGCTGAACGGCATCCTGGAATCCATGGGCGTGGCCGAGGGCAAGCCCGCCGACGACGTGCTGCGCACCATCGACAAGTTCGACAAGGTCGGCGAGCAGGGCGTGCGGCAATTGCTGACCACCGGCCGCAAGGACGATTCCGGCGCCTTCATCGAGGGCGTGGGCCTGAGCCCCGAACAGGCCGAGCCGGTGTTGGCCTTCCTGACCTCGAAAGGCGCGGACAATGCCGGGACGCTGGCAAACCTGCGCGCTGCCGTGGGCGCCTCGGCCACCGGGGCCGAGGGCGTCGAGGAACTGGCGCAGATCGCCCAGATGCTCGCCGCCATGGGCGTGGGCGAGGATCGCGCCATCGTCGACCCTTCCATCGTGCGGGGCCTGGGCTATTACACCGGCCCGGTATTCGAGGCCGAACTGACCTTCGAGATCCTCGACGACAAAGGCCGCAAGCGCCAGTTCGGCTCGGTCGCCGGCGGCGGGCGCTATGACGGGCTGGTGGAACGCTTCACCGGCCAGAAGGTGCCCGCGACCGGGGTTTCCATCGGTGTCGACCGGCTTCTGGCCGCCCTGCGCGCCAAGGGGCTGATGGGCGGGACCGAACAGGGCCCCGTCGTCGTCACCGTCATGGATCGCGAGCGCATGGCCGATTACCAGGCCATGGCCGCCGAACTGCGCGCCGCCGACATCCGGGCCGAGGTCTATCTGGGCAATCCCAAGAACTTCGGCAACCAGTTGAAATATGCCGACAAGCGCAATGCCCCCGTCGCCATCATCCAGGGCGGGGACGAGGCGGCGCGCGGCGTCGTGCAGGTCAAGGATCTGGTCCTGGGCGCGAAGATCGCGGCCGAGGCCAGCCACGAGGAATGGAAGGCCCAGCCCGCCCAGACCGAGGTGGCCCGCGCCGACCTGGTCGCGGAAGTCCGGCGCATCCTGGGATGAGCAAGCGCGAGAAACAGGCCATCGGCCAACAGATCCTCGCCGCCTTTCGCGCCGCCGGAGCGCAGGAGGTCGCGCCCGACATCCTGCTGGAGGCCGAGACGCTGCTGGACCTCTACGGCGAGGATATCCGCGCCCGCGCCTATGTGACCCAAGACCCGATCCGCGGCGAGATGATGCTGCGCCCGGATTTCACCGTGCCGGTGGTGCAGATGCATATGGCGAACGGCGCCGAGCCGGCGCGCTATTGCTATCTGGGCGAGGTGTTCCGCAAGCAGGACCATGGCGAGACCCGGCCCGAGCATCCGCGCGACAACGAATACCTGCAGGCGGGTTTCGAGCTTTTCGCCCGCGACCCCGAGGCCGATGCCGAGGTCTTTGCGCTGTTCCACGACATCCTGGCGCCCTTGAACCTGCAAGCCAGCATGGGCGACATGGACCTGCTGATGGATGCGGTGCGCGCCCTGCCGCTGTCGGGCGCGCGGCGCGCGGCGCTTTTGCATCACATCTGGCGGCCCCGGCGCTTTGCCCGGCTGCTGGCGCGCTTTGCCACGCCGGCCGAGGCGCGCAGCTTTCCCGAAAGCGGCGCGCCCTGGACCGGGCTGCGCTCGCCCGCCGAGATGCAGGCCCGCATCGACCGGCTGCGCAGCGATGCGGCCGAGGCGCCGCTGGCGCCGCAATGGGTCGAGCGGCTGGAACGGTTGTTCGCGATCAGTGCCCCGGCACCCGAGGCGCTGCGGCAGCTGCGCGAACTGGTGGCCGAGATCCCCGATATTGCCGAGGCCGTTGACCGGCTGGAGCGCAACCTGGCGGCGCTGGCCGCGCGCGGCATCGACGTGGGTGCCGTCCATTTCGACGCCAGCCATGGCCGCCATACGATGGAATATTACGACGGCATGACCTTCAGTTTTGCCGCCGCGGGGCATGAGGACTGGCCGCCGGTCGCCTCGGGCGGGCGCTACGATGCGCTGGCGGCGGTGCTGGGGCAGGCGCAGGGCCGCTCGATCCCGGCGGTGGGCGGCATCATCCGGCCGGGACTGGTCCACGAGCTGGGGGGCCAGATCTTGGGGAAAGCAGCATGATCCGGCTGGGCGTGCCGTCCAAGGGGCGGCTGATGGAGCAGTGCTTCGACTGGTTTGCCGCCCGCGGCGTGCGGCTGTCGCGCGCCGGCTCGGATCGCGAATATGCCGGCCGGGTCGATGGGGCCGAGAACGTGGCACTGGTGCTGCTTTCGGCGGGCGAGATCCCGCGCGAACTCATGGCCGGCCGCATCCACCTGGGCGTGACCGGCACCGACCTGATCCGCGAGAAGCTGGCCGGCTGGCGCAGCCATGTCGAGGAACTGGCGCCGATGGGCTTCGGCCATGCCGACCTGATCCTGGCCGTGCCCGCCTGCTGGAGCGATTGCGACAGCCTGGACGATTTCGCCACCATCGCCCGCGATTTCCGCGCCGAGCACGGCTTTCGCCTGCGCATCGCCACGAAATACCACCGGCTGGTGCGGGCCTGGCTCTCGGCCGAGGAGGTCGCGGATTACCAACTGGTCGACAGCCAGGGTGCGACCGAGGGGACGGTGGCCAACCTGACCGCCGAGGCAATCGCCGACATCACCTCATCCGGCGAGACACTGCGGGCGAACCATCTCAAGATCATCGGCGAGGAGCCGATCCTGCGCTCGCAGGCGACGCTCCTGCGCTCGCTTTCAGCCGGGGACGAGACCGAGGTTCGCGATTTCGTGGCGCGGATCGGGCTCTAGAAACCCGAGGCGGGGCAGGGGCGTTGTGCCCTCGCACCGCTATGGAGAACGACGATGCGCCTGGCCGTCCTGATGCTGCTTTTGTCCGCGAGCCCCGCGCTGGCCTCGTCCGAGGAGGCCTGGGAACAGTTCCGCAAGGATGTCGAGACCGCCTGCGCCGCACTCGCTCCGCAAGAGGGCGAGACCGCCATCGAGATCAACCCCTTCGGCTCGGAAAGCTATGGTGCGGCGCTGCTCATTACCACGCTCGCCGATGGCGGGGTGGACCGTTATGTCTGCATCTTTGACAAAAAGGCCGGGACCGCCGAACTGACCGCGCCCTTCACGCCGCCGCAGGATGTGGTCGAGATGCAGGCCGATCCGGCGGGCAATGTCGCGCCGACCGAGGACACCAAGACGGACGTGCATCTCGTCAAGCCGTGACGCCGCGCCGGCTGCGCGGCCGCATGGGTATTTGGAAAACGGAAAAGGGGCGGGTTCAGTCCCCGAGACCGACCAGGGCGCGGGCGAAATCGCGGGCGTCGAAGGCGTCGAGATCGTCGATCTGCTCGCCCACCCCGATGGCATGGATCGGCAGGCCGAAGCGGTCGGCCAGCGCCACCAGCACCCCGCCGCGCGCCGTCCCGTCCAGCTTGGTCATGACAAGACCCGAGACATCGGCGAGCTTCCGGAAGATCTCGACCTGGCTCAGCGCGTTCTGGCCGGTGGTGGCGTCCAGCACCAGCAGGGTGTTGTGCGGGGCCGAAGGGTCCTTCTTGCGGATGACGCGGACGATCTTGGCCAGTTCCTCCATCAGGTCCTGGCGGTTCTGCAACCGGCCGGCGGTGTCGATCATCAACAGGTCGGCGCCCTCTGCCTCGGCCTTGGTCATGGCGTCGAAGGCAAGGCTGGCGGGGTCGCTGCCCTCGGGAGCGGTCATCACCGGCACCCCGGCGCGCTGGCCCCAGACCTGCAATTGCTCGACGGCTGCGGCGCGGAAGGTGTCGCCGGCGGCGATCACCACCTTCTTGCCGGCCGCCTTGAACTGGCTGGCAAGCTTGCCGATGGTCGTGGTCTTGCCCGAACCGTTCACCCCCACCACCAGCACCACTTGCGGCCGCTTGGGGTAAAGCGGCAGGGGTTTCGCCACCGGCGTCATGATGCGGGCGATCTCATCGGCCAGCAGCTCTTTCAGCTCGGTGGCCGAGACGCGGCGGCCCATGCGGCCCTCGGCGATATTGGCGGTGACGCGCAATGCGGTCTCGACGCCCATGTCGGCCTGGATCAGCATCTCCTCAAGCTCTTCCAGCATCGCATCGTCAAGCTCGCGCCGCGGTTCGGCGACAGCCGGGGCGCGGCCCAGAAGCCGGCCCAGGACGCCGGGGCGTGCTTCCGGCTCGGTTGCGGGTTGAGATGCGGCGGGGGCGGGCGAGGCCGGCTTTTCATCGGCTGCGGCTTCCGAGACGATATCCTCCAGCCCCGAGCCGATCTTGGACGAGGATCGCGTCAGCCGGTCGCGCAGCTTCGAGAAAAACGACATGCACCCATCCTTTTGTCTGTCGCGCGAGAGACTAGGCAATCTTGCCCGAAAGGAAAAGGGCGCCCCGAAACGGACGCCCCTTCACCGTTCGAAAAATACTCCGGGGTGTGGGGCAGAGCCCCACGGCAATCAGGCCTTGCCCAGGTAGATGTCGACCAGTTTCTGCAGCATTTCCAGTGCATCCTCGCGCGAGCGCTGGAAGCTGTTGCGGCCGATGATCGAGCCGTTGCCGCCGCCGTCGCGGATGGCGCGCGCGTCGTCATAGACCGCATCCGCGCCCTTGGCCGCACCGCCCGAGAACACCACGATGCGACGGCCGTTGAAGGCCGACTGCATGCAATGCTCCACGCGCTTGGCCTGGGTCGAGATGTCGATGCCCTTGGCCTCGTAGACCTTTTTCGCCTCGCCCAGTTCCAGGTGGTCGGTCGAGAGCTTGATCTTGATGACATGCGCGCCGATCAGCGCCGCGATCTGGGCGGCATAGGCGGCGATGTCGATGGCGGTCTCGCCGTCCTTGCTGATCGCCTCGCCGCGCGGATAGGACCAGATCACGGTCGCCACGCCCTTGGCGGCGGCTTCCTTGCGCATCTCGACGATCTCCTCGATCATGTCGAGCGCCATGTCCGAGCCCGGATAGATGGTGAAGCCGATGGCTGCGCAGCCCAGCCGCAGCGCGTCGTCGACCGAGGCGGTGATCGCCTGGTTCTTGCCGGCCGTGTCCGACATCAGCGAATTGGCCGAGTTCACCTTGAGGATCGTCGGGATCTGGCCGGCGAAGGTGTCGGCGCCCGCCTCGATCATACCCAGCGGCGCGGCATAGGCGTTCAGCCCCGCGTCGATGGCCAGCTGGTAGTGGTAATGCGGGTCGTAGCCGGCGGGGTTCGGCGCAAAGCTGCGCGCGGGGCCGTGCTCGAAACCCTGGTCCACGGGCAGGATGATCATCTTGCCGGTGCCGGCCAGCTTGCCGGTCATCAGCATGCGGGCCAGCTGTGCCTTCACACCCGGCGCTTCGCCCTCGTAATTGGCGAGGATCTTGCGGACGGTATCGGTCATCTGCATCGGGAACTCCATGTCTGAATGCGGGCTGCTTAGCAGACCCGCCGCCAAGGGCAATCGCGATTGCGCTAACGGAACCCGTGGCGGCCTTTCGGCGTTGTTCCGCTGTCAGAATTGGGGGAAATTCCCATGGCAAACGAAGATCCTGCCGGCATTCCCGAACAGATCCGCCAGAACCGACCCTTCTTCCTTGTGCTGGGGCTGGCCTTCGTGGTCTCGATCGGGGCCTTTCTCTATATCCTGTTCCTCGATACCGACTCGCGCGATGTCGGGCGCAATGCGCCGCCCGCCGTGACCGCGCCCGCGACGCCGACAGGCGAAGCTGCGCCGGCAGAGGGGAATTGACGCCGCATCTGGCAGGGGACGTGCCTGCGTCCCCTGTCGCACGACCGTGGTGACGGTCGGGCTGCGGTCGCGAAGATCGCCCAGAAGCGCGGCGCCCAGGCCGCACGAGACCGATCCGCAGCGGATCGCCTTGCGTGTTGCCGGCCCTGGCCGGACGATGGGCTGCGCAGCACTAAGGGCTTTCGCCGATGCAAAAAGGGGCCGCGAAGGCCCCTTTCGCATCGCCGCCAGCGGGCGGTTTCAGCGTTTCTGCAAGGCCGCGACGCCGGGCAGTTCCTTGCCCTCCATCCATTCCAGAAAGGCGCCGCCAGCGGTCGAGATGAAGGTGAAGTCGCCCGAGACGCCGGCCTTGTTCAGCGCCGCCACCGTATCGCCGCCGCCGGCGACCGAGATCAGCTTGCCCTCGCGGGTCAGCCGCGCGGCTTCTTGCGCCGCGGCATTGGTCGCGGCGTCGAAGGGCGGGATTTCGAAGGCGCCGAGCGGGCCGTTCCAGATCAGCGTGCGGCTGCTTTCGAAAACCTCGCGGATCTTCGCCACCGTGGCGGGGCCGGCGTCGAGGATCATCGCATCGGCCGGGCAGGCATCCGCCGCCACCGTCTCGCTGTCGGCGCCGGCCTTGAATTCACGCGCCACCACCACGTCCACCGGCAGGTGGATGGTGCAGCCGGTCTTTTCCGCCTTGGCCAGGATGTCGCGCGCCGTATCGGCCATGTCGCGCTCGGCCAGCGATTTGCCGACCTCGATGTCCTGGGCGACCAGGAAGGTGTTGGCCATGCCGCCGCCGATGACCAGGTGGTCCACCTTCTCGATCAGGTTGCCGAGCAGGTCGAGCTTGGTCGAGACCTTGGCGCCGCCGACCACGGCGACGACCGGGCGCTGCGGATTGCCGAGCGCGGCGTCCAGCGCCTTCAGTTCCGCCTCCATCAGCCGGCCGGCTGCGGCGGGCAGGAGCCGCGCGATCCCCTCGGTCGAGGCGTGCGCCCGGTGCGCGGCCGAAAAGGCGTCGTTCACATAGGCCTGCCCCAGCGCGGCCAGCGAAGCGGCGAAGGTCGCGTCATTCGTCTCTTCCCCCGGATAGAAGCGGGTGTTCTCCAGCAGCAGCACGTCCCCCTTGGCCAGATCGGCCACGGCGCGCTTGGCGGGGCCGCCGATGGCCTCGTCCGAGAACTTCACCGGCTGGCCGAGCGCCTTTTCCAGCGCCGGCAGCACGACCTTCAGGCTCATGCCGTCCACGCGCTTTCCCTTGGGGCGGTCGAAATGCGCCAGCAGCACCGGGATGCCGCCCCGGCCCTGGATGTCCTTGACGGTCGGCACGATCTTTTCGATCCGCGTGGCATCGGTGACCTGGCCGTTTTCGACCGGGACGTTCACGTCCACGCGGACAAGCACCACCTTGCCGTCAAGATCCAGGTCGTCGATCGTGTTGAAATCCGCCATGCTCATGTCCCTTTCCTGTTGGGCTGACACGTCCCCCGGCGGGTTTTCCCGCATCATGACATTTTCGTCAACCGGCGCCGGACCCGGGCTTGCGGCGAAACGCGCGGCGCCGGCGGGCGTTGTATGGTCCGGGCGAAATGCTTATGCCTTTGCCCAAGCCATCAGAAGGAGACCCCCATGGCCGAGATCAAGGATCCCGAGAACACGGTCATCATCGAGCTGAAGGACGGCCCGGTGGTGATCGAGCTGCTGCCCGACGTGGCGCCCAAGCACGCCGAGCGCATGAAGGAACTGGCCCGCGCCGGGAAATACGACAACGTGGCCTTCCACCGCGTGATCGAGGGCTTCATGGCCCAGACCGGCGACGTGGAACATGCCAACATGGAAAACAACTACAACCCGGGCCGCGCCGGCACCGGCGGCTCGGACCTGCCGGACCTGCCGGCCGAGTTCTCGCGCCTGCCCCATGACCGCGGCACGCTGGGCGCGGCGCGTTCGATGAACCCGAACTCGGCCAACAGCCAGTTCTTCATCAACTTCAAGGACAACCATTTCCTGAACGGCCAATACACCGTCTACGGCCGGGTGATCGAGGGCATGGAGCATGTCGACAAGATCGCCCGCGGCGAGCCGCCGGCGAATCCCGACCGGATGATCTCGGTGAAGGTGGCGGCCGATGTGGAATAAGCTGCTGGTTCCCGCGCTGGTGCTGGCCGCCGGCGCCGCCTGGGCCGAGGGACTGCCGGGCGTCACCGACGGTCCGGGCCCGAACCTCGTGATCGAGGTGGCCGACGCCAAGGGCGCGGCCAAGGGCCGGATCGTGCTGGACCTCTACAAGGACAAGGCGCCCAACCATGTCGAGCGTCTGGTGACGCTGGCGAAATCCGGTGCCTATGACGGCGTGGTGTTCCACCGCGTGATCGACGGCTTCATGGCCCAGACCGGCGATGTCGAATTCGGCAAGCACGGCGGCGATACCGCGCGGGCGGGCATGGGCGGCTCGAACATGCCGGACCTTCGGGCCGAGTTCAACGATGTCAGCTTCCAGGCCGGCACCGTGGGCATGGCGCGGTCGCAGGACCCCAACAGCGCCAACAGCCAGTTCTTCATCGACCTGGCGCCGGCGACCTTCCTGGACGGGCAATACACGGTTGTCGGCCAGCTGGTCGACGGCTGGGACGTGCTCAACGCGATCAAGAAGGGCGACCCGGCCGCCAATGGCGCGGTGGTCGAGCCGGATTACATGGTCAAGGTGACGGTCGAGGAGTGATCCCGGCCCGATCCCTGTCGCGAAAGCCCCGCCCGCGCGGGGCTTTTTCATCAAGGAGTTCCGCATGACCACGCTCTACATCGATGCCGATGCCTGCCCCGTCAAGTCCGAGGCCGAGCGGGTCGCCACGCGGCTGCGGCTGCCGATGGTGCTGGTCTGCAACGGCGGGTTGCGGCCCCCGGCCAATCCGCTGGTCTCGCTGGTGATCGTGCCCGAGGGGCCGGATGCGGCCGACCAGTGGATCGCGGCGCATTGCGGGCCGGGCGACGTGGTGGTCACCACCGATCTGCCGCTTGCCGACCGCTGCCTGAAGGCGGGGGCGCAGGTCGTCCAGCCCGATGGCGAGGTGCTGACGCCGGCCAATATCGGCCCGCGGCTGGCGACGCGCGACCTGATGCAGGACATCCGCGCCGCCGATCCGTTCCACCAGGGCCGGGGCGGGGGCTTCGGCAAGGCCGAGCGGGCGCGCTTCCTGCAATCGCTGGACCGGGTGATGGCGGCGGCGCAGCGGATCGGCTAGGGCGCAGGCAGGTCATGGACAGTGCGGCGCAAAGATGATTTCACCTCGCATCATGTTCACGCGTCGATCCGCCCCCTATTGGGCCACGTTCCTTGTCATTGTCCTGGCGGCTCTCTGGCTGCTCTGGATCGGTCGCGAGCCGATCTGCACATGCGGCAGCGTCAAGCTGTGGCATGGCGAGACGATGAGCTCCGAGAGTTCGCAGCATATCGCGGACTGGTATACGCCCTCGCATGTCATCCATGGGCTGCTGTTCTATGCCGCGCTGTGGCTGGTCGCGCCCCGGCTGAGCTTCGGCTGGCGGCTGGCCATCGCCACGCTGGTCGAATCCGCATGGGAGATCGTCGAGAACTCGGACGCGATCATCGAGCGCTACCGTGCGGTGACCATCTCGCTGGATTACTATGGCGACAGCGTGCTGAATTCGGTCTCCGACATCCTGGCGATGGTGCTGGGCTTCGTGCTGGCCGCGCGGCTGCCGGTCTGGGCCTCGGTCGCCATCGTCATCGGGTTCGAGGCGCTGACGACCTGGCTGATCCGCGACGGGCTGGCGCTGAACGTGCTGATGCTGCTCTGGCCGCTGGAGGCGGTGCGCGGCTGGCAGGCGGCGTTGTGAAAAAGGCTGGGTGAAAAAGGCCGGGATCGCCCCGGCCTTCCTGCTTATCCCAGTTGCACCATCCGGTGCTTCTTCTTGCCGACCGAGACCTTCAGTCCGTCGCCGATCAGCGCCGCATCGACGGCAAGCTGCGGATCGGACACGGCTTCGTTGTTCAGCCGCAGACCGCCCTCGGCGATCAGGCGCTTGGCCTCTTTCCCCGAAGCGGTGATGCCGGTCTGCGCCAGCAGCTGCACCACCGTCAGCCCCGAAGCCAGCGCATCGGCACTGAGGGTCACCACCTCCAGGTCGCCGCCGGCGCCGCCCTGCTCGAAGACCTCGCGCGCGGTGGCCTCGGCCGACGCGGCGGCATCGGCGCCGTGCAGGAGCGTCGTCACCTCGTTGGCCAGGATGATCTTGGCCGCGTTGATCTCGGACCCCGAAAGCGCGCCGAGGCGGTCGCATTCCTCGACCGGCAACTCGGTGTAAAGCTTCAGGAACCGGCCGACATCGGCATCGGTGGTGTTGCGCCAGAACTGCCAGAACTCATAGGGCGACAGCATCGCGCCGTTCAGCCAGACCGCGCCGCCCGCCGACTTGCCCATCTTGCGCCCGTCCGAGGTGGTCAGCAGCGGCGAGGTCAGGCCCCAGATCTCGGCATCCAGCACCCGGCGGGTCAGGTCGATGCCGTTGACGATATTGCCCCATTGATCGCTGCCGCCCATCTGCAACCGGCAGCCGTAGCGCCGGTAAAGCTCAAGGAAGTCATAGGCTTGCAGGATCATGTAGTTGAATTCGAGGAAGCTCAGCGACTGCTCGCGGTCCAGCCGCGACTTGACCGATTCAAAGGACAGCATCCGGTTGACGCTGAAATGCCGGCCGATGTCGCGCAGGAAATCCAGGTAGTTCAGGCTGTCCAGCCATTCGGCGTTGTTCAGCATCATCGCGCCCTGATCCCCGTAATCGAGGTAGCGGGCAAAGACCTGCTTCATGCCGGCGATGTTCTCGTCGATCTTGTCCGGGGTCAGCAGCGGGCGCTCCTCGGAACGGAAGCTGGGATCGCCGACCTTGGTGGTGCCGCCGCCCATCAGCGTGATCGGGCGGTTGCCGGTCTTCTGGAACCAGCGCAGCATCATGATGTTCAGAAGATGCCCGACATGCAGGCTGGCCGCCGTCGCGTCATAGCCGATATATGCTGTCACCGGGCCAAGGGTCAGGGCTTCGTCCAGCGCCTGCATGTCGGTGCAGTCCGCCAGGTAGCCACGTTCGATCATCACGTTCAGGAAATCGGATTTGGCACGGTAGGTCATGGGCTTTTCCTTTCGACTGGCGCGGATATACCGGGGGAAAGGCGGAAGGGAAAGCATGCGAATGATCCGGGCGCTGGGGATGATGTCGGGCACCTCGCTGGACGGGGTGGACGCGGCGATGATCGAGACCGACGGGACGCGGATCGCCGGTTTCGGCCGCAGCGCCTATCGTGCCTATTCCGGCAATGAATCGGGCCTGCTGCACGCGGCGCTGGGGCAATGGCCGGGCGGACCGGACGTGGCCGAGGCGGCCGGGCTTTCCGTTGCCGCCCATGCCGCGCTGGCCGAGGGCTTCCCCGAGGCGGAGCTGGTCGGCTATCACGGTCAGACGCTGGCCCATGACCCTGCGGGGCGCGGCACGCATCAGGCGGGTGACGGTGCCGCGCTGGCGCGCAAGCTGGACCGGCCGGTGGTCTGGGATTTCCGCTCCGAGGACGTGCGGCAGGGCGGCGAGGGCGCGCCGCTTGCGCCCTTCTTCCACTGGGCCTGCGCGGAATGGGCGATGGGGCAGGGGCTTTTGCCGCGCGCCCCGGTCGCCTTCCTGAACCTGGGCGGCGTGGGCAACCTGACCTGGGTCGATCCGACCGCGGGGGCGCCCGAGGCGCCGGGCGCCTGCATCGCCTTCGACACCGGCCCGGCCAATGCGCCCCTGAACGACCTGATGCGCGCCCGGCGCGGCGCGGCGCGGGACGAGGGCGGGCGGCTCGCCCTGCAAGGCAGCCCGGACGAAGGCGTCATCGCCCGCTTCCTGCGCCATCCGCATTTCGCCCGGCCCTTGCCGAAATCGCTGGACCGCGATGCGTTCCCCGACCTTGCGGCCGAGGTTGCGGGGCTTTCGGATGAGGATGCGGCGGCGACGCTGACCCATGCGGCGGCGGCGGCGGTGGCGGCGGGGGTTGCGCTGTTGCAGCGGTCGCCGCAGCTGATCCTGGTCTGCGGCGGCGGCCGTCACAATGCCGCGATGATGGCGGCGCTGGCACAGCGCCTGCCCGCCCGTGTCGCGCCGGTCGAGGAGGCGGGGCTCGACGGCGACATGCTCGAGGCGCAGGCTTTCGGCTGGCTGGCGGTGCGGGTGCTGCGCGGCTTGCCGACCTCGGGGCCGGGCACCACCGGCGCGCCGGGGCCGGTCTGCGGCGGGCGGATCAGCCATCCGCCGCGGCGCTGAAACAGGGGCGCTGAGACGGAGTGCAGGCACGGGGCCCAAGCCGGCCGGATCACGGGCGGATTTCCGCCTTGTGATTGTTTCGACGCCGTTTCATGGGAACGATGCCGCGGAAAGGGGCGTTGGACGGACATATGACGGCATCGCGCCGTCCGTGACAACGACAACCGGAAAGGACACCGTCCATGAAACCTCTTGTCATCGCCGCCACCACGCTGGCCCTGGCCAGCCCCGTCCTTGCCCAGACCGAAACCACCCCGCCGCCCGAGATTCCGGCCGAACAGGTCGAGGATGCCGCCACCGCGGCCGAAACTGCCGCCGACCAGGCCGAGCAGGCTGCCGATCAGGCGGAACAGGCCGCCGACCAGGCTGCCGAGGAAGCCGGCGCCGCCGCGGCCGATGCCGCCGGTGACGCTGCCGATGCGGCCAGCGATGCCGCCAACGACGCCGCCGGCGCTGCCGCCGAGATGGGCGTCGCCCCCGATGCGCCCGCAGGCGATGCGGTGCCCGAAGCGGCCGAGGGCGCTGCCGAGGATGCTGCCGGCGCGGCCGAGGATGCCGCTGATGCGGCAGGCGACGCTGCCGATGCCGCCGCGGATGCTGCCGCCGAGGCGCCGGTCACGCCGCCCGACGTCAACCCGCCGGCGATCTCCGAGGCCGAGCCGGGCGTGCTGTCGAGCTGGCTGACCAGCCGCCGCATCTGGACCACCAACCAGCCCTCGACCACCGAATGGGTCGATCCCGCGGTCGAGGAGCGTCCGGCCGAATGGCAGGACATCGCCAAGGTGAACGACATCGTGCTGGATGATTCGGGCCAGGTCGTCGGCTATGTCGCCGATATCGGCGGCTTCCTGGGCATCGGCGCCAAGAAGGTGCTGCTGGGCGTGGATGCCATCCACCTGGTGACCGTCGGCAACGACACGTTCTTTGCCACGAACTACACCAAGGCCGAACTGGAGGCCCTGCCGGATTTCGACGAAAAGACCGTGCGGAAATAAGGTTTCCGGCCATTGCCGGACCGGACGGGGGCGCCTTTCGGGGCGCCCTTGCGTTTTTTGCGCAAGATCGGCCTTGACGCCATCCGCCGCCATGCGTAAACCCCCTCGCACCCCGGACGGCGATCCGGGGAAGTGGTCTGCGCGGTTGTAGCTCAGTTGGTTAGAGTACCGGCCTGTCACGCCGGGGGTCGCGGGTTCGAGCCCCGTCAACCGCGCCACCACCACCATATATCGCCGAAAAGATGCGCGGTTGTAGCTCAGTTGGTTAGAGTACCGGCCTGTCACGCCGGGGGTCGCGGGTTCGAGCCCCGTCAACCGCGCCATCTTTCCCCATGATCATTACGGCTTTGCAGCCGCGCCTGTGGCGCGGTTTTTTGAGTATTTGGGGAACGAAGAAGCCGGCTGCCGGTCGTGCTTCCAGGCGGCGCTAGGGGCTTTTCAAGCCGCTTCATTTCCCTATGCTGGCCCCCAACACGACGGAGGACGCCATGGCACGCGGAATAGATTACGGCGGAATGATGCACCGGGCCATGCAGCGGCTGATCGCGGAGGTGCTGGAGACGGTGGCCGAAGAGGGGCTGCCGGGCGAACACCATTTCTTCATCACCTTCGACACCCGCGATTCGGATGTCGAGATGGCCGATTGGCTGCGCGAGCGCTATCCCGAGGAAATGACCATCGTCATCCAGCATTGGTTCGAGAATCTCTCGGTCACGCCCGAAGGCTTTCACATCACGCTGAATTTCGGCAATTCTCCCGAGCCGCTCTATATCCCCTTCGATGCGCTGCGCACCTTCGTGGACCCGTCGGTCGAGTTCGGGCTGCGCTTCGAGAACCACGAGGAAGACGAGGACGAGCCCGAAGAGGAGGAGGACGAGCCCCAGGAGCCGGGCGAGGACGGCCCCAAGGGCAGCGCCGAGGTGGTCAGTCTGGACAAATGGCGCAAATGACGCACTGTTAGCGCATGGCATACCACGGCATGCCGATTGCGAATCCCCGCCATCGGGCCTAGAACCCCCACGACACCGTGAGGGAGCACGCCATGACCAAGACCACCCGCACCGAGACCGACAGCTTCGGCCCGCTGGAGGTGCCCGCCGACAAGTATTGGGGCGCCCAGACCCAGCGCTCGATCCAGAACTTCCCGATCGGCTGGGAGCGGCAGCCCGTGCCGATCATCCGCGCGCTGGGCGCGATCAAGCAGGCCGCGGCCGAGGTGAACATGGCCGCGGGCAAGCTGGACCCGGCCATCGGCAAGGCCATGGTGCAGGCGGCCTCGGAGGTCGTCGCGGGCAGGTTCGACGACAACTTCCCGCTGGTGGTCTGGCAGACCGGCTCGGGCACGCAGTCGAACATGAACGCCAACGAGGTGATCTCGAACCGCGCCATCGAGATCCTGGGCGGCGAGATGGGCTCGAAGACGCCGGTCCATCCGAACGACCATGTGAACATGGGCCAGTCGTCGAACGACACCTTCCCGACCGCGATGCATGTCGCCATCGCCATGCAGGCGCGCGACGTGCTGCTGCCGGGGCTGGAAAAGCTGCACAAGGCGCTGGTCGCGAAGTCCGAGGAATTCAAGGACATCATCAAGATCGGCCGCACCCATACCCAGGACGCGACGCCGCTGACGCTGGGCCAGGAATTCGGCGGCTATGCCCATCAGGTCGCCAAAGGCATCGAGCGGGTCAAGCTGGCGCTTGGCGACATCTATGAACTCGCGCAGGGCGGCACGGCGGTCGGCACCGGGCTGAACACCAGGAAGGGCTGGGACACGGCCATCGCGGCCAAGATCGCCGAGATCACCGGCCTGCCCTTCGTCACCGCGCCCAACAAGTTCGAGGCGCTGGCCGCGCATGATGCGATGGTGATGTTCTCGGGCGCGCTGAAGACCGTCGCCGCCTCGCTCTTCAAGATCGCCAACGACATGCGCCTGTTGGGTTCGGGTCCGCGCTCGGGCCTGGGCGAGTTGATCCTGCCCGAGAACGAGCCGGGCTCGTCGATCATGCCGGGCAAAGTGAACCCTACCCAGGCCGAGGCGCTGACCATGGTCTGCGCCCATGTCATGGGCAACGATGCCGCCGTCGGCTTCGCCGGCTCGCAGGGCCATTTCGAGCTGAACGTCTATAACCCGATGATGTCCTACAACGTGCTGCAATCCATGCAGCTTCTGGGCGACGCGGCGGGTTCGTTCACCGACAACATGGTCGTGGGCACCCAGGCGAACATTCCGCGCATCGACAAGCTGATGAAGGAATCGCTGATGCTGGTGACGGCGCTGGCGCCGACCATCGGCTATGACAACGCGACCAAGGTGGCCAAGACCGCGCACAAGAACGGCACCACGCTGCGCGAGGAAGCGATCGCGCTGGGCTTTGTCGATGGCGAGACCTTCGATCGCATCGTTCGCCCCGAGCAGATGATCGGCCCGGAAGACTGAGCATGGCCGGAGCCGGATCAGGCAAGGTCATAAACCTGCGGGCGGCGCGCAAGACCGCCGCCCGCGATGCCGCCCGCAAGCAGGGCGACGAGAATGCGGCGAAGTTCGGCCGCAACAAATCCCAGAAGCTCGCCGAGAAGGACGCCGCCGCGCGTGCCGCCCGCCATCTGGACCAGCATCGCCGCGAGGATCCCGAGAATGGCGACGAATGATCCACCTGCCGCGGGGCCTTTGCCCCTGCCCCTGCCGCTGCCGCCGATGTCGGCGCCCATCAAGCGCTCGGTCACCATCGGCGGGCACCGGACCTCGGTCAGCCTCGAGGATGCATTCTGGCGCGAGTTGCGCGAGTTGGCCCGGGCAGGGGGCCGCACCACCGCGACCCTGATCGCCGAGATCGACGCCGCCCGTCCGCCCGAGGTGGGGCTGGCCACTGCCTTGCGGCTTTTCGTGCTGGCCGAGATCGTCAAGAATCGGGCGTAAAGCTTGCGGCCCCGGCCCTGGCTGACTAAAAGCCGCAGCACATATCCAAATTCCGGGAAATACCATGGCAGGCCATTCCAAATGGGCCAATATCCAGCATCGCAAGGGCAAGCAGGACAAGCTGCGCTCGAAGCTGTTTTCGAAACTGGCCAAAGAAATCACCGTCGCCGCCAAGATGGGCGACCCTGACCCCGAAAAGAACCCGCGCCTTCGCCTTGCGGTAAAGGAAGCCAAGTCGAACTCGATGCCGAAGGACGTGATCGACCGCGCCATCAAGAAATCGCAGGGCGGCGATGCCGAGAACTATGACGAGATCCGTTACGAGGGCTACGGTCCGAACGGCATCGCCATCATCGTCGAGGCGATGACCGACAACCGCAACCGCACGGCGTCCAACGTGCGCAGCTATTTCACCAAATACGGCGGCGACCTGGGCCAGACCGGCTCGGTCAGCTTCATGTTCGACCGCAAGGGCGAGATCCTCTACAAGCCGGATGCCGGCGATGCCGACACGGTGATGATGGCCGCGATCGAGGCCGGGGCCGAGGATGTCGAAAGCGACGAGGACGGGCACTGGATCTATACCGCGGACACCGACCTGGCCGAGGTTTCGACCGCGCTGGAGGCGTCCTTGGGCGAATCCGAACATGCCAAGCTGATCTGGAAGCCGCAGGCGCCGACCGAGATCGACCTGGAGACGGCCACGAAGCTGATGAAGCTGATCGACGCGCTGGAAGAGGATGACGACGTGCAGAACGTCACCGGGAATTTCGACATTCCCGAGGAAGTGGCCGCGCAGCTTTGAGTTTCCGCCTCCGGCGGGGGTATTTGGGAAACGGAAAGTTCAGGGTCGCAGTTCTGCTGCGGCCCTTTTTCTTATGGCGGCGGTCAGGGGGGCGAGGGCAGGGGCCATGGCGCGCTGCACATGCCAATGCAGCGCAACGTCCAGCGGCAGGTCGGGGACCAGCGGTTGCAGGCGGCCCTGGTGCAGGGCCGGGGCGGCCATGCTCTCGGGGATCATGCCCCAGCCGAGACCGAGTTCGACCGCGCGGGCAAAGGGTTCCGAGGCCGGGATCAGGTGGCCGGGCAGGTGCAGGCGCCTGCCGGTGGCCTTTTGCGCCCAGCGGGATTGCAGCGCGTCCTTGGCGTTGAAGGTGATCGCAGGGGCGGCGCGCAGGCCGGCTTCGGTCACGCCGTCCGGGAAATGCCGGGCGAGGAAATCCGGGGTGGCCAGCGCCAGATAGCGCATCGCGCCCAGCGGCAGCGCATCGCAGCCCGGCACCGGGTCTGGGTCCGAGCTGATCGCGGCCGAGACCTGGCCTTGGCGCAGCCAGTCCCGGGCATGGTCCTGGTCGTCCACCACCAGGTCGTAGAGCACCGGCAGCGCCGTCATCACCGGAGGGAACCAGGTCGCCAGGCTGTCGGCATTGACCGCCAACCGCAGCACCGCCGGCCCGCCCGTGGGGCGCAGGCTGGCGGCGAGCGTGGTTTCCAGCAGTCGCACCTGGTCGAGATGCTGCATCAGCCGCAGCCCGGTCTCGGTGCCGCTGGCGGGCGGGCCGCGATGGATCAGCACCTGGCCCAGCCGCTCCTCCAGCCCCTTGATGCGTTGCGACACGGCCGAGGGGGTGACGCCGAGCGCCGCGGCCGCCGCCTCGAAACTGCCGCGGCGGATGATTTCGGACAGGGCGGCGAGGGCGGCGTAGTCGAGCATTAAGGCAACCTTAATCAGTGTAATGATTTTGAATTTGCCTGAACGGTGTCGCGCGGGCAAGACGGCGCAAAGGAGAGCCGCATGCATGCCTATTTCGCCGGCCTTGGCACCGCCCTGTCGCTGATCGTCGCCATCGGGGCGCAGAACGCATTCGTGCTGAAACAGGGGCTCATGCGCCGGCATGTGCTGGCGACCTGCGCCTTTTGCGCGATCTCGGATGCCGTTCTGATCACCGCGGGGGTGCTGGGTGCAGGGGCCATCGCCGCCGGCGCGCCCTGGTTCCTGGCGGCGATGCGCTGGGGCGGCGCGGTCTTTCTGCTGGCCTATGGCGCGCGCGCCTTTCGTGCCGCCTGGAGGGGCGGTGAGAGCCTGCGGGCCGGGGCGGGCAATGCGGCGGGGCTTGGTGCGACGCTGGCGGTGCTGGCCGGGCTGACCTGGCTCAACCCGCATGTCTGGCTGGACACGGTGGTGCTGATCGGCTCGATCTCCGCGGGGTGGGAGAACAAGCCGGGCTTCGTCGCCGGCGCGGTCTCGGCCTCGGTGCTGTTCTTCTTTGCGCTGGGTTACGGCGCGCGCTGGCTGTCGCCGCTGTTCGCGCGGCCCGTGGCGTGGCGGGTGCTGGACGGGCTGGTGGGGTTGGTCATGTGGTCGATCGCGCTGGGGCTGGTGCTGAACGGCTGAGCCTTGCGCTGCCCCGGCGGACAGGGCATGGCTGGCGGCATGAGCAGGGCCACTCCCATCCTTCGCAACGACCTGCCGGGCATCCTGTGGATGCTGGCGGCGGGACTGTGCTTTGTCGGCGTCAACGGCACGGTGCGCTGGCTGGGGCAGGCGCTGCCGGCGGCCGAGGGCGCCTTCATCCGCTTTGCCTTCGGCTTGCTGTTCCTGGTCCCGGCGCTGGGGCCGGCCTTGCGGCGGGGATTCGCGCCGCGCATCTGGGCGCTTTTCGTGCTGCGCGGCGGGCTGCATGTGCTGGCGGTGATCCTGTGGTTCTATGCCATGGCGCGCATTACCGTGGCCGAGGTCACCGCCATCGGCTATCTCAACCCGATCGTGGTCACGCTGGGCGCGACGCTGCTGATGGGGGAGCGGATCTCGTGGCGGCGGGCGCTGGCCATCGCCGTGGCGCTGGCGGGCGCGATGATCGTGCTGCGCCCCGGCATCCGGGTGCTGGAGCCGGGGCATGTCGCGCAATTGGGCGCCTCGGTGATCTTCGGGATGTCCTACCTGGTGGCGAAGCGGCTGTCCGAACTGGTGCCGGCCACGGTGGTGGTGGCGATGATGTCGCTGACGGTCTGCATCGGGCTGTCCCCCATCGCGGCGCTGGTCTGGGTGCCGCCGACGCCCCTGCAATATGCGGTGCTGGCCTGCACGGCGCTTTTCGCCACCGCGGGCCATTACGCCATGACGCGGGCCTTTGTCGCCGCGCCCCTGACGGTGACGCAGCCGGTCACCTTCCTGCAGCTGATCTGGGCCAGCCTGCTGGGCGCGCTGGTCTTTGCCGAGCCGGTCGACCTGTGGGTGCTGGTGGGCGGCGCGATCATGATCGGGGCCATCAGCTACATCACCTGGCGCGAGGCGAGGCTGCGGCGCCAGACGATCACGCCGCCGGTGGGCGCGACCCGGGAAAGCTGACCCGGCCGCGCCCGTCCGGGCCTAGTGCTCGACGGCGCCGCCGCCCTGGCTGCGTTGCGCGACCAGGCGCGTCATGATGCCCTGCCGCGTCACCCGCCGTCCGCCTTGCAGGGGCAGCATCTCGGCATCCGCCTCGGTCATGATCTGGATGACCTCGCGCACCGGGGTTTCGGGGTCGATGGGCTCGCCCGCCGCTTCGCCCGGCTCGGCCATGTCCTCGGCGGTCAGCACCGCCAGCGGGTTCATGTGGGCCACGAAATCCTCGACATAGGCGTTGACCGGATTGGCGATGATCTCGCGCGCGGTGCCGACCTGCACGATGCGGCCGCCCTCCATCAGCGCGATGCGGTTGCCGATGCGGAACGCCTCGTCGAGGTCGTGGCTGACGAAGATGATGGTGCGGCGGAACCGCTGCTGCAATTCCAGCAACTCGTCCTGGAGCCGGTTGCGGATCAGCGGGTCCAGCGCCGAGAAGGGCTCGTCCATCAGCAGGATCGGCGCCTCGGTGGCGAAGGCGCGTGCCAGGCCGACGCGCTGCTGCATGCCGCCCGAAAGGTCGCCCACCTTGCGCTCGGCCCATTCGGCCAGGCCGACGGTGGCGAGCTGGGCATCGACGCGCTTGCGCCGCTCGGCCGCGGGGATGCCGGCAAGTTCCAGCCCCAGCCCCACGTTCTCGCGTACCGAGCGCCAGGGAAGCAGGCCGAATTGCTGGAAGACCATGGCGATGCATTCGCGCCTGAGTCGCCGCAACTCGGCGCCCGAGGCTTTCGTGACCGAGGCCATGCGGTCGCCGTCCCAGATCCGCACCTCGCCGCGGCAGACGGCGTTGAGCCCGTTCACCGCCCGCAGAAGCGTGGACTTGCCCGAGCCGGACAGGCCCATCAGCACCAGGATCTCGCCCTCGCGCACGGTCAGCGAGCAATTGTGAACGCCCAGCACCTGTCCGGTCTCGGCCTTGATCGGGCCGCGTTCCAGCCCTTGGTCCATCAGCGGCAGCGCGGCATTGGGCGCGTCGCCGAACACGATGTTCACATTGTCGAATTCGACCGCATTATGTGCGGCTTGCATGCGTTCACTCATCGCGCCCCCTTACCCGCAGCATCCGGTCCAGCATGATGGCGACCACCACGATGATGAAGCCGCTTTCGAAACCCAGCGCCGTGTTCACGCTGTTGAGCGCCCGGACCACCGGCACGCCCAGCCCCGAGGCGCCAACCAGCGCCGCAATGACGACCATGGACAGCGACAGCATGATGGTCTGGTTCAGCCCCGCCATGATCTGCGAGGTGGCCGAGGGCAGCTCGACCTTCCACAGCAGCTGGCGCGGCGTGGCGCCGAAGGCGATGGCGGCCTCGACCAGCGCCTTGGGGGTCGAGCTGATGCCCAGATGCGTCAGCCGGATCGGCGCCGGCAGCACGAAGATCACCGTGGCGATCAGGCCGGGCACCATGCCGATGCCGAAGAACACGATGGCCGGGATCAGGTAGACGAAGGTCGGCAGCGTCTGCATCAGGTCCAGCACCGGCCGCATCCAGGCATAGAGCCGGGGCCGGTGCGCGGCGGCGATGCCCAGCGGCACGCCGATCGCCATGCAGACCACGCAGGCCGACAGCACCAGCGTCAGCGATTGCATCGTCGCGTCCCAATAGCCCTGGTTGAGGATGAACAGAAAGCCCAGCGCGACCAGCAGGCAGGTCTTCCAGCTGCGTTGCAGCGCCCAGGTCAATGCCACGGCCAGCAGGGTGAAGACCAGCGGATGGGGGAACACCAGCATCTTCAGGATGCCGCCGATCAGCCCGTCCATCATCTTCGAGATGAAGTTGAAGACGACCGCGGCATTGGCGTTCAGCCAGTCGAAGATCGCCTTGGCGGTGCGGCCCACCGGGATCTTGGTATCGGTCAGAAGTGCAGTCAGTTGGTCCATGCGTCCCTTTCTTTCTGCCATGCGGGACATTCGGGCGTCCGGGGACCGGCATGCGCCACGGGATCATGGCGGCACGGCCCGGAGGCGATGTCCCGGCTAGGGTAGAGGAAAATGCCCGATGAGCAAGGCGCGCGGGCAGGAGGCTGCATCCCGCCCGCCGGACCTCACTTGGACAGCACCGTGTCCAGGGCCGCCTGCGCATCGCTGCCATCGGCAGCGGTCACGCCCGCGATCCAGGGTTTTGCCGCGTCCGGGTTGGCCTTCAGCCATTTCAGCGCCGCATCGGCGGGCTGCTCGCCGTCGTTCAGGATCAGGCCCATGACCTCGTTTTCCATGGGCAGGGTGAATTCCAGGTTCTGCAGGAACTTGCCGACGTTCGGGCAGGCCTCGACATAGCCGGCGCGGGTGTTGGTATCGACCCGCGCGCCGCCGAAGTCGGGGCCGAAGACCTCGTCGCCGCCGGACAGGTAGGTCATCTGGAACTGGCTGTTCATCGGATGCGGCTCCCAGCCCAGGAAGATCACCGGCTTGCCGGCGGCGTCGGCACGGGCGACCTGCGCCAGCATGCCCTGTTCGCTGCTTTCGACGACCTCGAAGGTGCCCAGGTCGAACTTGTTGTCGGCCACCATGTCCAGCAGCAGGCGGTTGCCGTCATTGCCCGGCTCGATGCCGTAGATCTTGCCGGCCAGCGCGTCCTTGTGCTGGGCGATCTTGCCGAAATCGTCGATGCCCAGATCGGCGCCGGCCTGGTTCGTCGCCAGCGTGTATTTCGCCCCGGTCAGGTTCGTGCGCACGATCTCGACCGTGCCCGCCTCGCGATAGGGGGCGATATCGGCCTCCATCGTCGGCATCCAGTTGCCCAGGAACACGTCCACGTCGTCGGTCGACATGGCGGTATAGGTCACCGGCACCGACAGGATCTTGGTCTCGGTCTGGTAGCCGAGGGCCTGGAGCACGGTCGAGGCCAGCGCCGTGGTGGCGCTGATATCGCTCCAGCCGACATCCGAGAAGACGACCTTGCGGCACTCCATCGGCTCTTCTGCCGCAGCGATGCCAGCCGTGGCGAGCGAGGCGACCAGCCCGGCGGCAAGAGCGGCGGTGGTGCGACGAAAAGTCATCTTTATCTCCCTGGTTTGTTGACTGGTGAGTCGATTAAGGCTTTTATTGATTGACGAGTCAATCAAAGATCTGTCAGATACGGGTCTCTTGCGCGAATTTTCGAACGAAACTGCACAATGGTATCCTGTCATGCCCAAGCTTGGCGCTGAACCTATCCGAAAAGCGGCGCTGATCAACGCCGCGATTGCCACAGTGGGGCGGGCGGGCTCGCTGGACGTGACCGTGGCGCAGATCGCGCGCGAGGCGGGCATGTCCTCGGCCTTGGCGCATCACTATTTCGGCTCCAAGGAGCGGATCTTCCTGGCAGCCATGCGGCATATCCTGACGCAATACGGCACCTCGACCCGCACGGCGCTGCGGGGGGCCGGGACGCCGCAGGACCGGCTGCGTGCCATCGTCGGCGCCAGTTTCGACAGCGCGAACTTCGAGCGCGAGACCATCGCCGCCTGGCTGAACTTCTATGCCCTGGCGCTGGTCGAGCCCGAGGCGGCGCGTCTTTTGCGCGTCTATCACCGCCGGCTCTCCTCGAACCTGCTGGTGGCGCTGCGCCCCCTGGCGGGTGCCGGGGCCGAGCGGATCGCCCGCACGCTGGGGGCACTGATCGACGGGCTTTACCTGCGCGCGGCGCTGTCCAACGAGGCCGATGCGGCCGCCGCCGAACGCACGACGCTGGATTATCTGGAGAAGGTGCTGCCATGAGCCATGATGCGCAATCGCAGGCGAGCCTTTACATCGACGGTGGCTTCGTCGAGGGCGAGGGCGCGGCGCTGCCCGTGCATTATCCCTATACCGGCGAGGTGATCGCGCTGCTGCGCGAGGCGAATCGCGACCAGGTCGCCCGCGCCACCGCCGCCGCGGCCGCCGCCCAGCCGGCATGGGCCGCCGCCCGTCCGGTCGAGCGCGGCCGGGTGCTGATTCGCGCGGCGCAGATCATCCGCGAGCGGGCCGAGGAACTGGCGCGGCTGGAGACGCTGGATACCGGCAAGCCGATCCAGGAGACGCGGGTGGCCGACTGGCCCTCGGGCGCCGATGCGCTGGAATATTTCGGCGGGCTCGCGCCCACCGTCACCGGGCAGATGATCCCGCTGGGCGGCGATTTCGTCTATACGATCCGCGAGGCGCTGGGGGTCTGCGTCGGCATCGGCGCCTGGAACTATCCCAGCCAGATTGCCTGCTGGAAGGCGGCGCCGGCGCTGGCCATGGGCAATGCCATGGTCTTCAAGCCCAGCGAGGAAACGCCGCTGGGCGCGCTGAAACTGGCCGAGATCCTGGCCGAGGCGGGGCTGCCGCCGGGCATCTTCAACGTGGTGCAGGGGGGCGGCGAGATCGGCGCGGCGCTGGTGACGGACCCGCGCGTGGCCAAGGTTTCGCTGACCGGCTCGGTCGCGACCGGGCAGAGGGTCTATGCGAGCGCGGCCGAGGGCATGCGCCATGTCACCATGGAGCTGGGCGGCAAGTCGCCGCTGATCGTCTTTGACGACGCCTCGCTGGACGATGCGGTCGGTGCGGCGGTGCTGGCGAATTTCTATTCCTCGGGCCAGATCTGCTCGAACGGCACCCGGGTCTTCGTGCAGAACGGCATCCTGCCCGAGTTCCTCGACCGGCTGGCCGAGCGGGTGGCCGGGGTCAGGATCGGCGATCCGCTGGACGAGGAGACCCAGCACGGCCCCATCGTCAGCCCGGGCCAGGCGGCGAAGATCCGTGCCGCCATCGCGCGCGGCCGCGACGAGGGCGCGCGGCTGGTCTGCGGCGGGCCGGGCGAGGGTGCATTCGTCCCGCCGACCGTGTTTGCCGATGCCTCGGACGACATGTGGATCGTGCGCGAGGAGATCTTCGGCCCGGTGATGTCGGTGCTGGGCTTTTCCTCGGAGGACGAAGTGGTCGGGCGCGCCAATGCCTCGCCCTATGGGCTGGCGGCGGGGGTGTTCACCCGCGACCTGGCGCGCGGCCACCGGGTCGCGGCGGCCCTGCAGGCGGGCACCACCTGGATCAACGCCTATAACCTGACCCCGGTCGAGGCGCCCTTCGGCGGCGTCAAGCTGTCGGGGATCGGGCGCGAGAACTCGGCCGCTGCCATCGAGCATTATTCGCAGCTGAAATCGGTCTATGTCGGCATGGGAGGCGTCGATGCGCCCTATTGATCGGCGTCGCGCCCCTGGCGCGGTGGGCATGGGTATTTGGAAAACGGAAAGAGCCGCGGCGGCGGTGCAGGGGAGGCAGGCGTGATCCCGGATTATGTGATCGTCGGAGCCGGCTCGGCCGGTTGCGCGCTGGCTTACCGGCTGGTGATGGCCGGCAAGCGGGTGGACATCATCGAATATGGCGGCAGCGATGTCGGGCCCTTCATCCAGATGCCGGCGGCGCTGAGCTATCCGATGAACATGCGCCGCTATGACTGGGGGTTTTCGTCCGAGCCCGAGCCGCATCTGGGCGGGCGCCGGCTGGTCACGCCGCGCGGCAAGGTGGTCGGCGGCTCGTCCTCGATCAACGGCATGGTGTTCGTGCGCGGCCATGCCCGGGATTTCGACTTCTGGGCCGAAAGCGGCGCCGGCGGCTGGGCCTATGCCGACGTGCTGCCCTATTTCAAGCGCATGGAAAGCTCGCATGGCGCGGTCAGCGACTATCGCGGCACCGAGGGGCCGCTGCATGTGACGCGCGGCTCGCGCAAGAATCCGCTGTTCAACGCCTTCATCCGGGCCGGGCGCGAGGCCGGCTATCCGACGACGGAGGATTACAACGGCGCCCGGCAGGAGGGTTTCGGCGCCATGGAGGCGACGATCTGGGAAGGCCGGCGCTGGTCGGCCGCCAATGCCTATCTGCGTCCGGCGCAGGAAACCGGCCAGCTGCGGCTGCGGCGGGGACTGGCGCAGCGCGTGGTCTTCGAGGATGGCCGCGCCGTAGGAGTGGAAGTCAAAAATAGCCGCGGGGTCAATGTATTCCGCGCGAAACATGAGGTGATCCTTTCGGCCAGCTCGATCAATACGCCGAAGCTGCTGATGCTGTCGGGCATCGGGCCGGCCGAGCATCTGGCCGAGCACGGCATCGCGGTCCGGGCGGACCGGCCCGGGGTGGGGGCGAACCTGCAGGACCACCTGGAAGTCTATATGCAATATACCGCCACCAAGCCCATCACGCTCTACAAGCACTGGAACCTGTGGGGGAAGGGCTCGATCGGGGCGCAATGGCTGGCGACGGGGACGGGCCTGGGCGCCTCGAACCAGTTCGAGAGCTGCGGTTTCATCCGTTCCGCGGCGGGGGTGGAATATCCCGACATCCAGTATCACTTCCTGCCGCTTGCCGTGCGCTACGACGGCAAGGCGGCGGCCGAGGGGCATGGCTTCCAGGTCCATGTCGGGCCGATGCGCTCGAAATCGCGCGGCACGGTGCGGCTGAAATCCGCCGATCCCAGGCAGGCGCCCGAGATCCGCTTCAACTACATGTCGCATCCCGACGACTGGGCCGAGTTCCGCGCCTGCGTGCGGCTGACGCGCGAGATCTTCGAGCAGCCGGCCTTTGCCGAATACAAGGGCTACGAGATCCAGCCCGGCGAGGAAGTCGTGAGCGACGAGCAGATCGACGCCTTCATCCGCGAGCATGCCGAGTCGGCATTCCACCCCTGCGGCACGGCGCGCATGGGCCGCGCCGACGACCCGATGGCGGTGGTCGACCCCGAATTGCGGGTGATCGGGGTCGAGGGGCTGCGCGTTGCCGACAGCTCGATCTTTCCGCGCATCACCAATGGCAACCTGAACGCGCCCTCGATCATGACCGGCGAAAAGGCCGCCGACCACATCCTGGGCCAGGGGATGCTGGCGCCGCTGAACCTGGGACCGGAGATTTCGCCCGATTGGGAGAAACTCCAGCGATCCGCCTAGGTTACGAGTCGTTCTTCGGCTGTTTCAGCAGGTCCGCGAGCCCGGCAAAAGGCTTGCGGGCCGGTTCCTCGGGCGCGGGTTCGGGCGCGTCCAGCGCCGCATCCTCGGCGCGGGGGTAAAGCGGCAGGGCCAGCACCAGCGCCTCGGTCATGATCGCCTCGACGTCGATGAACTGGCCCAGGGGCTCCAGCTCTTCGTCGGGCATCTCGACCTCGTCGTCCTGGGGCGTGCCGACATGGGGCGAAAAGACGCGATGCACCTCTTCGCGCAGATCGGTCGCGACCGGCGCCAGCGTCACCACGCATGGCTGCACGACGCGGGCCGCCAGTTCACCCGTCACCTCCCAGGCGTCGCTGGCCAGCGCGCGGATGCGGCCGGAAAAGCGCAGCCGGGGCAGGGCGTTCAGCCCCAGCTCGGCCGCCAGCGCCTCGCGTGCGGGCGCGGCGGGGGCCAGCGCGAAATCGGTCGGCTGCCGGGGGTTCAGGTGGGCCACCCGGAACCGGGTCTGCGGGGTTTTGGAATCGGTCATCGGTGGCCTTTCGCGGGCTGATCCGCCCTGGGTCTGGATATTCTTGAGCGCGGGGCATGAGTTTGCTAAGCCGGTCGCGCGGCGTCAACAGGCGCGTAGAGGGACAGAGAGAAGATGAAGATTTCCCGGCGGCAGCTCTTGGGTCTTGCACTGGCCGCACCTCTTGGCCTTTCCGCCTGCCAGGCCACCTATCGCAACCACGGCTACATCCCCCCCGAGGAGCAGCTGGCGCAGGTGACCGTCGGCCAGACCACGCAATCCGATCTGGAGGGGCTGATCGGCCGGCCCTCGGCGCAGGGGCTGCTGACCGGATCGGCCTGGTATTACGTCGGTTCGCGCTGGCAGCATTACGGCCCGCGCGAGCCGCGCGAGATCGACCGTCAGGTGCTTGCCGTCAGCTTTGCCGAAAGCGGCGTGGTCAGCAATGTCGAGCGTTTCGGGCTGGAGCGCGGGCAGGTCGTGGTGCTGTCGCGCCGCGTGACGGATACCGGCGTGACCAGCCTTGGCCTGATCCGCCAGCTGCTGGGCAATGTCGGCCGCGTCCAGGCCGGCGATTTCCTCGGGGATTGACGGGAACGGGGCGCCCATCGGCGCCCTTTTCCATGTCAGCCCGGTTCCGGCACGAAGCGCAGCGCCACGCCGTTGATGCAATAGCGCAGGCCCGTGGGCGGCGGGCCGTCGGGAAAGACATGGCCCAGATGCGCGTCGCAGCGGTGGCAACGCACCTCGGTGCGGATCATGCCGTGGGTGATGTCGCGATGCTCGTCGATCTTGCCGCCGGGCTGGGAAAAGCTGGGCCAGCCGCAATGGCTTTCAAACTTGGCATCGCCGTCGAACAGCCGCGCCCCGCAGCAGACGCATTCGTAATGCCCCGGCCCCTTGGGAAAGCCCGGATGCGAGAACGGCCGCTCGGTTCCCGCCTGCCGGGTCACGCGATAGGTTTCGGGATCCAGCTCTGCGCGCCACTCCGCATCGGTCTTGGTGATCCGCTCTGACATCTTCGCCCTTCAATCCTGCTATGCTGCTGTTACAAGATAGGCGCAGTGTGGTTGTTAACAAGTCGAAGTGGGCCGGTCTACGGATCGGGCGGGGCGTCATGATGTCATTCAGCAAGGGCCGCTATGTGGTCGGCTTTGCCGAAAGTGCCGAGAATATCCGTGAGGCGCAGCGGCTGCGCTGGCTTTGCTTTCTGGGCCGCCGGCCTGGTGCCGAGGCATCCGGGGCGCTGGATGCCGACGATTACGACGAGCGTTGCAACCATGTGCTGATTCGCGACGACTCTACCGGCGCGCTGGTTGCGTGCTTTCGCATGTTGACGCTGTCGGGCGGGGCCGAGATCGGCGACAGCTATTCCGCGCGCCATTACAACCTGTCGCGGCTGCGCGATTTCGACGGCCGCATGGTCGAGATCGGCCGTTTCTGCATCCATCCCGAATGGCGCGACCCGGATATCCTGCGCCTCGCCTGGGGCGCGCTGGC
This sequence comes from Paracoccus sp. SSJ, assembly GCF_030234105.1. Classification (NCBI taxonomy): domain Bacteria; kingdom Pseudomonadati; phylum Pseudomonadota; class Alphaproteobacteria; order Rhodobacterales; family Paracoccaceae; genus Paracoccus; species Paracoccus sp. SSJ. Next base: position 208,605 of record NZ_JASSPE010000002.1, on the reverse strand, counting down.
CCGCCATGTCGACGACGAGCGCATCGAGATGCTTTTCGGCTGCTCCAGCTTCGTGGGCACCGATACGGACGGCTATGAGGACGCATTCGCCATGCTGCGCGAGCGGCATCTGGCGCCGAAGCGCTGGCTGCCGCGCGTGAAGGCGCCGCAGGTGTTTCGCTTTGCCCGCGCGCTGCGGCTGCGCAAGCCGGATCCGCGCCGGGCCATGGCGGCGATGCCGCCGCTTCTGCGCTCATACCTGGCCATGGGGGGCTGGGTCAGCGATCATGCGGTGGTGGACCGCCAACTCGACACGCTGCATGTCTTTACCGGGCTGGAGATTCGCGCCATTCCCCCCGAGCGGGCGAAGCTCTTGCGCGCGGTTGGGGCGTAAGCCGGCTTTGCATCCGCCGCGCAAAGCGCCTATGTGCCGGCGCATGAGCGACAAATTCTCCTTCTCCGTCTCGGCCACCGACGGCCGCGCCCGCAGCGGGGTGATCCACACGCCGCGCGGCGAGATCCGCACCCCCGCCTTCATGCCGGTCGGCACCGCTGCCACGGTCAAGGCCATGCTGCCCGAATCGGTGCGCGCCACCGGCGCCGACATCCTGCTGGGCAATACCTATCACCTGATGCTGCGCCCGGGCGCGGAACGCATCGCCCGGCTGGGCGGGTTGCACAAGTTCATGAACTGGCCGCGCCCGATCCTGACCGATTCGGGCGGGTTCCAGGTCATGTCGCTGTCCAGCCTGCGCAAGCTGACCGAAGAGGGCGTGACGTTTTCCAGCCATATCGACGGCTCCAAGCATCACCTCTCGCCCGAGACCAGCATGGAGATCCAGCGCCTGCTGGGCTCGGACATCGTCATGGCCTTCGACGAATGCCCGGCGCTGCCGGCCTCGGAAGAGGAGGTGGCGAAATCCATGCGCATGTCGATGCGTTGGGCGCAGCGTAGCCGCGACGCCTTTGGCGACCGGCCGGGGCATGCGCTTTTCGGCATCATGCAAGGCGGCGTCACCCGCGAATTGCGCGAGGAATCGGCCGAGGCGCTGAAGGCCATCGGCTTCGAGGGCTATGCCATCGGCGGCCTCGCCGTGGGCGAGGGGCAGGAGGCGATGTTCGGCGTGCTAGACTATGCGCCCGGCTTCCTGCCCGAGGACAAGCCGCGCTATCTGATGGGCGTGGGCAAGCCCGACGACATCGTCGGCGCGGTGCTGCGCGGCGTGGACATGATGGATTGCGTGCTGCCCTCGCGTTCGGGGCGCACGGGGCAGGCCTGGACCCGGCGCGGGCAGGTCAACATCAAGAACGCGCGTCATGCCGACGACCCGCGCCCGCTGGACGCGGATTGCACCTGCCCGGCTTGCACCGGCTACAGCCGTGCCTATCTTCACCATGTCTTCCGCGCTGGCGAGATGATCTCGGGCATGCTGCTGACCTGGCACAACCTGCATTACTTCCAGGAGCTGATGGCCGGGCTGCGCGATGCCATCGGGCGCGGCGCCCTGGCCGGCTTTGTCGCCGAATTCGAGGCAATGCGGGCACAGGGCGACATCGATCCGCTGTGAAACGCCGGGTCGTGCCTTGAATTTCGGCGAAGCTTCGATAATCCCGAAGAGAATCGCCGGCGGCATGACCGCCCCCTGAAGGAAGCCTATGCCCGCAAACGCCCTGAACGACCGCAAGCCCGAGATCCGCACCCTGAGCACCACGGCCGAACTGGCCGAGTTCTGCGAACTGGCCAAGGCCGAGCCCTATGTCACGCTCGACACCGAATTCCTGCGCGAGCGGACCTATTACTCCAAGCTTTGCCTGATCCAGGCCGCCCTGCCGCCGGCATCGGCCACCAAGGCTGCGGGCGGGCTTTCCGTGCTGATCGACCCTCTGGTCGAGGGGTTGTCGCTAGAGCCGCTCTACGACCTGTTCCGCCACAAGCCGACGGTCAAGGTCTTCCACGCCGCGCGGCAGGATCTGGAGATCTTCTTCCACGACGCCGGCGTCATGCCCGATCCGCTGTTCGACACCCAGATCGCCGCCATGGTCTGCGGCTTCGGCGAGCAGGTCGGCTATGAGACGCTGGTCAAGAAGATCGCACGCCAGCCCCTGGACAAGTCCTCGCGCTTCACCGACTGGTCGCACCGGCCGCTGTCGGATGCCCAGGCGGCCTATGCGCTGGCGGACGTGACGCATCTGCGGGCGATCTACGAATTCCTTTCGGCCCAACTCGACAAAACCGGACGCGCGCCCTGGCTTGCCGAAGAGGTCGCGGTGCTCCTGAACCCCGAAACCTACATCACCCGCCCGGAAGAGGCGTGGGAGCGGGTGCGCACCCGCTCCGGTTCGCCGCGCTTCCTGGCCGTGGTGCGCGAACTGGCGCGCTTCCGCGAGACCTATGCGCAAGAGCGCGACATACCCCGCGCCCGGGTGTTCAAGGACGATGCGCTGATCGAGCTGGCCTCGACCAAGCCGCTTTCCGAGGCCGATCTGGCCAAGTCCCGCCTGCTGTTGCGCGACGCCCGCCGGGGCGAGATCGCCAATGGCATCCTTTCGGCCGTCAAGGCCGGGGTCGAGGCGCGCGACCTGCCCAAGCCCGCCCCCGAGGAACCGGGCCGTCCCGGCAATGCCGCGCTGGCCGATCTGCTGCGCGTGCTGCTGAAGGCCAAGGCCGATGCGGCGGGCGTCGCGCCTCGGCTGATCGCCTCGGCCTCCGATCTCGACGCCATCGCCTCGGGCGCCCGCGACCTGCCGGCGCTGCATGGCTGGCGGGCCGAGGTCTTCGGCCATGACGCGCTGCGGCTCGCCTCGGGCGAGATCGCGCTTTCAGCCCAGGGCGGCGCGGTCAAGGTGGTGGCCTGCCCCTAGTCCTCGTCGCCCCCAGCCACCTCGCGGGCGGCGGGGCTGACCAGCACCCGGATCAGGTAAAGCACCACCATCGCCATGCCGGTGGCCATCAGCGCCAGCCGCAGGTCGCCGGTGCCGCAGCACAGCCCGACGGCGCCGCACAGCCACATCGAGGCGCCGGTGGTGATGCCGCGCACATTGCCCTTGTTGATGACGATGGACCCAGCGGCAAGGAAGGCCACGCCGGCCGTCACCGCCTCGATCAGCCGCAGCGGGTCGGTGCGCTGCTGCTCTTCGTTCACCGGGCTGAAATCGACCAGTTCCATAGCCACCAGCGTGAAGCAGGCCGCCGCCAGGGCGATCAGCATATGCGTGCGCAGCCCTGCGGCGCGGGATTTGACCTCGCGTTCCCAGCCGATCACCCCGCCCAGCAGAACCGCCATGGTCAGCCGCAGGACGACCACGCCGGCGGGCAGGCTCATGGGGCGCGAGAACTCGCCCGCCAGCATGTCCAGCATGATGTCACTTTCGAGACGCTTTTTCCTCGATCCCCGAACGCCCCTCGCGGCGGTCGAGTTCATTTTCCACGTCGGAAAGCGTCACGTCGCGCGCGGCAAGCATGACCAGCAGGTGATAAAGCGTGTCGGCGGCCTCGGAGATCAGTTTGGCGCGGTCGCCCTTGACCGCCTCGATGATCGCCTCCACGGCCTCTTCGCCGAATTTCTCGGCGCATTTCTCGGGACCCTTGGCCAGCAGCTTGGCGGTCCAGCTGGTCTCGGGGTCGGCACCTTTGCGTGCCGCGATGGTCTCGGCCAGGCGGTGAAGGCCGGTCGGGTGCGGGCCGCTCATGTCAGCCGCACCGGAATGTCGGCGGCGGCCAGGTGCTCCTTGGCCTCGCGCACGGTGAAGGTGCCGAAATGAAAGATCGAGGCCGCCAGCACCGCCGAGGCATGGCCCTCCAGCACGCCCTCGGCCAGATGCTCCAGCATGCCGACCCCGCCCGAGGCGATGACCGGGATCGTGACCGCATCGGCCACGGCGCGGGTCAGCGGGATGTTGAAGCCGGACTTGGTGCCGTCGCGGTCCATGCTGGTCAGCAGGATCTCGCCCGCGCCCCTAGCGGCGACGGTACGGGCGAATTCCACCGCGTCGATGCCGGTGGGCTTGCGGCCGCCATGGGTGAAGATCTCCCACTTGCCGGGCGCCACGGTCTTGGCGTCGATGGCGCAGACGATGCACTGGCTGCCGAAACGGTCGGCGGCCTCGGCGATCACGTCCGGGTTTGCGACGGCGGCCGAGTTGAAGCTGACCTTGTCGGCCCCGGCCAGCAGCAGGGCACGCACGTCCTGGTGGCTGCGCACGCCGCCGCCCACGGTCAGCGGCACGAAACAGGCCTCGGCCGTGCGCGTCACCAGGTCGTACATGGTGCCGCGATTCTCATGCGTGGCGTGGATGTCGAGAAAGCAGATCTCGTCCGCGCCGGCCGCGTCATAGGCGCGCGCCGCCTCGACCGGATCGCCGGCATCGCGAAGGTCGACGAAGTTCACGCCCTTGACCACGCGGCCATCGGCGACATCCAGGCAGGGGATCACACGGGTCTTCAGCATGATGCCTTGTTACCTCGCCCGCCGCATTCAGGCTAGCGCCTTCAGCGCCGCATTCAGGTCGATGGCGCCGTCGTAAAGCGCCCGGCCGGAAATCGCCCCGGCGATGACCCCGGTCGCGCGCAGCGCCATCAGGTCCTGCATCGAGCTGACCCCGCCCGAGGCGATGACCGGAACGTTGACCGCCCGTGCCAGCGCCTCGGTCGCGGCGATGTTGGGACCGGCCATGGCCCCGTCGCGGTCGATGTCGGTATAGATGATCGCGGCGACGCCCGCGTCCTCGAAGCGATGCGCAAGGTCGACGACGTTCACGTCGGTTTCCTCGGCCCAGCCGCGCGTCGCCACCCGGCCGCCGCGCGCGTCGATGCCCACGGCGATCTTGCCGGGGAATGCCATCGCCGCCTCGCGTACCAGTTCGGGCTGCTCGACCGCCACCGTGCCCAGGATCACCCGTGCCAGCCCGCGGTCCAGCCAGCCTTCGATGGTCGCCATGTCGCGGATGCCGCCGCCCAGCTGGACGGGCAGGTCGATGGCGGCCAGGATCGCCTCGACCGCGGCGGCGTTCACCGGCTTGCCGGCAAAGGCGCCGTTCAGGTCGACCAGATGCAGCCATTTCGCCCCGGCGTCGCGAAAGGCGCGGGCCTGGGCGGCGGGGTCGGTGCCGAAGACGGTCGCCGCCTCCATGTCGCCGCGCAGCAGGCGCACGCAATTGCCGTCCTTGAGGTCGATCGCGGGATAAAGGATCATCGCATCTCTCCTGATAGCGTGGCGCCCCTTTGCCACAGCCGGCGCCGATCCGAAAGGCCCCGGGTCCCGCGGCCGCGACCTCACGTCAGGCTTGATCGCCGGCGGCAGGCACCCGCATCCTGCACCCGGGACCATAGCCCCAGGGGAGGGGGAATCACCATGAGGACACTGGCTCTTGCCGCTTTGCTCGCGCTTGCGGGCACCACCGCCCAGGCCGATGGCATCGGCGGCATCTTCCAGACCCAGGCCAATGACGACGGCAATGTCGGCATGGTCGAGTTCTACGATTGCGGTGGCAAGTATTGCGGCAGGCTGATCAAGAGCTTCGACAAGGCGGGCAAGGAGATCAAGTCGCCTCATGCCGGCAAGAACATCGTCGCCGGCATGACCGACGATGGCGGCGGCAAGTTCTCGGGCGGCACGATCTGGGACCCGGGCGCCGACAAGACCTACAAGTCGAAGATGCAGCTCGACGGCAAGACGCTGAACGTCTCGGGCTGCGTCGCGGTCTTCTGCAAGACGCAACGCTGGGTCCAGGTCAAATAGCGGCCCGGCTGCTTTCCGTTTTCCAAATACCCCGGGGGACGCCCTTCGGGCCCCGTCGAGGGGCCTGAAGGGCGGGGGGCAGAGCCCCCGGCCGCGCCCCTCACGGGCGCCAGCGCAGGAAGTTGCCGATGATGTGCAGGCCGACGGCCTGCGACTTCTCGGGATGGAACTGGGTGCCGACGATATTGTCGCGCCCGACCACCGCCGTCACCGGCCCGCCGTAATCGACAGTGGCCAGCAGATGCGCCGGATCGGCGACGCGGAACTGCCAGCTATGCACGAAATAGGCGTGATCGCCGGTCGCGATGCCGTCCAGCAGCGGATGAGGGCGCAGCACCGTCAGGTCGTTCCAGCCCATATGCGGCACCTTCAGGCCGGGGGCGTCGATGGCGTCGATCTCGCCGCCGATCCAGCCCAGCCCCTGGGTGTCGCGATATTCGTGTCCGGTCTCGGCCAGCATCTGCATGCCGACGCAGATGCCCATGAAGGGCACGGCGCGGTCCAGCACCGCCTCGCGCAGCGCCTCGACCATGCCGGGCACGGCATCCAGTGCCGCGCGGCAGGCCGGAAAGGCGCCGTCGCCCGGCAGCACGATGCGGTCGGCGCGCGCGACCGCATCGGGGTCCGAGGTCACCACCACTTCGGCCCCCGCCTCGCGCCCCATCAGCGCAAAGGCCTTTTCAGCCGAATGCAGGTTGCCGCTGTCGTAATCGACCAGGGCCACCCGCATCAGAGCGCCCCCTTGGTCGAGGGCAGCACGCCCGCCATGCGCGGGTCGGGCTCGACCGCCTCGCGCATGGCGCGGGCCACCGCCTTGAAGGCGGCCTCGGCGATGTGATGGGCGTTCAGCCCGTGGATGCGGTCGACATGCAGGGTGATCCCGCCATGGGTCGACAACGCCTGGAAGAACTCCCGCACCAGCTCGGTGTCGAACGTGCCGATCTTCTGCGCCGGAAAATCCACGTTCCAGACCAGATAGGGCCGCGCCGAAAGATCCAGCGCCGCACGGACCAGCGCATCGTCCATCGCCAGGTGGAACGAGCCATAGCGCCGGATGCCCCGCTTGTCGCCAAGCGCCTGGGTCAGCGCCTGGCCGATGGCGATGCCGGTATCCTCGACCGTGTGGTGGTCGTCGATATGCAGGTCGCCCTTGGCCCGCACCGTCAGGTCGATCAGCGAATGCCGCGCCAGCTGGTCCAGCATGTGGTCGAAGAAGCCGACGCCGGTCCGGTTGTCGTAGCGGCCGGTGCCGTCGAGGTCCAGCTCGACCTCGATCTGCGTCTCGGCCGTTTCGCGGGTGATCTTTGCGCGGCGCATCGCGTCCTCTCCTTATGCAGGCTTGCCGCCTTATAGGGCCCGATCCGGCGGCTGAAAAGCCGATGCGGCGTCGCGGATCGGGCGGGAAGTCCCGCCCGTCCTTGTCATATGGCCGATCCAATGCGAAAAGTGACGGGCAAGCCCCAAAGGACAAGCGACCCGAAAGGATCCTGGCCGATGAGAGAAGACCTGAACCTCAGCGAAAAGCGGCTGATCGCGGCGCTGGACCGGATCGACCAATTCCTGGACCGCGTGGCCCAGGCGCGCCATGCCCCGCCGCCGGCATCCTCGGCCGAGGCAGAGGCGGTGCAAGTGCGGCTGCACGAGGCCGAGGCCGAGAATCGGCGTCTTTCGCAAGAGCTTGCCGCCCTGCACCAGCGCCAGGCCACCACGCTTTCCGACTGCGAGGCGCGGCTGGCCGAGGCGCATCAGCGCCTGGTCGCGGCCGGGCAGGAAGCCGCGCAGCTGTCTGCCGCGAACGAGGCGCTGGCCGGGGCCAACCGCGCCTTCGTCGCGGCGCAAGGCGAGGGCGCGTCGCAGGACGATATCCGCCGCGCGCTGGAGGCCGAGATCGAATCGCTGCGCGCCGCCCGTGCCGCCGAGGTCGCGCAGATGGGCGAGATCGTCGACGCGCTGGACCGCATGATAGACGGCCCGGCGCCCCCGGCCCCCGCCGATGCGCCGCCCGCCATGGTCGAGAACCCGGTGCCGCCGGAGGCCGCGACCCTTGCCGGCGAGGCGCGGGAGGACGGCCCGCCCGAGGCGGCGGAGCTTGCCGGGGACGGCGCCACTCTGGACGGGGAAAGGGGCTGAGCGATGGCCGAAGTGGATTTCTCGATCGGGCACAAGGCCTATACCCTGGCCTGCCAGGAGGGCGAGGAGCGGTTGCTGAAGCGCGCCGCCGGCCTGCTGGATGCCGAGGCCCAGGTGATTCTGGAACAGGCGGGCCGGATGCCCGAGCCGCGGCTCTTGCTGCTGTCGGGGCTGATGCTGGCCGACCGCACCTCGGGGCTGGAGGACCGCGTCGCCACGCTTGAGCGTGAGTTGGCGCGGCTGAAATCCAATCCGCGGCGCGTCGAGGTCCCGGTGGTGCCCGAGAGCCTGAGCGAGGCCATGGCGGAGCTGGCGGCGCGGGCCGAGGCCCTGGCCCAGAAGGCCGAGGACCAGTCGGCGGACTGAGCGCCGTCGGCGCCGTCCCTGGAGTATTTGCAGAACGGTGAAGATGGGGCCGTGGCCCGCCGTATGGCGGCGGTGTTCGTCGCGATGCGATGTCCCCGGGCACGGGGCGAGCGGCCTTTCGTCGCGCTTTGCGACACGGCGACAGAGGCGCGCGCGTCGTCAGGCCCCTTGGTCCGAATATCTTTTCCTTCGTTCCTGGCGCCGCCATCGCGCGCCGGTGGCGGTGCGGGCCTGCGCCGCGAAGGCTCGCCCCCTTCCGGGCGGCGGCGCGCGGTATATATAGCGCGGGCCGTCCATTCATTCAGGAGCATTCATGGAACGCCTTCTCGAACGCAGCCTTTTCGCCAGTCGCTGGATGATGGCGCCGATCTATGTCGGTCTGGCGCTGTCGCTGTTGATCCTGCTTTGGGTCTTTGCGCTGGAGCTGTGGCACCTGGTCGGCATCCTGCCGGTCATGACCGTCAACGACGCGGTGCTGGGCGTGCTGGCGCTGATCGACCTGAGCCTGGCGGCGAACCTTTTGCTGATCGTGATCTTTTCGGGCTACGAGAATTTCGTCAGCCGCATGGACCTGAGCGAGCATGAGGACAGGCCGGACTGGCAGGGCGAGGTCGATTTCTCGGGGTTGAAGCTGAAGCTGGTGGCCTCGATCGTGGCGATCTCGGGCATCCATCTGCTGAAGGTGTTCATGGATGTCAGCAAATACGCCCCCGATCAGATCCGCTGGATGGTGGTGATCCATCTGGTCTTCGTGATCTCGGGCGTGCTGCTGGCCGCGATGGACTGGATCGCGAACCATGGCAAGACGCTGAAGAAGGCCAAGGCTTCCCAGGCATGAGAGGTCGCGCCGGCTGCGCGGTCGCATGAGTATTTGGGGAACGAAGAAGGGCAGGGGCGGCGCATGATCGGCGCCGCCCCTTTTCGCTTTGGCGGATTTTTGGCCGGGCGGGCGGCGCGGACCCTTGCGACTTTGCCCGCCATGGCTATAACCCCGGACGATTTATCAGCCGCCAGCCCGAGGGACCGTCATGCCGAAGAGAACCGATATCAAATCCATCCTGATCATCGGCGCCGGTCCCATCGTCATCGGCCAGGCCTGCGAATTCGACTATTCCGGCGCCCAGGCCTGCAAGGCGCTGCGCGAGGAAGGCTATCGGGTCATCCTGGTCAACTCGAACCCCGCCACGATCATGACCGATCCCGAGATGGCGGATGCGACCTATATCGAGCCGATCACCCCCGAGGTGGTCGAGAAGATCATCGCCAAGGAGCGGCCCGATGCGCTGTTGCCGACCATGGGCGGGCAGACGGGCCTGAACACCGCGCTGGCGCTGGCGGATATGGGCGTGCTGAACCGCTATGGCGTCGAGCTGATCGGCGCGCAGCGTGCCGCCATCGAGATGGCCGAGGACCGCAAGCTGTTCCGCGAGGCCATGGACCGCATCGGCCTGGAGAACCCGCGCGCCACCATCGTCGCGGCGCCCAAGCATCCGAACGGCCGCTATGACGTCGCGGCCGGCGTCGCCATGGCGATGGAGGCGCTGGAGGAGATCGGCCTGCCCGCCATAATCCGGCCTGCGTTCACGCTGGGCGGCACCGGCGGCGGGGTCGCCTATAACCGCGACGATTACGAGCGCATCGTGCGGTCGGGGCTGGAAGCCTCGCCCGTGGCGCAGGTGCTGGTGGACGAGAGCTTGCTGGGCTGGAAAGAGTATGAGATGGAGGTCGTGCGCGACCGCGCCGACAATGCCATCATCGTCTGCTCGATCGAGAACGTCGACCCGATGGGCGTGCATACCGGCGACTCGATCACCGTGGCCCCGGCGCTGACCCTGACCGATCGCGAATACCAGCGCATGCGCAACGGCTCCATCGCCGTGCTGCGCGAGATCGGCGTTGAGACGGGCGGCTCGAACGTGCAATGGGCGATCAACCCCAAGGACGGCCGCATGGTGGTGATCGAGATGAATCCGCGCGTGTCGCGGTCCTCGGCGCTGGCCTCGAAGGCGACGGGTTTCCCCATCGCCAAGATCGCCGCCAAGCTGGCGGTGGGCTATACGCTGGACGAGTTGGACAACGACATCACCCGCGTGACGCCGGCGAGCTTCGAGCCCTCGATCGACTATGTCGTGACCAAGATCCCGCGCTTCGCCTTCGAGAAGTTCCCGGGCTCCAGGCCCGAGCTGACCACGGCGATGAAATCCGTGGGCGAGGTCATGGCCATCGGCCGGACCTTCCACGAATCGCTGCAAAAGGCGCTGACCTCGATGGAGAACGGCTTGACCGGGCTTGACGAGATCGAGATCCCCGGCGCCCCCGACAAGGCCGCCATCGTCAAGGCGATCAGCCAGCAGACCCCCGACCGGCTGCGCCTGATCGCCCAGGCCATGCGCCACGGGCTGAGCGACGACGAGATCCAGCATGCGACCGCCTTCGATCCCTGGTTCCTGGCCCGGCTGCGCGAGATCGTCGATGCCGAGGCCGATGTGCGCGCCCAGGGACTGCCCGAGGATGCCGAGGGCTTGCGGCGGCTGAAGATGATGGGCTTCACCGACGCCCGGCTGGCCAAGCTTGCCGGCAAGCCCGAGGCCGAGATCCGCAAGGCCCGCCGCGCCCATGACCTGCACCCGGTCTTCAAGCGTATCGACACCTGTGCCGCCGAGTTCGAGGCCCAGACCCCCTATATGTATTCGACCTACGAGGCGCCGGCGATGGGCGAGGTCGAGAACGAGGCCCGGCCCAGCGACCGCAAGAAGGTGGTGATCCTGGGCGGCGGGCCGAACCGCATCGGCCAGGGCATCGAGTTCGACTATTGCTGCTGTCACGCCTGTTTCGCGCTGACCAAGGCCGGCTACGAGACGATCATGGTCAACTGCAACCCCGAGACCGTATCCACCGATTACGACACCTCGGATCGGCTGTATTTCGAGCCGCTGACCCTGGAGCATGTGCTGGAGATCCTGCGCATCGAGCAAGAGAACGGCACGCTGCACGGCGTCATCGTCCAGTTCGGCGGCCAGACGCCGCTGAAGCTTGCCAATGCGCTGGAGGAAGAAGGCATCCCGATCCTGGGCACCACGCCGGACGCCATCGACCTGGCCGAGGATCGCGAGCGGTTCCAGAAGCTGCTGAACGACCTGGACCTGAAACAGCCGATCAACGGCATTGCCCATAGCGATGCCGAGGCCATCGAGATCGCCGACCGCATCGGCTTTCCGCTGGTCATCCGCCCTTCCTATGTCCTTGGCGGTCGCGCGATGGAGATCGTGCGCGACATGGACCAGTTGAACCGTTATATCCGCGAGGCTGTGCAGGTTTCGGGCGACAGTCCGGTGCTGCTCGACAGCTATCTCTCGGGCGCCATCGAGGTCGATGTCGACGCGCTGTCCGACGGCGAGACCGTGCATGTCGCGGGCATCATGGAGCATATCGAGGAAGCCGGCGTGCATTCCGGCGACTCGGCCTGTTCGCTGCCGCCGCATACGCTGGACGCTGCCACCATCGCCGAGCTGAAGACCCAGACCGAAGCCATGGCCAAGGCGCTGAACGTCGTCGGGCTGATGAACGTGCAGTTCGCGCTGAAGGACGGCGCGATCTATGTGCTGGAGGTCAACCCGCGCGCCTCGCGCACCGTCCCCTTCGTCGCCAAGGCCACCGACAGCGCCATCGCCTCGATCGCGGCGCGGCTGATGGCGGGCGAGCCGATGTCGAACTTCCCCGCCCGCCCGGCCTATCCCGAGGGCGTCGGCCCCGACGATCCGCTGCCCTTCGCCGACCCGCTGACGCTGGCCGACCCGAACACGCCCTGGTTCTCGGTCAAGGAGGCGGTGCTGCCCTTCGCCCGCTTCCCCGGCGTCGACACGCTGCTTGGCCCCGAGATGCGCTCGACCGGCGAAGTCATGGGCTGGGATCGCAGCTTCCCGCGCGCCTTCCTCAAGGCGCAGATGGGGGCGGGCACGCAATTGCCCGAAAGCGGCCTGGTCTTCGTCTCGGTGCGCGACGCCGACAAGACCGAGGCGCTGGCCGAGGCGGCGCGCGAGCTGACCGCCATGGGCTTCAAGCTGGTTGCCACCCGCGGCACGGCCGAATTCCTGCGCGGTGCGGGGGTCGAGACCGAACTGGTCAACAAGGTCTATGAGGGCCGTCCGAACATCGTGGACCGCCTGAAGAACGGCGAGATCGTCATGGTGCTGAACACCACCGAGGGCGCGCAGGCCATCGCCGACTCGCGCGAGATTCGCGCGGTCGCGCTGAACGACAAGATCCCCTATTACACCACGGCCGCCGGCAGCATTGCCGCGGTCGCGGCGATCAAGTCGCGCGGAGAGGGTGAAGTCGGGGTCAGGTCGCTTCAAGCCTAGCGCCGGAATACGGCTGTTTCGGGGGCTTTTCAGCGCCCCCGACCGTGCGACGCGATTGAGAGCCCGGCTTTGCCGGAAGGAATGCCTGTAGGCCACCCGATCAACCGGGCAGGCAGGACCGGGATCGTCCTCGGCCCTGTAACGCAGGTGCGCGGGATCGCCTGTCGGCTGCAGCCGCGCCGGTTGGGGTAGCACAACCTTTGTCCGGGGCACCCACTGGATGAAGCGCACGCCTTGCCGGCGCGCGAGGGCGATCTACGATCATCGGCAACTTTGGATAGGTCGCATCGGGCTGCCGTCATGGGCAAGCGCGCCATGGCCCCGGTGTTTCAGGATTGCAGGACCGGAGGCCACGGTGTTCGCAGCCGATTGCCCATCGCGGTTGCAGAGCGGAGCCTTGTCCGACCCGAAGGGCGCAATATTTTGCTTCTGAAGGGAAGAAGTGGCAGCCCGTAGGGTCAAGCCCATTTCCTCATGAAATCAATGTCATCAACGGCCCCCATCGGGCCGCGGGGGGCGTTGATAATGTTGGTGAAAATTCCGGGTTGCCCTGCGCGGAATTTGGTGGCGTCACCGCCTTCCTCGACCGCATCGAGGAAAACGCCCGGCGCCAAGCGGCGGCCCGTCACCTGATCAATGCCGCGCTGAACTGCGGCGCCGACGCGGTGCGCTTCCTCGAAATCATCCACGCTCATCTGTCGCCCGGCCATCCGATCCCGAACCCTTACCGGCTGATGCCCGAGGCGCGGGAATGGGCCAGCTGGGCCAGCACGGCCGAGCGCAAGGCCTATGCGCTGGCCTGCTACGAGGCACTGCCCCCGGCCGATCAGGTGGCCTTCCTGTCGCATGTCAGCGGGGAGGAGGCGGCATGAACGTCGAGCGGATTTCGAGGTCGCCCGAGCCGGTGCTGGACCTGACAGAGGCCAAGAACCATACGCGCGTCCTGTTCGATGATGACGACGCCGATTTCGTCAATGCGATTGATGCGGTGGCGCGCGAAGCCGAGGATTACGGGCAGCTCGCGCTGATCAATCAGACGATCCGCGTCACCTTGCCGTGCTGGCCGCGCGCCATGAGCTTCAGCCTGCCGATAGCGCCGCTCCTGGACTGGTCAACCGTGACCATCACCGCAGACGGGGAAGCGTTCGACGACTTTGCGGTAATGACCGGCCGGCGCCCCGCGCTTCGATTGAGCGGGTCCAGGCCGCAGGGGGAAATCGTCATCGAGTATGTCGCGGGGTTCGGTGATGCAGCCGGCGACATTCCCGGCGATCTGCGCAAGGCGATGCTGGACCAAGTGTCGGTCTATTACGACACCAGGGGCGCGGTCGATAAGCAGGCCGTTAGCCTGTCGCCCCACTTCGCCCGGATCCTCGGCCGCTATCGCGGGGTGCGGACATGAGCGCGGAGCGAGGATACACGGGCGATCCCGACATTGACCAGCTGCTGTTCCGGTGGCGCCGCGTCATTGCGGACGCCACCGACGAATGGGCGCGGGGGTTTGCCCTGTCGATCCAGAGGGCGCGCAAGCGTCCGGGCTGGATGCCCAGCCATCGGCAGTTGGCCGTCATGCGCCGCCTGGTGGCAGAGCTGCCACCCGTCGCCAGGGAGGATGAACCTGACCTGATCGAGGATTGAACATACCGGCCCGCATGGCGCGGGCCTCGGCCGCCGTGGAGCTTTCACGGGTTAGCGATGCGCGGCGGCTTAAAGCGCAGCAGACGGAACGGTTCAGGCGCAAACCGGCGCGGCAACAGTCGCACGGTGCGGTGGAAATCCGCAGGGGCAGCTATCCCGCTTCGGCGGTCTCTCCAAGCCCCAGGAACCCGCTGCCACCCTCAAGGCGCGAACATGGGAGAGCGGACCGGGCCGAGGGAAAGGCAGGTCTGACCTAAGCGACGGGCTCGTCCGAATGGGCAGGTCAAGATCGCGGCGGTCAGGGCGGGAACGCTGGGTTCTGAACCCCGGCCTTTAACCCGCTTCCTGACCGTCGCTCGGGGTCTGAACCGATGGGCAGGGACAAGAGAAGAACAGGAACAAGAGCTTAGATGCGAGAAGGCAAAGAGATGATCACGGGAACGGAAGGCGCGGCGCGCGACCTGTTCGGGCATGGTCCCAATGCCCAGACTTCGGTTTTGCCGGGGGACCGGCGCCAGAGTGTTCCTCTCTCACTTCTGGAAAAAATCCGGGGAAAATCGCCGTCGATGCGGGCGATCCAGTTTTTGGGCCTGTTGCGCGTTCCCGAGGGCAAAAAGGCCGGAAAACCGCTCAAACTGGCGAATTTCCAGAAAAAATTCGTGAAAGGTTCGTTCGGCAAAGGCGTGACGGTCGGCGTCCTGTCCATCGGGCGGGGCAATGCCAAGACGGCGCTTTCGGCGGGCCTCGCGTTGGCCGAGCTGGTCGGGGCGCTCCAGGAAGATCCGCAGCCGAACCGCGAGATCATCTTCGCGGCCCGCAACCGCGACCAGGCGCGCATCGCCTTCAATTTCGTGCTGGGCTACATCAACGGCCTGCCGGAGTCCGATCAGGCGCAGTTCACCATTCGGCGCGGCTCCAAGCTGGAAATCGAATTCGGCGGCAATGGCGGCGGGCTGGCGCGCTGCATCGCCGCTGACGGCAAGTCCATTCTCGGCGGTGCCCCGACGCTGGCCATCATGGATGAGCGCGCCGCCTGGGAACGCGAGAAGGGCGACAATCTCGAAAACGCCATTCTCTCGGGTCTCGGCAAGCGCGACGGCCGGGCGCTGATCATCTCGACCTCGGCCCCCGACGACACCAACACCTTCAGCCGCTGGCTGGATGAACCGCCGCCCGGTTCTTACGTCCAGGAGCATCGCCCGCCCTTCGGCCTGCCGGCCGATGATCTGGAAAGCCTGCTGCTGGCGAACCCCGGCGCGGCCGAGGGCATCGGCTCGACCCCGGAATGGCTGCTGTCGGCGGCAAAGACCGCCATCGCGCGCGGCGGCGCGGCCCTGTCCAGCTTCCGCAACCTGAACCGCAACGAGCGCGTGTCGATCGAGAATCGGTCGGTGCTGGTCACGGTGGACGAATGGCTTTCGGCCGAGGTCGCGCCCGAGGATCTGCCGCCCCGCGAAGGCCCTTGCATTCTCGGCGTGGACCTGGGCGGTTCGCGCTCCATGTCGGCGGCGGCGTTCTACTGGCCGGAAACCGGGCGGCTGGAAGCCCTCGGCACCTTCCCGGCCTTCCCGTCGCTGGCGGATCGCGGCGCGGCCGATGCCGTCGCCCATCGCTATGTCGAAATGCACGAGCGTGGCGAATTGTCGGTCATGGGCGAGAACACGGTTCCGCCCGGCCCGTGGCTGGCCGAGATCGTGCGCCAGCTGGACGGTATCCAGCCCGCCTGCATCGTCGGCGACCGCTTCCGTCATGCCGAATTTGCCGAGGCCATGAACGGCGCCGGCTTCGCCCGCGTCCCGTTCATCTGGCGCGGCTTCGGCTGGAAGGACGGGGCCGAGGATATCGAGCGGTTCCGCCGCGCGCTGTTCGACGGCGACGTGAAGGTCGTGCCGTCGCTGCTGCTGCGCTTCGCCTTCGCGGATGCCGTGACCCTGATCGACCCGGCCGGCAACGCCAAGTTGGCGAAGGGCCGTGCCCTCGGCCGTATCGACGCGGCGGCGGCGGCGGTGCTGGCGGTTGCCCAGGGCGCGCGGATGCAGGCCGCACCGACCCGGAAAGCGAGGGCGGCATGGGCATGAAGCGCGACCAATGGCGGCGCCATTCCCGGCCCGTCCTGAAAACCAAACGCTGGCAAGTGCTGCGCCAGATCGTGCTGGAGCGCGACGGCTGGGCTTGTGTGGACTGCGGCACGAAGCGCGGCCGGCTGGAAATCGACCATGTGAAGCCCGTGCGGACGCATCCGCATCTGGCCTTCGACCCCGGCAATTGCGCCACCCGGTGCAGCTCCTGCCACACCAAGAAAACCCGGATCGAATGCGGCCACCCCGCGCCGATCCGGTCGCCCGAGCGCGATGCCTGGGCGCAAGCCGTTGCCGATCTGGCGACGAACCCAAACCCGGCAACATGAGGTATCACATGCTGGATAGTGTCAAAATCGCCCGTCGCCAGTCGGAAATCCGGCAGGCTCTGGCGGGTCTGGTGGGCAAGGAAAGCCCGACCGAGGACGAAACCCGCTCCATGGAGACGCTGGACGCGGAATATCGCGCCAACGAAACCCGGTATCGCGCTGCGCTGATCGCGGAAGATACCGAACGCCGCGAGGCGGGCGAGGAACTGGAAACCCGCTCCGACCGGGAATATGCCGAACTGGTCGGCCGCTTCGAGCTGCGCCAGGTCGCCCTTGCCATCGACGAAGGCCGGGCGCTGTCGGGCGCGACCAAGGAGGTCGTTGAGGAACTGCGCAGCAAGGGCGGCTATCAGGGCGTCCCGGTCCCGCTGGCGGCGCTGGAAACCCGCGCGGGCGAAACCGTCGCGGCCGACCAGATCAACCCGAAAACCATCCGCCCGGTGATCGACCGGCTTTTCCCGGCTTCGGTGGCCTCGCGCCTCGGCGTCCAGTCGATCAACATCACCTCGGGCGAGCTGGAATTCCCGGTTGCGACCGCCGGCGCGGTGTTCGGCTGGCAGACCACCGAGCTGGGCAATGTCGGCGCGGCCTCGGAATACCAGACCTCGGAACGCAGCCTGAACCCCGACCAGACCGGCGGGGCGCAGATGATCATCAGCCGCAAGGCGCTGAAACAGGCGGGCGAAGGGCTGGAATCGGCCATCCGCCGCGACCTGAACGCGGTGATCGGCACCGAGCTTGACCGGGTGGTGATCAACGGCAGCGGCGCGGCCGGCCAGCCTCTGGGCATCATCCCCGGCGCGGCGACCTATGGCATCGCCTCGACCGCCGTTGGCGCGGCCGCGACCTGGGCGGCATTCCGGGCGCAGGTGGTGGCCTTCATGCAGGCCAACGCGATCACCTCGGCCAGCCAGGTCAATCTGGGTTTTGGCCCGGCGATCTGGGCCGAGCTGGATGATGCGCTGATCACCGGCACCGCCGTTTCGGAATGGGACCGCCTGACCAAGCACATTGCCAGCCCGGCGATCAGCAATGTGATCCCCGATGAAACCGCGATCCTGACCGCGACCGTGCAGGGCATCGCGCCGGGCTATCTCGGCATCTACGGCGGCGTGGACCTGATCCGCGATCCCTACACCAAGGCGCAATCTGGCCAGCTGGTGCTGACGGCGCTGGTCACGGCCGATTTTACCGTGCCGCGTGGGATGCAGACTCGCATCCTGACCGGCATCGGGGAACCCTGATGCTGTGGGGGGCGTCACTCGGGGCGCTGGAACTGCGCAGCGAGGGCGGGGCAACCCGCCTTCGGGCGACGTTCCCTTATGGCGCGGAAACCGAACTGGCAGCCGGGCGGTATGAGGTTATCGCCGCCCGCGCCTTCGCAGACCGGATCGAGCGGGACGAGGATATCCACCTGCTGGCCGGCCATGACTTCAACCGCCCGCTGGCATCGCGCGCGGCCGGCACCTTGCAGCTGCGAGACACCGACACCGCCTTGCAGATCGAGGCCACGATTGACGGCCAGACCAGCTGGGCGCGGGACTTCCTTGCCGCCCATGCCTCGGGCCTGATCCGTGGCCTGTCGCCCGGTTTCCGCGTCCACCGCGGCGGCGAGCGGATCGAGCGGCGCGCGGGGGGCACACTGCGCACCATCACGGCGGCCGATCTCCTCGAGGTCTCGGCCGTCACCCGGCCGGCCTATTCGCAAGCCCAGATCGAGGCGCGGGAATGGCAGCCCGTGGGCGAGGTCGCGGAACGCATCGTCACGCATCACCTGAACCGTTGGAGGCTCTGACATGGGGCTGATGGATATTTTCCGCCGCAAGCCCATCGAAACCCGCGCCGTGCAGCCAGGCTATACCGCTGCGCTGATGGCGGCGCGGGAGGCGTGGATTGCCGGCGGCTCCGGCCTGGCCGAACTGACCTCGGCCGTTCAGGCCTCGGTAAGCCTATGGGAAAGCGGGCTGGCGCTGGCGGACGTGACCGGCACCGACCTGCTGGACCGGCGCAGCATGGCGATCTGCGCCCGGGCGCTGGCCCTGCGCGGGGAATGTCTGTTCCTGATCCGCGACCGGCTGATCCCGGCCACCGATTGGGATCTGTCCACCCGCTATGGCCAGCCGCGCGCCTATCGCCTCGGCCTGCCCGAGATCGGCGGCGGGCGCTCGGAAACCGTGCTGGCCCCCGAGGTGCTGCATTTCCGCATCGGCTGCGATGCCGTCACCCCCTGGGCCGGATCGGCACCGCTGGCCCGCGCCAAGCTCTCGGCGTCCCTGCTGGATGAAATCACCATGGCGTTGCGCGACGTGTTCCGCGATGCGCCCATCGGCAGCCAGATCATCCCGGTTCCCGAGGGCTCGGCCGAGGACATGGATACCATGCGGCGCAGCTTCCGGGGCAACCGGGGCGCGTCCCTTGTCATCGAGGGCACCGCCCAGGCAACCGCCGCCGGCATGAACCCGAATATCGGCCAGTCACCCGACCAGCTTTCGCCCCAGCTCGACAAGACGCTGGCCGACAAGCTTCTGACCGTGGCCAAGGGCGAAATCTACAACGTGTTCGGCATCCTGCCCGGCCTGACCAACCCGGCCACCACCGGCCCGCTGGTGCGCGAGGCGCAGCGCCACCTGGCGCAGCTGGTGCTGCAACCCATCGTTAACCTGATGGCCGAGGAAGCGACCGAAAAGCTAGGCGCGACCGTCGCAATCGACGTGGTGCGGCCGATGCAGGCTTACGACCACGGCGGCAAGGCCCGCGCCGTCGCCACCATGCTGCAGGCCATGGCCGAGGCCAAAGAGGCCGGGCTGGACCCGGCCACCGTCAAGGACGTGATGAGCTTCATCGATTGGGCAGACTGATGAAATAGGGCGGGATGCGCCTGCGGGCTTGCGACTTGTTCACCGCGAAGCATCTGGGATCAGACGGCGAGTGCCCGGCTTGGGAAAGCCAAACCCCGTCAAGGCGCGGATCGTCTCTCCGGCGGTCGCGGCGCAGATCAGCATGGCGGAACCGGGGCTGATCATGGCCGGGACGTTGATGCGCCCCGGCCATTCCCGTCAGGTGAAGTCCCCATCCTCACCAGACAGGCTTGCTTCGAACTTTTCGTTCACCCTTTTGAAGTATGCCCGCCGTCCTTCCTCATCGATCAAAGAGTGAAATAAGGGCGATGCCATGTTGATGACTTCACAGCCATTTACTTGCAGCAGGTTGCCATCCCGACCAGTTACAGTGACGCTAATGGAACCAGTGTGATATCCATCGTCATCGCGCTCGATCATCACAAGCCGGTAGTCTTTGCCGATTTCGATCATAGATTATCCTTCCTCAGTCTGACACCCGGACCTTCGCCGTTTTCGTTGATAAAGATCACGCCGGCCGCTTCGAGAGCAGTGCGGATTGCGTTGACTGACGGTTCAGCCACAGCCCGTCTTTCCCGCTCAAAATCCACCACGGTTGACAAGCTTACGCTCGCCGCCTCGGCCAGCGTTCCTTGCGTCATTCCGATCAGGGCGCGCGCTGCGCGTGCTTGTGCAGGCTTCATATCCACAAAAATTGTTGACGCAACCTTGGGGTGCGAGTATCCACAATAATTGTTGATACCTTAGCCTAGGAGCTATGACAATGCACCTTAACCCGATTCCCGGGGACAATCCCGGCTTGCCTTCCGCCCGCCTCTTCGAAATCCACGACTGCCTGACCTTGGCGCTGGACGCGACCGAACGCCCCTCGGGCTATTCGCAGTCCGAGCGCGAGGCCCGCAGCTACGTCCGCGCCGCCCTGCGCCGCGTTGGCAAGCTGATGGAGGGCGTGGCATGAACGCCAAATTTGCTGCCCGACTTGAGCGTGCGCACCTGATCGCGGCGCGGGTAGTGGTGCAGGACGCTGCAGCTCTACCGATCTTCGAGCGGCTGGATGCCGAACTGCAGGCTGCTCGGGCCGCATTGACCGCGCGCAAACTGAACAATCCGGTAGCCTACGCGCGGGCGCTGGTCCACGCGAGGAAAGCGAGCAATCGAGGAGGCGCAGCATGAAGCGGCGCTTTTTCCTTGGCCTTGCACCGACCATTATCGCTGCCCGCGCCACTTCTTCTTCCCATATCAACTTGCCGACCATCCAGGAACGGATCGACCACCATGCGGCCGAAATCCTTGGCATGGTGCGCGAAATCGCCCCTTCCGAGATTGGCGCGATTTCGGTCAACCTCTCGGAAAACTGGCATGAGCAAGGCACAGTTGGCCGGTGGTGGCATGGAACTGGCGCCAGCTTCCGATGGCGTGAATATGATCGAGGGACAGCCCAGTGGGTGCAGGATCGGGCCTTCCATCTCAATCCGGAGAATCTGGCATGGTCATAACCCCGCAAGAGGATGAATTCCTGCGCATCATCTTCAACGCCTCTCCTGCCGAGGTTCGGGCGATCTGCGCGCGGGTTGAGGTTGATCCGGCAGCAACGCCGGCCTGCCTCAACCTGGTGCGGGTGTTGCGGAACTATGCCGACAAGTTCCAAGCGAACCTTGAGTCCGCGGGTGTTGACTGTGGCTAGGCCGGGCATGGCTGTCATCGGATTCCAGCAGCGCCTCTTGACGATATCAAGAGGTTTGGTTAAGCTCTGGAAAATATCAAGAGGTTAGCTATGAGCGACTTTCCCAAATCCACGAACTACCGGGCCACTACCGCCCTTGCCTGCGAAATCGCAGCCACCCATCCGGATCGTTTCAACGAGGCGGTTCATGCTGGTTTCTACCCCTGTGCACCCAAGACCACGCCGGGCAAGGCGCGCAGCTTCGATGTGAACGACATTATCGTTCTGCGTCTGTATCAACGGTTCCTCGACGCCGGCATGAAAGCCGAAAGCGCCGGGCATAAAGCCTGCGCTATCCGGCAGTTTCTGGAAACCCACCCGGAGGCGGATCAGGTCTATATCGTCAAGCCCTCGATGGGTTCGTCGTATTACGTCGATCAGTTTGATCCGAAAGAGCGGCACATTCCTTGGGAAGGGCCGCATGCGCCGGACGTTCTGTCTGTCGAGGTTTGGAACTTTCATTACCTGCGTGGCCGTATCGTTCACGAGATCGAGGAAGCCGCCAAAGTCGTGGGCGGCTAAGAATAGTACCAGCCGGGGCGGCCTCGGTCGCCAAACTTCGCCCGCCCCGGCTTCGACCTGAAACCCGCTAGGAGAATCAGATATGCACCGGCATAGCATCATCCAGGCGCAGCGCGAAGCGAAGGGTTGATCAATGGCAAACCCTCGCACTGCCTTCAAGCAAACGGACGTGACCCGCGCGATCAAAGGTGCCCTTGCGGCGGGCTTTGAGCCGGGCGAGTTCCGTATCGCGCCGGACGGCACCATTCAGGTTCTGCGCGCCGGCACCGTGTCCGCCGCCGACAACCGGATTGATCAGATGATCGGAGCGCGCCATGGCAAAGCGTAACGGCGGCGGCTTCCCCGGCGTGTCACGCAACTGGCAGCGCGGCAAGCTTCGCTGGCGGTTCAAGAAGCACGTCAACGGCGTGAAGGTGATCGATGCCTATATCGATCACCCCTACGGGTCCGACGAGTTCAAGGCCGAGTATGAGGCGCTGCTGCGCGGCGCCCAGAAGCCTGTTTTCTCGACCGCGATCTATGGCACCCTCGGGTGGCTGATCGAGCAGTTCATGGGCGATGCCCAGTATCTGAACGCTTCGGATATCCGCAAAAAGACCCTGCGCGGCCAGTTCGATTGGCTCAAGGCAGAGGCGGGCAAGTGGCCGCTGGACGATATTCGCACCCGGCATGTCGAACATATCATGGGGATGAAGGCCGGTCCCAGCGCGGCGAATACGGTGCGCAAGAACCTGTCTACGTTGTTCAATTTCGCGATCCGCAAGGAATGGCTGATGGTCAACCCGGCAAAGAAGGCCATGGCGCGGAAAGAGAACGACAGCGGCTATCACACCTGGACCGAGGATGAAATCTCGCGGTTCCTGGACAGGTTCGGCCCCGGCACCAAGCAACGCCTGGCCTTGGTCCTGATCTTGTGCACCGGGGCAGCGCGCCAGGATGTGATCCGGCTGGGCTGGCAGAATATCAAGGCCGGCCGCATCTCATATCGGCGCGGCAAGACCGGGCAGGCCGCTGACCTGCCGATCCTGCCCGAGCTATGGGCCGAACTGGACGGCCTTCCGCGCGATGTGATGCTGTTCCTGAACCATGGCGGTGGCCGGCCCTACAAGCCCGAAAGCTTCGCGAACTGGTTCAAGGATCAATGCATCGCCGCCGGACTGCCGCACTGTTCTTCGCACGGATTGCGCAAGGCGGGGGCGACCCGCTTGGCCTATGCAGGGGCGACGGAATACGAGATCATGGCGTTCCTCGCGCACAAGACTCCGCACGAAGCTGCGACCTATACCAAGGCGGCAGGACGCGCCCGGCTGGCCGATGGCGGCATGAGCAAATTGCCCTCGTTCCACGAATTGCAGGGCAATCGCAATTCTCAAGCCATTGAAAATAAGGGGGAATAAGTGATGAAGTGGCAGCCCGTAGGGGAGTCGAACCCCTCTTTTCAGGTTGAAAACCTGACGTCCTAACCGATAGACGAACGGGCCACTTTCCGTATCCGCCGGGTCGTACCCTGCGGCGTGGGGCGGTATTTAGGTTCTCTGCTGCGGGCCTGCAAGCGGAAAAATCACCTTGGCATAAAGTTTTTTCCGGCTGGAACCAGGGGCCTCAACCCACCGGCGCGGCATCGTCCAGACGCAGCCGCACCCGCTCGCGACCGCCCCATTGCGATAGCTCCAGCTTGCCCGCCAGATGGAAGCAGCGGCCGCGGGCGCCCAGCAGCGCGGGACCCAGCGGGCCGTTCATCGCGCCCCAGGCCACCGCCTCCAGCACCGGGCTGCCGGGGCTGCGGAAACGCAGGCGCAGGTGGCTGTCGCCCATCGCGCCCGCGCTGTCGATCAGCTGCTCGGCAAAGGCAAAGCGCGGTGCCGGCGCCGCCTGGCCGAAAGGGCCGGCGCGCTCCAGCATCTGCATCAGCTCGACCGTCGCCCCGGCGGGGTCCATGAGGCCCGAGATGCGCAGCTCGCCGGCGCCCGGACGCTCGGCCATTTCGCGCGACAGAAGCTGCGACAGGCGCTCCATGGCTGCGGGGATCTTTGCCTCCTCGATTGTCAGGCCGGCCGCCATGGCATGCCCGCCGCCCTTCAACAGCAGCCCCTCGGCCGAAAGGCGCTGGATGGCGCGGCCCAGGTCCACGCCGGGCACCGAGCGGGCCGAGCCCTTGCCGATGCCGCCCTCTACCCCGATCACCACCGAGGGCAGGCCGGTCGCCTCCTTCACCCGCGCGGCAACGATGCCGACGACGCCGGGATGCCAGCCGTCGCCCGCCGCCCAGGCGACCAGGCTGTCGCTGGCGCGGGCCTCGACCTGGGCCAGCGCCTCGTCGCGCACGGCGGCCTCGATGGCGCGGCGGTCGCGGTTCAGCACGTCCAGTTCGGCCGCCAGCCGCTCGGCCTGCCGGCCGTCGGTGCAGGACAGGCACAACGCGCCCAGATCGGCACGCCCGACCCGGCCGCCGGCATTGATGCGCGGCCCCAGGAGAAAGCCCAGGTGAAAGGCGTTCGGCGCCGAATCGAGCCGCGCCACGTCCGACAGCGCCACCAGGCCCGGACGTTCGCGCCGCGCCATGACCAGCAGTCCCTGCCGCACGAAGGCGCGGTTCACGCCCACCAGCGGCGCCACATCCGCGACCGTCGCCAGCGCCACCAAGTCCAAGAGCGGGATCAGGTCGGGTTGCGGATGGCCGTCCCGGCGCAGCAGGCTGTTGCAGCGCACCAGCGTCAGGAACACCACGCCCGCGGCGCAGAGATGGCCAAGGCTGCCGTCCTCGTCGGCGCGATTCGGGTTCACCACCGCCAGGACCGGGGGCAGGGTTTCGCCGCCCTGGTGGTGGTCCAGCACGATCACATCGCAACTCGCCGCCGCCAGCGCCTCATGGCTGAGCGTGCCGCAGTCGACGCAGATGATCAGGTCATGACCCTGCGACAGCGACGCGATGGCAGGGGCGTTGGGGCCATAGCCCTCGTCGATGCGGTCGGGGATATAGAGCGTGGCGTCGCGGCCCTGCCGGCGCAGCCAGTCCAGCAGAAGCGCGGCCGAGGCGCCGCCATCGACATCGTAATCGGCGAAGATGGCGATGCGCTGGCCGGCCAGCACGGCCGCGACCAGCCGCTCGGCCGCCTTGTCCATGTCGCGCAGGCTCGAAGGGTCTGGCAGCAGGTCGCGCAGCTTGGGGTCGAGGTAAAGCGGCGCCTCATGCGCGGGCACGCCCCGCGCGGCCAGCACCCGGCTGACGGGCAGGGGCAGGCGGCTGTCCTGGGCCAGCGCCTCGGCGGCGCGTTCCAGCGTGGCTTCGGGACCGCGCCAGAGGCGGCCGGTCAGCGAGGATTCTACGGAAAGAAAGGCGGTCATGTGGGCTTCATCCCCCATGACCGCCTGCTGTTCAAGCCCGTCCGTCCAAGCTTACTTGATCGGGTTGCGATAGATCATGCGCCGCAACGAGCCGGTCTTCGAGCGCATCAGGATGGTTTCGGTCTGCAGGTAATGCGGCTCGCGCTTGACGCCGGCCACGATCGAGCCGTTCGTCACCCCGGTCGCGGCAAAGATCACGTCCGCGGTGACCATCTCGTCGCGCGAATAGATGCGGTTCAGGTCGGTGATGCCGGCCTTGGCGGCGCGGCCCTTCTCGTCGTCGTTACGGAACAGCAGCTTGCCCCACATCTGCCCGCCCATGCATTTCAGCGCCGAGGCGGCCAGAACCCCTTCGGGCGCGCCGCCCGAGCCCATATACATGTCGATGCCGGTCAGCTCCGCTTCGGCGCAATGGATCACGCCGGCCACGTCGCCGTCGGTGATCAGCCGGATGGCCGCGCCGGTCGAGCGCACCTCGGCCACCAGGTCCTCGTGCCGGGGGCGCTCCAGGATGCAGACGGTGATGTCGCTGTCCTTGACCCCGCGCGCCTTGGCCAGCGCCCGCACCCGTTCCGAGGGCGACATGTCCAGGCTGACCACGTCAGTGGGATAGCCCGGGCCGATGGCAAGCTTTTCCATGTAGACATCGGGCGCATGCAGCAGCGTGCCGCGCGGCGCCATGGCGATCACGGTCAGCGCGTTGGGCATGTCCTTGGCGGTCAGCGTGGTGCCCTCCAGCGGGTCCAGCGCGATGTCGACCGCGGGGCCGGCGCCGGTGCCGACCTCCTCGCCGATGAACAGCATCGGCGCCTCGTCCCGCTCGCCCTCGCCGATGACGACGACGCCCTTGATGTCGAGCATGTTCAGCTGCTCGCGCATCGCGTTCACGGCGGCCTGGTCGGCGGCCTTCTCGTCGCCGCGGCCGATCAGCCGCGCCGAGGCATGGGCGGCGGCCTCGCTGACGCGGGCAAGGCCAAGCGACAGCATGCGATCGTTGAAATCCTTGGGCGAGGTCATGCGGAAATTCCTTGTGCTTTCTGGCTTTCCGGGCTTCTACGCCCGGTGCCCCGGTCCGGCAAGCCTGCGCGCGCTAACGGGTCAGTTTTCCGCCAGTTCCAGCGCCAACGCATGGATGCGCGGCACGATGTCGCCCAAGGTCGCATGCACCAGCCGGTGGCGCGCGACACGGCCCAGCCCCGCAAAACGGGCGCTGGCCATGCGGATGCGGAAATGCGTCTCGCCACCCTCGCGCCAACCGCCATGGCCGCGATGGTTCTCGCTCTCATCGATGATTTCCAGCCGCAAGGGTTGGAGTTCGGCCAGTCTTTTACGCATCTCGTCGGCAATCATGCGCTTGCCCCCTTTCATGTCCCGCGAAATAGCCTAAACTGCCTGTCCCGTTCAGGACAAGGCAGGCAGATGAGCAACAGCGACCCGTTCGGATTCGACATTTCCGCGGCCTCGGACAAGAAACGCCGGGCCAAGGGCCGGCGCGGCATGTCCGGCGCCTTCGAAACATCGACGCGGCGATGCGACAAGGAGGGCTGCAACCAGCCGGGCCAGTATCGCGCGCCGAAATCCCCGCGGGCGCTGGACGAATACTATTGGTTCTGCAAGGAACATGTGCGCGAATACAACCTGAACTGGAACTATTTCCAGGGCCAGTCCGAGGCGGAGTTCCAGGAATTCCTGGACAATGCCACGGTCTGGGAACGGCCGACCAAGCCCTTCGGCCGCGCCGCGCAGGAACAGAAGTGGGCCCGCCACGGCATCGACGATCCGCTGGAGATCCTGGGCGCGAACGGCACCAACCCCGAACTGCGCACCCGCACCGCGCGCAAGCTGCCGCCGACCGAGCGCCGGGCGCTGGAGATCCTGGAGGCCAAGGAGACCTGGACCCGCGCCGAGATCCGCAAGCAATACAAGTCCCTGGTCAAGGATCTTCACCCGGACATGAACGGCGGCGACCGCTCGGACGAGGATCGGCTGCAAGAGGTGGTCTGGGCCTGGGACCAGATCAAGGACAGCCGCAGCTTCAAGGACTGAGCGCCCGGTCCCGCATGGAAAAAGAGCCGCGAAAGCCCGCGGCCCCTTCTCTGTTTCGAAAATACTCTGGGGGAGCGCGGAACGCGCGGGGGCAAAGCCCCCATGCCCTCAAAGCTCGCGCTTGATCGCCTCGACGAGATCGGTCCGCTCCCACGAGAAACCGCCATCGGCATCGGGGGCGCGGCCGAAATGGCCATAGGCGGCGGTGCGGCGATAGATCGGGCGGCAAAGCGCCAGATGCTCGCGGATGCCGCGCGGTGTCAGGTCCATGGCCCGCGAGACGGCGCGCTCGATCTCGGCCTCGGGAACCTCGCTGGTGCCGAAGGTGTCGGCATAGATCGACAGGGGCTTCGCCACGCCGATGGCATAGCTGAGCTGGATCACGCAGCGCTTCGCCAGCCCGGCCGCGACGACGTTCTTGGCCAGGTAGCGCGCGGCATAGGCGGCCGAGCGATCCACCTTGGTCGGGTCCTTGCCCGAAAAGGCGCCGCCGCCATGCGGGGCCGCGCCGCCATAGGTGTCGACGATGATCTTGCGCCCGGTCAGGCCGGCGTCGCCGTCGGGTCCGCCGATCACGAAGGTGCCCGTGGGGTTCACCCACCATTCCGTGCGCTCGGTCAGCCATTCGGCGGGCAGGACCTCGCGGATATAGGGCTCGACGATGGCGCGGATGTCGTCCGAGGTCTGGCTCTCGTCCTTGTGCTGGTGCGACAGCACCAGGCTGGTGATCTCGACCGGCTTGCCGTTTTCGTAGCGCAGGCTCAGCTGGGATTTCGCATCCGGCCCCAGCGTCGGCTCGGCGCCGGACTTGCGCGCCTCGGCCAGCCGGCGCAGGATCGCGTGCGCATACTGGATCGGTGCCGGCATCAGTTCCGGGGTCTCGTCGACGGCATAGCCGAACATGATGCCCTGGTCGCCCGCGCCGTCGCGGTCGACGCCCTGGCTGATATGGGCGGATTGCTCGTGCAGGTAGTTGTGGACATGGCAGGTGTTCCAGTGGAACTTTTCCTGCTCATAGCCGATGTCGCGAATGGTGTTGCGGGCGATCTCGGCGATGCGGCCCATGTATTCGCCAAGCTTTTTCTTGTCGCTCAGCCCGATCTCGCCGCCGATCACGACCGTGCCGGTGGTGGCGAAGGCCTCGCAGGCGACGCGGGCGGCCGGGTCCTCGGCCAGAAGCGCGTCCAGAACAGCGTCCGAGATCTGGTCGCACAATTTGTCGGGGTGGCCCTCGGAGACGGATTCCGAGGTGAACACATAGTCCTGTCTGGCCATGAAGATGCTCCGTTGAAATGACGCCGCCACGCCAGGAAGCCGTTGTGGCGGTCAGGGGAAGCGTTAGTGGACGCGCCCGCCGACGTCAACCGCGCAACTTGGCGCGAGACGTTCCGGCAAGCAGCAGGAAGGCCGCCAGCGCCAGCGCCACGGCCGGCCAGTCGCCCCAGCGCGACCATGGCGTGGGCGGCAATGCCCCGGGCAGCGCGGCATCGATGCGGCCGGCGCGGTTCAGTCCCAGCGTGGCGCGCAGCCCCCCGCGCGCGTCGATCACCGCCGAGACGCCGGTATTGGCCGCCCGCATCAGGGGCAGGCCCGATTCGATAGCACGCAGCCGCGCCTGCGCCAGATGCTGCCACGGCCCGGAAAGCTGGCCGAACCAGGCGTCGTTGGTGACTTGCAGCAGCCATTCCGGGCGATTTTCCTCGGCGATCAGGTGATGCGAAAACACCGCCTCATAGCAGATCAGCGGCTGCATCGCCGGCAGGCCGGGCAGGTGCATGACCTGCGGCGCCGGGCCGGCGGAATAGCCGAAGCCGTGCTGCGCGGCAAAGGCGCGAATGCCGAACTGCGCCATGATGTCGCCCCAGGGCGTGTATTCGCCAAAGGGAACCAGATGGAACTTGTCGTAGACCGGGCCGATTCCGTCGGCCGAGAACTGGGTCAGGCTGTTGAAATAGCGCTCGCCCTCGACCCGCTGGATGCCAAGGATCACCGGAGTGCCGACATAGGCGGCGATCTCCTGCGGGGCGGTGCCTGACTGCTCCAGCAGGAAGTTCACCGCCGTCTCGGGCCAGATCACCGCATCCGGCGGCGCCGCGTCGGGGTCGCGCGCCGCCGAAAGGTCGAGCAGGCGGCGGAAGAACACCTCGGACCAATAGGGGTCCCATTTCAGCGCCTGGGTGGCGTCGGGCTGGATCAGGCGCAGGCGCAGGCCGGTATCGGGCGGCAGGGGCTGGGCCAGCCGCGCCAGCCCGGCGCTCCAGGCGGTGGCGACGACCAACGCGGCCAGGACCGTGCCGGGCAGTGCCGGAAAGCGGCCGGGCCGGTGAAAGCACAGGGGCAGGGCGGTGGCCAGCATGGTCAGGCCGGACAGCCCGATCGCGCCGAGGGTCGCCGCGACCTGCCCGGCGGGGGTGTCGATCCAGACATGGCCGGTCAGCGCCCAGGGCAGGCCGGTAAAGATCCAGCCGCGCATCCAGTCCGACAGCACCATCAGCGCGGCAAAGCCCAGCCCCTGCCGGGGAAAGCCGGGCGCAAAGCGGGCGGCGAGCCAGGCGGGAACGGTCCAGAACAGTGCCCCGCCTGCCGCCATGAAGACCAGCGCAAAGGGGGCCATCCAGCCATAGATCTCGGGCTCGACCAGGAAGGGCTCGACGATCCAGGACATCGCCAGCGCGAAATAGCCCAGCCCGGCGGCAAAGGCATTCCAGGCGGCGGCGCGGGGCGTTGCAGCATGGGCGACCCGCCGGCAGAGCAGCGCCAGCGCCAGCAAGGTCAGCGGCCAGAGATCCCAGGGAGCCTGACCCAGCGCGGCCACCGCGCCCAGCCCGACGCCAAGGGCGAGCGCCGCCCAGGATGGGCGCCCGCGTCGCGAGGATGGCGTGAAGGCCGAAAGGGCCATGGACCCGGCTCAGGCCCCGGCGGTGGTGTCGTCCGGGCTCGGGGCAGTCTCGGCGCCGGGTTCCGCGGTTCCGGTGGCGGCCTCCGTCTCGGCCGCCTTGGCCTTCGTCTTGCGGGGTGCGCGGGGCTTGGCCGGCTTTTTCGCTGCCTTGCGCGCCGGCTTGGCGGCGGGCTCGGCCTCAACCTCGGCTGGGGCCTCCGGTTGCGCGATTTCGGCCTGTTCCGGTTCGGGCTGCGCGGTTTCGGCGGCCTCGGGAGCGGGCGCCTCCGCCGCTTCGGCCTTGGCCTTGGTCGTGCGCGGCTTGCGCTTGCGGACGGGCTTCGCCTTGGCCTCGGGTTCCGGGGCCGCTGCGGGCTCGGCAGGTGCTTCTTCGGCAGCGGCTTCGGGGGTGGCTTCCGTCACGGGTTCTGCGACAGGCTCGACCGTGGCAGGTTCGGGGGCCGGCACAGGCTGGACTTCGGCAAGCGGCTCGACGGCTGCAGGTTCGGCGGGTTGGGCAGCAGCACCGACCGGTGCGGATTCGGCCCGGGCCTGTTCCGCCGGGGCCGGTGCGATGCCTTTGCGCCGGGGCTCGGCCGCGACGGTTTCCTCGGCCGGCATCTCTTCGGCGGGTTCGGTGAAGCCGGGGCGGAAGCTGCGGGTCAGGAATTCCGGCACATGATCGCCCATGCCCATGATGGGATGGCGGTCGGTGCGGCGGTCCTCGCGCCGGTCATGGCTACGCTCGTGGCGCTCGCGGCGATCTTCGCGGCGGTCTTCACGGGGCGCGCGGTCATGCCTGCGCTCGGCCGGCTCGGCCGGTTTCGCTTCGGCGCGCGGCTCATGGGCCTGGACGGGTGCCGCTGCGCGCTGTTCGCTGTCGTCGCGGCGGCCCCGGCGGTCGCGGTCGCGCCCGCGTTCCTTGCGGCCGGTTTCGCGTGCGGGGCGCGGCGCGCCCTGGGCGGCGGTGGACAGGGTGAAGCCCTCCGGCACCGGGCAGCGGGGCAGGGCCTGCTTGACCAGCGATTCGATGGCGCCCAGGTATTTCTCGTCCGCCGGCGTCGCGATGGAAATCGCGGTGCCCAGTCGCCCGGCCCGGCCGGTGCGGCCGATGCGGTGCACGTAATCCTCGGCATGGCTGGGCAGGTCGAAGTTGAAGACATGGCTGACCGCCGGGATGTCCAGCCCGCGCGCCGCCACGTCCGAGGCGACGAGAAAGCGCAGCGTGCCCTCGCGGAAGCCGTCCAGCGTCGCCATGCGGTGGCGCTGGTCCAGGTCGCCGTGGATCGGAGCCGCGTCGAAGCCATGCGCCTTGAGCGACTTGGCAACGATGTCCACCTCGGTCTTGCGGTTGCAGAAGATGATGGCGTTCTTGAGGCCCTCGCCCTCGGCGCGGATCAGGGCGCGCAGCAATTCGCGCTTCTGCTTGGCGGTTTGGTCGCGGCGGGTGGGGGCGATCTCGATCAGCTTCTGGGTGATCGTCTCGCTGGTGGTGGCCTGGCGGGCGACCTCGATGCGTTCGGGCGCGTGCAGGAAGGTGTCGGTGATGCGCTCGATCTCGGGTGCCATGGTGGCGCTGAAGAACAGCGTCTGCCGGGTAAAGGGCGTCAGTTGGAAGATGCGCTCGATATCGGGGATGAAGCCCATGTCGAGCATCCGGTCGGCCTCATCGACCACCATGATCTGCACGCCGGTCAGCAGCAGCTTGCCGCGCTCGAAATGATCCAGCAGCCGGCCGGGCGTCGCGATCAGCACATCGACGCCGCGGTCGATCAGCTTGTCCTGCTCGCCGAAGGAAACGCCGCCGATCAGCAGCGCCTTGGTCAGCCGGGTATGCTTGGCATAGATGTCGAAATTCTCGGCCACCTGCGCGGCCAGTTCGCGCGTCGGGCACAGCACCAGGCTGCGCGGCATCCGCGCCCGCGCCCGGCCGCGGCCGAGCAGGGTAATCATCGGCAAGGTGAAGCTGGCGGTCTTGCCGGTGCCGGTCTGGGCGATGCCCAGCACGTCGCGCCCTTCCAGCGCCGGGGGAATCGCCCCGGCCTGGATCGGCGTGGGCGTCTCATAGCCGGCCTCGGCGATGGCTTTCAGAACCTTGGGGTCCAGCTTCAGATCGGAAAACTTGGTCATTCAGGGCTTTCGTATCAAATGCGCGGGCCAGCCCGCGCCGTGCTTGCGTCCATCGCCGCCTGCCCGGGGAAACCGGGTTTCGCGGCGGGTCGGGACGCAATTTCCGCACGCCCCTCGCCTTGCCTGCCGGATGCAGACAGGGCGGACCTAGCGGAAAACCCGCTCTTCGTCAATCTGATGCGGTTTTCGCGTTCGGCGGCCCGGTTGACGGCCCCCTTGGGCAGGCGCTATCCCCGGGCGATCTTACGGATGGAAGCCATGAACCTCTTTTCGGATATCCGCACGCTGGTGATCGGCGCGCTGGCGCAGATGGAACAGGCGGGCGAGCTGCCTGCGGGCCTCGACACCGCGAACGTGACGGTCGAGCCGCCGCGGGACGCCGCCCATGGCGACATGGCCACCAACGCCGCCATGGTGCTGGCCAAGCCCGCCGGGAAAAAACCGCGCGACATCGCCGAGGCGCTGGCGGCGTGCTTGGCCGCCGATCCGCGCATCGCCTCGGCCGAGGTGGCGGGGCCGGGCTTCCTGAACCTGCGGCTGGTGCCCGGCGAATGGCAGTCCGTCGTCCGCGCCGCGCTGGCCGAGGGCGGGGATTACGGCCGTTCCGAGATGGGCAGGGGCCAGCGGATCAACGTCGAATTCGTCAGCGCCAACCCCACCGGCCCGATGCATGTCGGCCATACCCGCGGCGCGGTCTTCGGCGACGCATTGGCCGCGCTGCTGGATTTCTCGGGCCATGAGGTCACGCGCGAATATTACATCAACGACGGCGGCGCGCAGGTCGACGTGCTGGCGCGCTCGGCCTATGAACGCTATCGCGAGGCCAACGGGCTGGAGCCCGAGATCCGCGAGGGGCTTTATCCCGGCGA
Organism: Paracoccus sp. SSJ; assembly: GCF_030234105.1. Taxonomy (NCBI): domain Bacteria; kingdom Pseudomonadati; phylum Pseudomonadota; class Alphaproteobacteria; order Rhodobacterales; family Paracoccaceae; genus Paracoccus; species Paracoccus sp. SSJ. Next base: position 175,615 of record NZ_JASSPE010000002.1, on the reverse strand, counting down.
CTACCTGATCCCGGTGGGCGAGGCGCTGAAAACGAAATACGGCGAGACCCTGCTGGACAAGCCCGAGGAGGAATGGCTGGCCGAGGTGCGCGACTTCGCCACCCGGGCGATGATGGACATGATCCGCGAGGATCTGGCGCTGCTCAATGTCCATATGGACGTGTTCTCCAGCGAGAAGGCGCTTTACGGCACCGGCCGGATCGAGGCTGCGATCGAGCGGCTGCGCCAGGCCGGGCTGATCTACGAAGGCGTGCTTGAGCCGCCCAAGGGCAAGACGCCCGAGGATTGGGAGCCGCGGGAACAGACGCTGTTCCGCTCGACCGCGCATGGCGACGACGTGGACCGGCCGGTGAAGAAATCGGACGGCTCCTGGACCTACTTCGCGCCCGACATCGCCTATCACTGGGACAAGATCGAGCGCGGCTACGATGCGCTGATCGACGTCTTCGGCGCCGACCATGGCGGCTATGTCAAGCGCATGACCGCCGCCGTGAAGGCGCTGTCCGACGGCCGGGTGCCACTGGACGTCAAGCTGATCCAGCTGGTGCGGCTGTTCAAGAACGGCGAGCCCTTCAAGATGTCCAAGCGCGCCGGCACCTTCGTCACCCTGCGCGACGTGGTCGAGCAGGCGGGGGCGGACGTGACCCGCTTCCACATGCTGACGCGCAAGAACGACGCGGCGCTGGACTTCGACTTCGCGCGCGTCCTGGAGCAGTCCAAGGACAACCCGGTCTGGTATGTGCAATATGCCAGCGCCCGGGTGAACTCGGTGCTGAACAAGGCCGCCGGGATGGGTGTCGACACCTCGGATACGGCGCTGGCGCAGGCGGATCTGGCGCAGCTTTCGCATCCGGCCGAGCTGGAACTGGCCCGCAAAGTTGCAGAATGGCCACGCACGGTCGAGATCGCGGCCCGCGCGCATGAGCCGCATCGGATTGCGTTTTTCCTCTATGATATCGCGTCCGAGCTGCATTCGCTGTGGAACCGCGGCAATGACGAACCCGCCTTGCGCTTCCTGCAAGAGGGCGATCCTGCGGCCATGGCGGCGAAAATCGCCCTCGCACGGTCCGTCGGCGTTGTCATTTCGGCCGGTCTTGGTATCTTGGGGGTGACTCCGGCCAAAGAAATGCGCTGAAGAACGGCGCCCTGCCGGGGACGAGCAGATAAACGAGCAGCGTCGGGACAACCGGCAGGCAGGCAGGAATGACGGTAGTAGATTTCCGCTCTTCGGGCGGGTTTGACGGGTCGCAGTCGCATGGGCTGTCGCAGGATTATCCCCATGCCGACCGGCAGCAGGGCCATGTCGAGGACTGGCAGGACGAGGGCTGGCAAGACGGCGGCTGGGACGGGCAGCACTATCACGCCCATGCCGAGGCACTGGCCGAATCGCCCTCGCTTTTGGGGCGGCTTACGCGGCTTACGCATTACGTCGGGGCGCTGGTTTCGGTCGGGCTGATCGTGATCCTGGCCGTCTGGGGCTACAAGCTGGTGGTCCGCGACGTCTCGGGCGTGCCGGTGATCCGCGCCATCGAGGGCGAGGCCCGCACCGCCCCCGACAATCCGGGGGGCGAGTTGACCGACCGCACCGGCCTTGCCGTGAATTCGGTCGCCGCCGGTGCCGAGTCCGCGGCCGTGGAACGCGTGGCCATCGCGCCGTCCGCTACCCCGCTCGAGGGCCAGGACGTGGCCATGGGCGAATTGGGCGCCACCGCGCAAGAGCCTTCGCATCCGGTCGAAATGCCGCTGATGGAGGAAACCGCCCGCGTCATCGCCCGTCCCGACGGCGAAACCCTGGCCGAGCCCGATCCGGCTGCCGAATCCGTCGCCAATGCGGTGATCTCGGATGCCCCGGCCGCCGATGCGCCGGTGAACGAGGCGGTGACCGACCTTGCCGGCAACGAGACGCGCGACATCGCCATCACCACCGCGCTGGCCGAGGCCGGCGTCGCGCCGACCCCCGGCGGCATCGCGCAATCGGCGCGTCCCGCGCCGCGTCCGCGCCGCGTGGCCGCCGCCTCGGCGTCATCCGCGCCGGCGCCCGTGGCTGCGCCTGCCGCCGCCGCCGAGAGCCGTCCCGCCGCCGCGCCCGAACCCGCTGCGCCCGCTCCGGCGCAGGTCGCCTCGGGTGCGCCGCTGGTCCAGATCGGCGCCTTTGACAGCGATGCGCTGGCGCGGGGCGAATGGAACCGCGTCTCGGGCAAGTTCGGCGCGCTTTTCGCCGGCAAGGGCATGGTGGTCCAGGAGCACAAGGCCAATGGCCGCACCTTCTGGCGCCTGCGCGCCGCCGGCTTCGCCTCTCGCGACGAGGCGCGCCGCTTCTGTGCGGCGCTGATCGCCGAGGGCGTGGACTGCATCCCCGCCGCGGCGAAATGAGCCGCTGAAATGACCAGCGCCACCATCCTCGGCGGCATCGCCGGCCCGGACCTGAGCCGGGCCGAGCACGATTTCTTCCGCGCCGCCGACCCTTGGGGCTTCATCCTGTTTGCGCGCAACGTCGATGCGCCGGATCGCCTGCGCCGGCTGACCGCCGAATTGCGCGAAGCGGTGGGCCGCGATGCCCCGGTGCTGATCGACCAGGAGGGGGGGCGCGTCCAGCGTATGCGCGCGCCGCATTGGACCGACTGGCCGGCGCCGCTGGACCAGGCGGGGCGCGGCGAACGTGCGGTCTGGCTGCACCACTACCTGCTGGCGCAGGAATTGCGCGCCGTCGGCATTGACGCCGATTGCGCCCCGGTGCTGGATATCGCGCGCGAGGACACCCATCCCTTCCTGAGGAGCCGCTGCCTCGGCTCGGATGCCGATACGGTGATCCGGCTGGGCCGCGCCGCGGCGCAGGCCATGCTGGCCGCCGGCGTGCTGCCGGTCGTCAAGCACATGCCGGGCCATGGCCGGGCGCGGGTGGACAGCCACAAGGACCTGCCGGTGGTCGACACGCCGCTGGACGAGCTTCGCGCCGGCGATTTCGCCCCCTTCCGCGCGCTCGCCGACCTGCCCATGGCGATGACGGCGCATATCCGCTTTACCGCCATCGACGACGCGCCCGCCACTGCCTCGGCCCCGGTGATCCGGATGATCCGGCGCGAGATCGGTTTCGACGGGCTGCTGATGTCCGACGATATCGGCATGCAGGCGCTGTCGGGCAGTCCGGCCGAACGGGCCGCGGCCACCATCGCCGCCGGTTGCGACCTGGTGCTGTCCTGCAACGAGACGCCGGCGCAGATGGAAGAGATCGTCGCCGCCGCCGGAAGCATGAGCCCGCGCGCGACGGAGCGGGGGCAGGCGGCGCTGGCCCTGCGCCGCGCGCCGGTTCAGGACGATATCGCCGCATTGAGGGCCGAACTGGCGGCGCTTGGCGGGCTGGCGGCCTGATCGGTTGACTAAGCTCGGCCTATCGCGGATTCTGCGCAGGTTCTCTTGCCTGGACGCGACATGACCAAGGTGCCTTACCTGACCCCCGTGCCGGACCCGGTTTCCGAACCCGATCCGGCGCCGCATCTGCCGGGGCTCGCGCCGCAGGCCGTGGCCGAGCGCCGCGCCGAGGAGGTGCTGGTCGTCGATGTCTCGGGCTTCGAGGGGCCGCTGGACCTGCTGCTGACGCTGTCGCGCACGCAGAAGGTCGATCTGATGCAGGTCTCGGTGCTGGAGCTTGCCGACCAGTATCTGGCCTTCGTCGAAGAGGCCCGCGCGCTGCGTATCGAGCTGGCGGCGGATTACCTGGTCATGGCGGCCTGGCTTGCCTATCTCAAGTCGCGGCTGCTTCTGCCGCCCGATCCCGAGGCCGAGGGGCCGAGCGCCGAGGAAATGGCCGCGCATCTGGCTTTCCAGCTGGAGCGGCTGAACGCCATGCGCGAGGCGGCGGCGCGGCTGATGGCCCGCGACCGGCTGGGGCAGGACCGCTTTGCACGCGGCGCGCCCGAAACCGTGGCCCGCCAGCGCCAGGTCGCCTGGCAGGCCGGGCTGATCGACCTGATGCGCGCCTATGCCCGGCTGCGCACCCGCGACGAGTTCCGCCCCTATGCCTTCGACCGCCGCGATGTGCTGACCATGGAGCAGGCGCTGGACCGGGTGCGCGGGCTGATCGGCTTTGCCGGCGACTGGACCGAGCTTTCCGCCTTTCTGCCCGACGGCTGGGAGGCCGATCCGCAGCGCCGCCGCTCGGCCACCGCGGCGACCTTTGCCGCGACGCTGGAACTGGCGCGGCAAGGCGCGCTGGAAATCTCCCAGGCCGGAACCTTTACCCCGATCACCATCCGCAGGCGCCCGCAATGAGCCAGGACGACATCGCCGCCCCCGATCCCCAGCGTTTCCCGCCGCCGCCGCTGGCCGAGCAGGAGCGCATGGTCGAGGCCATCCTGTTCGCCTCGGCCGAGCCGATGAGCCAGCGCGAAATCGCCGCGCGCCTGCCTGCCGGTTGCGATGTGGGCGAGGCGGTGCAGGCCCTGCGCGCCCGCTATGAAGGGCGGGGGGTGCAATTGGCGCGCGTCGGCGATGCCTGGGCTTTTCGCACCGCCGCCGATCTGGGGTTCCTGATGCAGGAAAGCGTGGTCGAAAGCCGCCGCCTGTCGCGCGCCGCGACCGAGACGCTGGCGATCATCGCCTATCACCAGCCCGTCACCCGCGCCGAGATCGAGGAGATCCGCGGTGTCGCCGTCAGCCGCGGCACGCTGGACCAGCTGATCGAGCTGGACTGGGTCCGCATCGGTCGCCGCCGCCAGACTCCCGGCCGCCCGGTGACCTTCGTGGTGACTGAAGCCTTCCTGGATCATTTCGGGCTGGAAAGCGCCCGCGACCTGCCGGGGCTGGCCGAGCTGCGTGCGGCCGGCCTGCTCGAATCGCGCCCGCCGGGCGAGGGGCTCGCACCCGGCCTGTTCGGCGAAGAGGGTGCCGATGAGGCCGAGGCGATGGCCGAGGATCTGTTCGAAGATGAGTAAAGAGTGCCGGGTAACCAGATGAATTTGAACCAGATTGTCAATATGCTGATGCGGATGGCCGCGAACCGGCTGCTGAACTGGGGCACGCGCCGGATCAATGCGCCGAAACCGGGGCAGAAGCAAAGCCCGCAGCAGCAGCAGAGCCGTGAAAAGACCATGCGCGAGGCGATCAAGCGCGCCCGCCAAGCCGCGCGCGTCACCCGGCGGATGCGTTAGGACTGCCCCCGGCCACGCCAGCCTGCGCGCCGTTCAGGCGAATTGCTTGGCGAGTTTCAGCCCCTGGCCCTGGTAGTTCGATGCGATGCCGCTGCCGTAAAGTCGCTCGGGCCGCGCGGCCATACGCTCATAGACCAGGCGACCGACGACCTGGCCATGCTCCAGCGCAAAGGGGGCCTCGTGGCAGCGCACCTCCAGCACGCCCCGCGCGCCCTGGCCGGCGCTGCCATGGCCGAAGCCCGGATCAAAGAAGCCGGCGTAATGCACCCGGAACTCGCCCACCATGGCCAGGTAGGGCGCCATCTCGGCGGCGTAGTCGGGCGGGATCGCCACCGCTTCGCGACTGACCAGGATATAGAAGGCGCCGGGATCGAGGATCAGCTGACCGTCCGTGGTGCGCAACTCGTCCCAGAAGTCGCGGGCCCGATAGGCGCCGATGCGGTCGAGGTCGATCACCCCGCTATGCGGCCGGGCGCGATAGCCGACCAGATCGCCCCCTTGGGGCCGCAGGTCGACCGAAAAGCCCAGCCCCTCGTCGATCAGCGCCTCGCCGGTCACCAGCGGCTCGCGCACATGCAGGTCGCGCAATTCGGTATCGGTCAGCACGGCCTGGCCCTGGCGCAGCCGCAACTGGTTCAGCCGCATGCCGGGCCGCACCAGAACCGAAAAGCTGCGCGGGCAGATCTCGGCATAGATCGGGCCGTCATAACCCTGCGGCAGGCGGTCGAACTCGGTGCCCTCGTCGGTGACCAGCCGCGTCAGCAGGTCCAGCCGCCCGGTCGAGCTTTTGGCATTGGCCACCGCGTCGAGACCGGCGGGCAGCGTCAGGCGCTCCATCAGCGGCACCAGGTAGACGCAGCCCTTTTCCAGCACGGCGCCGTCGGTGAGATCCATGCGGTGCATCTCGAAATCCCGCAGCCGGTCGCTGACCTTGCGCCCGCGCCCGGCCAGGAACGAGGCGCGCAGCCGCCATGCGGTCGCACCCAGCCGCAGATCCAGGCTGGCAGGCTGGACCTGTTCGGGCAGGATCGGCTGGTCGGCCGAGATCGCACCGCTCGCGATCAGCTGGCGCAGGGACGTATCGGGAAGCACACCGTTCACGCGAAACCCTTTCGGCAAAAGGAAACGCCCACCCCCGGACGGGGATGGGCGTTTTCGGAATGGTCGGGCCGGCGAGATTCGAACTCGCGGCCTTCCGCCCCCCAGACGGACGCGCTAACCAGGCTGCGCCACGGCCCGACGAGGGGCATATAGAGCGAAGCGGGCCGCCAGCACAAGGGGCCAAGGGCGGAATTTTCGGCAAGATTTTCGATTGCTGTGGACAGGCCGCCGCGGGCGGTGGGAAAGCGGCCGGCCATAGGCGTCAGCGGCGGTCGTGCAGCGCGTCGCGCAGGGCTTTTGCACGGGCGGGCAGGGGCTTGCCCTGCAATTCGTGCTGGCGCAGCGCCATGGCGGTGCCGACCAGCCGCCCCAGCCAGTCGGTTGCGGGGGCGGAAGGGCGACCAGTATCCAATCCCGCGAAAAGCGGCAGCGATTCGGCGTGTTGCGGGGCAGGGCGGGCCGGTTTCGCCGCGATCCTGGTCCGGGTCGGTGCTGCCGGCATTGCCGGTTCGGCCGAGCCGGGCAGGGCTAGGCGCACCGCCGGGCTGGGGGCGGGGCGTTCGGCCGGCCCGGCATCGCCTTGTGCCTCGCCCAGGCGTGCGGCGCCGATCTCGCGCAGCGCCGAGCCGCGGTCGGCGCCGATCAGCCGCTTGGCGCCGCGGATGCTGAGCCCCTCCTCGCGCAGAACCTGGCACAGCCCCGCGGCGAGGCGCACATCGTCGGGTCGGTAATAGCGGCGCCCATCGGCGCGCTTCACCGGCGCAAGCTGCGTGAATTGCGATTCCCAATAGCGCAGCACATGCGGCGCGACGCCCACGAGGCGCGAGACCTCTCCGATGGATCTGAAGGCGTCGGGGGATTTGCTCATCAGCCCTTGCGCCTGTTCCCTGCCGCCACCCGATCCTTCATCAGATGCGACGGCCGGAAGGACAGCACCCGGCGCGGCGTGATCGGCACCTCTTCCCCGGTCTTGGGGTTGCGGCCGATGCGTTCGTTCTTGTCGCGGACCGAGAACGTGCCGAAGGACGAGATCTTGACCTGCTCGCCGCGCACCAGCGCATCGGAGATATGGCCAAGCACGCTTTCGACGAGTTGGGCCGATTCGTGGCGGGACAGACCCACCTCACGGAACACGGCCTCGGCCAGGTCCATGCGGGTCAGGGTAGAGTCGCTCATCTCGGAAACCTCTTGAATGGTGCGAAGGATGATTTCTTTACGGCGCCGAGTCAACAACCCCGGCCCGATTCCGTTCCCTCATCGGCCGATTTTGTCCCGCATTATTCGCGCCTTACCCGCAAGACCCCGCGCATGGCGCCTTGGGGGATGCTTGGAAGCGCAGCAATTCATGCCTATCTTGGGGTCGAAAAGGCAGGCGGAGCGGAGCTGACATGGCTGGCGGCTGGGCGCGCGACGACGCGGTGAACGAGCAGATCGAGGTCTCGACGCAAGAGGCGATCGAGCGCATGCGGCTGCGCAATGCGCAGTGCGGCGACCGGGAAAGCGCCGCCTTCTGCGAGGAATGCGACGAGCCGATCCCCGAGGCGCGGAGGCGGGCGATTCCCGGCGTGCGGCTGTGCGTGGATTGCCAGTCGGGCCGGGACAGGGCATGGCGCCCGAGCGCCGGGATCAATCGGCGCGGCTCCAAGGATTCGCAGCTGAAATAAGGGCTTGCCTACCAGCGCAGCACGACCGAGCCCCAGGCGAGGCCGCCGCCGATGGCCTCGGCCACCAGCAGGTCGCCGGGCTTGAAGCGCCCCTCGGCATTGGCCACCGAGAGCGCGAGCGGAATCGAGGCGGCCGAGGTGTTGCCGTGGTCGGCGACCGTCAGCACCACCTTTTCCATCGGCAGGTGCATGCGCTTGGCCGTGGCCTCGATGATGCGCAGGTTGGCCTGGTGCGGCACCAGCCAATCCACCTGGTCGGGGGTCAGCCCGGCGCGATCCAGCGCGCGATGCGCGGTGTCGGCCAGCTTTTCGACCGCGTGGCGGAAGACCAGGTTGCCCTGCATGCGCAGATGCCCGGCCGTGCCGGTCGAGGCGACGCCGCCATCGACATAGAGCAGGTCGCGATATTGCCCGTCGCTGTTCAGGTCGGTCGCCAGGATGCCGCGGTCGGCAGAGCTGCCCTGGCCCTCGGCGGCCTCCAGCACCACGGCGCCTGCGCCGTCGCCGAACAGCACGCAGGTGCCGCGGTCGGTCCAGTCCATGATCCGGCTGAAGGTCTCGGCCCCGATCAGCAGGACGCGATCCGCAAGTCCGGCGCGGATCAATGCATCGGCATTGGCCAGCGCATAGACGAAGCCGGCGCAGACGGCCTGCAGGTCATAGGCGAAGCCATGCCGCATGCCCAACCCGGCCTGCACCATGGTCGCGACCGAGGGGAAGGTCAGGTCGGGGGTCGAGGTCGCCACGATCACCGCGTCGATCTGTGCGGCCTCAAGCCCGGCATCGGCCAGTGCGGCCTGCGCGGCCAGGATGCCCAGGTCGCTGGTGCGCTGGTCCTCGGCGGCGAAATGGCGCCGCTCGATGCCGGTGCGGGCGCGGATCCATTCGTCGCTGGTGTCCAGCTTGTCCTCGAACCAGCTGTTCTCGACCACGCGCTCGGGCAGGTAATGGCCGGTTCCCCGGACGATCGCACGCCGCATCAGGACGCCTCGCTTTCCTTGCTGCCGTTGATTTGGCCGGCCGCCGCGACGGATTGCGCCACGCGCGCCGCCAGCCGGTCCTGAAAGCCGGATTGCGCCAGCCGGAAGGCCAGCTTGATCGCCGCCGAGACGCCGGTCGCATCGGCAGACCCGTGCGATTTCACCACCGTCCCGTTCAGTCCCAGGAAGACGCCGCCATTGACGCGGCGTGGGTCGATGCGCTTTTGCAGCCGCTTGAGCGAGCCCATGGCCAGAAGCGCCGCGAATTTCGACATCACCGACTTGCCGAAGGCTTCCTTCAGCAATTCGCCGACCAGTTTCGCCGTGCCCTCGCCGGTCTTCAGCGCAACATTGCCGGTAAAGCCGTCGGTCACGATCACGTCGACGCGGGCCGAGGGCAGGTCGCCCCCCTCGACGAAGCCGACATAGTCGAAATTCGCCGCCTGCGCCGTGGTGGGGATCAGTTCATGGGCCTGCTTCAGCTCGGGCCGGCCCTTGTGTTCCTCGGTCCCGACATTCAGCAGGCCGACGCGCGGCCGCTCCAGCCCGAAGCCGTTGCGGGCATAGGAGGCGCCCATCAGCGCATAGGTCAGCAGGTCCTGCGCATCGGCGCGGATATCGGCGCCGACATCCAGCATGACGTTGAAGCCTTGCGGATTACGCGAGGGCCAGAGGCAGGCGATGGCCGGGCGGTTCACGCCGGGCAGCTTGCGCAGCCGCAGCATGGACAGCGCCATCAGCGCGCCGGTATTGCCGCAGGAGACGGCGGCGGTCGCCTCGCCCTGGCGCACCGATTCGAGCGTGGACCACATCGAGGTGCCCTCGCCCTTGCGCAGCACCTGGCTGGGCTTGTCGTCCATGGTCACGACGCCGGCGGCGTCGCGAATGTCGCAGCGCCCGGCAAGATCGCCGCGACGGGCGATCAGTCGTTCCAGTTCGGCCTGCGGGCCGTGGACGATGAAGCGGATGCCGGGGTTCTTCCCGGCACTTTCGGCCATGCCGGCGATCACCGTCGCCGGGCCGCGGTCGCCGCCCATCGCGTCAACGGAGATCACCACGCCGTCCCCGTCGCCAGGGGCGCGAGGCAGGGTGTTGGAATCTGCCGAAGCCATATCCGCGGTCGGTCCGCTCAGGCCGCGTCTTCGTCCAGGTCGACCTCATTGGCCTGCGCCACGACCTCGCGGTCGGCATAATGGCCGCAGGACGGGCAGACGTGATGCGGGCGCTTCAGCTCGCCGCAGTTCGAGCATTCGTTCGGGTTGCCGGCGACGAGCGCATCATGCGAACGGCGCATGTTGCGGCGGGAGCGGGTAACTCGGTTCTGAGGGACGGCCATGTCTCAACCTCAAGTGGTTCGGGGGGCAACCCGGCTGGGGCGGCCCCGGATTCGGTGTTCGTATCTGGGGCGGGCATAGGCCACCGGAGCGTTGGCCGCAAGTCGCGAAAACTGCTCGCAAAGCGGGGGCCGCGGTCCGGGGTTCCCCCGCCGGTCGAATGAACGCGGCAAAATAGCGGGATTTTCGCATTGCGCAAGGGAAATCTGCAAGGGAAGCGGCGCATCCGCGCCGCTGCCTCCGGCGGGGGTATTGGGGCAACGGAAAGCGGCCGGTCAGCGCCCGAGCCTGGCATGGACTTCGTCCAGGTCGACCTCGCCTTTGGGCAGCTTGTTGTCGGGATCGTCGAAGTCGTATCTGAAGAGCTGGAAATCCTTCTTGTAGATTTCCCAGACAAGATGCTGCGACAGGTCGTCGAAATAGGCGCTGACCTTATGGGCGCGCTTTGGGCCGTGGCCTTCGGATTCGTTGAACTTCGGCACGTCCTTCACGTCCAGCTTGACCGGGGTGGGCGCGGCGTCCAGCACCTTCTGCATGCCTTCGTCGAACTTCTCGGTAAAGAAGATCTGGTCGTAGCGGCCGCCGTTGGCGATGAAGGTCGAGATATGGCCCGACATGGCCGACCAGTGGATGTCAGGCTCCATCGGGCGGCGCCAGCGGATCGTGTCGCGGGCAAACAGCAGGAAGCGGCGGAAGCTGGCGACCTGGTCGAATTCGAAGCCGTTTTCGGGACTGCCGACATCGACCCCGTAGCGCTGCATCAACTGCGGCACGAGATTGCCGCGGTAGCGCTTGCCGTTGCGCTGGATGCCGGCGATCTTGTCGAAGAACGAGGACAGGATGCGCGCATAGGGATTGCGCACGCAGGTGAAGGTCAGCGCCTTGTGCGCCGTGACGTTGCTTTCGATCAGCGGCTGGCTGTCGGGCTGGTTCCACTTGTGCAGCCCGCCGGTGGAATCGTGGATGTCACCGTCGAAGTAGCGGCCGTGGTCGGAATAGAACATGATCTGCCCGATGGACGAGCAGGCGCATTTCGGGACGACGCGATAGACCATGCTTTCGCTTTCCGTCATCCAGGTTCCTGGAAAACCCATACTATACTTTCCCTTCACAAAAAACTGCACCGGCCGGGGCGGGTCTGCGACCGGGTTGCTCCCTCGTTCAAAATCGGTAAGGACACAAAGCAAATCGCCGGCAGAGATTCAACCTGCTGTAGAGTTGTTGCCCCGCGGGAGCCGGACGGGATGGGTATCGAGATGGCGCGTATTGCCTTCATTCTGCTCTGTCACAAGGACCCAAAGGGCGTGGTGGCGCAGGCCCGCCGGCTGACGGCCTCGGGCGATTACGTGTCGATCCATTTCGACGGGCGCGCCAATCCGGGGGATTTCGACCTGATCCGCGAGGCGCTGGCCGACAATCCCTCGGTCGTTTTCGCGCAGCGGCGCTGGAAATGCGGCTGGGGCGAATGGTCGCTGGTCGGCGCCACGCTGGAAGCGGTGCGCGCCGCCGTCGCCGCCTTTCCGCAGGCGACGCATTTCTACATGCTTTCGGGCGATTGCATGCCGATCAAGTCGGCGGAACATGCCCATGCCTTCCTGGAGGCGGAGGATTGCGACTATATCGAGAGCTTCGACTTTTTCGAATCGGACTGGATCAAGACCGGGTTCAAGGAGGAACGGCTGGTCTATCGCCACTGGTTCAACGAGCGCACGCAGAAATGGCTATTCTACACCAGCTATGAGCTGCAAAAGCGATTCGGCCTGGAGCGCAGGGTGCCCGCCGACATCCAGGTCATGATCGGATCGCAATGGTGGTGCCTGCGCCGCCAGACCGTCGAGAAGGTGCTGGATTTCTGCGCCGCCCGAACGGATGTGATGCGCTTTTTCTCGACCACCTGGATCCCGGACGAGACGTTCTTCCAGACCGTCGTGCCGCATGTCGTGCCGCGCAAGGAGATCCGCTCGCGCACGCTGACCTATCTGATCTTCACCGATTACGGCATGCCGGTGACGTTCCACAACGACCATTACGATCTGCTGATGGGGCAGAACTATCTGTTCGCCCGCAAGATCAGCCCCGAGGCGATCCGCTTGCGCGAGCGGCTGGGTGCGCTCTGGGCGGCGAGCGGGGTGCACTTCCCGATCTCGAACGAGGCGGGGGGCTTGTTTCGCTTCCTGACCGCGCGCGGCCGGATCGGGCGGCGCTTCGGCCAGCGCTTCTGGGAGGCCGAGGGCAGCCTGGGCCGGGACAATACGCTGCTGCTGGTGGTGAGCAAGAAATGGCATGTCGCCAAGCGGCTGACCGCGGCGATCCGGGCGCAGGCCGCGATCCCGGCGGTGGATTTCGTCTTCAACGAACTCGATGCGCACCTGCCCGATCTGGGCGGGGTCGAGACCACGGTCGAAAAGCGCGACCGGCACCGGCGCGCGCTGATCCGGCTGCTGTTTCAGCAGTTTGAATCGCATCGGCTGGTGCTGTGCCTGGACCCTTCGGCGCTGCCTCTGATCCAGGACCTGACCTCGGACAAGGCCGATACCCGGCTTCTGCTGATCGATTCGCGCTTCGACGACGACTATCTGCGCGGCCATATCGCGCGCGTGGGCCTGGCCGGGAGCGAAACCGCGTCCGAGGTCATCGAGCGGCTGCTGCCCATGGTGCGCGCCGATCTGGAACATGAGGCCGAACGGTTGCGCGACCTGGACTTCGCCGCCCTGCACTCCATTGCTCCCTGGCGGTCGCCCGAGCAGAATGCCGCGCAACTGGCGCGTTTCCTGGATGTGACGACCGAAACCGCGCTGGCGCTTGCCAGGACCGAATACCTGTTCAGCGATTGAGGAGAGATCCATGCCCGCCTATGACGACAGCAACATCTTCGCCCGCATCCTGCGCGGCGAGATTCCCAACGACACCGTGCTGGAGACCGAGCATACGCTGGTCTTTCGCGACATTCGGCCGCAGGCGCCGGTGCATGTGCTGGCGATCCCCAAGGGGGCTTATGTCAGCTACGACGATTTCGCGGCCAATGCCTCGGATGCCGAGATCGTGGATTTCCACCGCGCCCTGGCCCGGGTGACGCGCGAGCTGGGCGTCGCGCTGGACGGCGGACAGGGCTTTCGCGCCATCTCGAATGCCGGCCCGGACGGCGTGCAGGAAGTGCCGCATTTCCACATGCACATCCTGGGTGGCCGGCCGATGGGCCGCATGGTTCAGCCAGGCTGAGGCGCCTGGCGCGAGGTCAGCTGGACGAAGACGTCCTCGAGATCCGGTGCTTCGACCGCGACGTCGCGGATCGGCAGGCCCGCGGCGCGCAGCGCGTCGATCAGCCCGTCCGCCGGGATGCGCGAAGGCGCATAGCTGAGCGCGAGCCGGCCGTCCTCGCGCCGCTCGGCCCGCACGCCCTCTGGCAGGGCAGGCAGGGCGCGGGCCTCGCCCGTGTCGACGACCAGCGTCTTGGAATCGGCGCGGCCGAGCAGGGCGGCGGTATCCTCGCACAGGATCAGCTGGCCATGGTCGATGATGGCGATGCGGTCGCACATCTCCTCGGCCTCCTCCAGGTAATGCGTAGTCAGGATGATGGTCATGCCCTGGTCGTTCAGCCTGCGCACGTTGCGCCACAGCATCTCGCGCAGTTGGATGTCGACGCCCGCCGTCGGTTCGTCCAGCACCAGGATCTGCGGCCGGTGGACCAGCGCCTTGGCAAGCAGCAGTCGCCGCTTCATGCCGCCCGACAGGTGGCGCGAATAGCTTTCCGCCTGTTCGGTCAGCCCGACCAGTTCCAGGAGCTCGTCGGTCCAGCGTTCGCGTTTCGGCACGCCGTAGAGCCCCGCCTGCACCTCAAGGCTGGCGCGAGGGGTCAGGAACGGGTCGATGTTCAGTTCCTGCGGCATGACGCCGATGGCGGCGCGGGACTGGCGTGGGTTCACGTCCTGGTCGAAGCCCCAGATCCTGACCTTGCCCGAGCTTTTGCGCACCAGCCCGGCCAAGATATTGATCGTCGTCGATTTCCCGGCGCCGTTCGGACCCAGGAGGCCGAAGATCGAGCCGGCGGGGATGGCGAGGTCCAGCCCCTTCAGCGCCTGTTTCGCCGGCGCCTGGCCGGCGGCGGCATAGGTCTTGGTCAGGCCACTGATTTCGATGGCGTTCGGGCTTTGCTCTGGGGCTGGCATCGGCTCTTGGCGTTCATTATGATCGCCGCCGGTTTAACCCCGTTTGTCGTCAAAGCTCAAGGAACCGCCATGACCATTCCGGCCCCCGAGATCCAGACCGTCACCTCCTGGAAGGTCGCCTGCGACGGCGACGAGGCGCGGGGCCTGGGCCATCCGCGCGTCTGGCTGGCCATTCCGCGCGACACAGGCTGGGTCGAATGCGGCTATTGCGACAAGCGTTTCGTGATCGACCGCGAGCACGCGCACGACGATCACTGACGCCGCGGCCGGGTCTTATCAAGCCCGGTCCTCCAAGGCCGCGACGGAGCGCGGACCGGGGCGTTGCGACGCCTCCGGCGGGAGTATTTTTCAAACGGAGAAAGCCGGGGAAGCGCGGTCTTGGCCCCGGGGCCGCTTCGTGGCAGTAAGGCTGGCGATAGCAAGAGCAGGGGGCGCGCGCATATGACGGACGGATTCGGCAAGGGCCATCACCTGCACCTGATCGACGGATCGGCCTTCATCTTTCGCGCCTATCACGCGCTGCCGCCGCTGACCCGGCGCTCGGACGGGCTGCCGATCGGGGCGGTGGCCGGGTTCTGCAACATGGTGTGGAAATACCTGCAGGACGGCAAGGGATCGGACCAGCCGACCCATGCGGCGGTGATCTTCGACCATTCGGCGCGGACATTCCGCAACGACATCTATCCGCTCTACAAGGCCAACCGGCCCGAGCCGCCAGAGGACCTGCGGCCGCAATTCCCGCTGACCCGCGAGGCGACGCGGGCCTTCAACATCGCCTGCATCGAGACCGAGGGCTTCGAGGCCGACGACATCATCGCCTCGCTGGCCTGCCAGGCGCGGGATGCGGGCGGGCGGGTCACCATCATCAGTTCGGACAAGGATCTGATGCAGCTGGTCGGGGGCGGCGTCGAGATGATGGACCCGATCAAGGCCAAGCCCATCGGTCCTGACGAGGTGCGCGAGAAATTCGGCGTCGGTCCCGAGCGGGTGGTCGATGTGCAGGCCCTGGCCGGCGATTCCATCGACAACGTGCCGGGCGCGCCGGGGATCGGCATCAAGACCGCCGCGCAACTCATCGAGGAATATGGCGATCTGGAAAGCCTGCTGGCGCGCGCTGCCGAGATCAAGCAGCCCAAGCGCCGGCAGACGCTGATCGACCATGCCGAGCAGATCCGCATCTCGAAGCGGCTGGTCGAGCTGGACTGCGGGATGGTGCTGGATTTCACCCTGGAAAGCCTGGAGATCCGCGAGCCCGATCCCGAGGCGCTGCTGGAATTCCTGACCCGTATGGAGCTGCGCACCCTGACCAAGCGAGTGGCCGAGCGTTTCGGGACCGAGCCGCCGACCATGGCCGAGGTAGCTGTTCCCGCACCCGCCGCCGGTGCGGACCCGGCGATGCCGGCCGCGGCCGAACTGCCGGCGATCGACCGCAGCCTTTACGTCACCATCCGCGACGAGGCCGTGCTGGCCGAGTGGCTGGCCGAGATCGCCGAGAAGGGCGTGGTCGCCATCGACACCGAGACCACGGGGCTGGACGAGATGCAGGCCGAACTGGTCGGGGTTTCGCTTTGCACCGGCCCGGGGCGGGCGGCCTATCTGCCGCTGGGCCATGTCGACGGGGCCGCCGATCTGTTCGGCTCGGGCGCGCGGGTCGAGGGGCAGATGGATCTGGACCGTGCGCTGGCGATGCTGAAGCCGGTGCTGGAGGATCCGTCGGTGC
Organism: Paracoccus sp. SSJ; assembly: GCF_030234105.1. NCBI lineage: Bacteria > Pseudomonadati > Pseudomonadota > Alphaproteobacteria > Rhodobacterales > Paracoccaceae > Paracoccus > Paracoccus sp. SSJ. The sequence goes on along the minus strand of NZ_JASSPE010000002.1, from coordinate 159,503 downwards.
TGAAGATCGGCCAGAACATCAAGTATGACTGGAAGGTGCTGGCCCGCCACGGCATCCGCATGGCGCCTTTGGACGACACCATGCTGCTGTCCTATGCGCAAAACGCCGGGGCGCACAACCACGGCATGGACGAGCTGGCGGACCTGTATCTGGGCCATCGCTGCCTGCCGATCAAGGATCTGATCGGCTCGGGCAAGTCGCAGATCAATTTCTCGCAGGTGGCCATCGACAAGGCCAGCGAATATGCCGCCGAGGATGCCGAGGTAACCTGGCGGCTGTGGCATCACCTGCGTCCGAAATTGGCGCCGAACCATGTCACCGCCGCCTATGAACGGCTGGAACGGCCGATGATCGCGGTGCTGGCCGACATGGAGATGGCCGGCATCCGCATCGATTCCGAGCACCTGAAGCGCATGTCCAACGCCTTTGCCCAGAAGATGGCGGGGCTGGAGGCCGAGATCCACGAACTGGCCGGCGGGCCGTTCAACGTCGGCAGCCCCAAGCAGCTGGGCGAGATCCTGTTCGAGCGCATGGGGCTTGCCGGCGGCAAGCAGGGCAAGACCGGAGCTTTTTCCACCGGCGCCGAGGTGCTGGAGGATCTGGCCGCCGAGGGGCATGAACTGCCGGCGCGGGTGCTGGACTGGCGGGCGATCTCCAAGCTGAAATCGACCTATACCGATGCGCTGCCCTTGCATGTGAACCCCGAGACCGGCCGCGTGCACACCAGCTATTCCATCGCCGGGGCGCAGACCGGGCGGCTGGCCTCGACCGATCCGAACCTGCAGAACATTCCCGTGCGGACCGACGAAGGGCGGCGCATTCGCGAAGCCTTCGTCGCCGCGCCGGGAATGCGGCTGGTGAGCCTGGACTACAGCCAGATCGAGTTGCGCATCCTGGCGCATGTGGCGCAGATCCCGGCGCTGCAACAGGCCTTTCGCGACGGAATCGACATCCATGCCATGACGGCGAGCCAGATGTTCGGCGTGCCGGTCGAGGGCATGGACCCGATGATCCGCCGTCGCGCCAAGGCGATCAATTTCGGGGTGATCTACGGCATCTCGGGTTTTGGCCTGGCGCGCAACCTGCGCATTCCGCGCGCCGAGGCGCAGGCTTTCATCGACACCTATTTCGAGCGCTTCCCCGAGATCCGCGCCTATATGGATCGCACCGTGGCCGGGGCCAAGCAGGACGGTTTCGTGCGCACGCTGTTCGGGCGGCGGATCATGACGCCGGGCATCAACCAGTCGGGGCCGGCGGCCGGCGGCGCGCGCCGCGCGGCGATCAACGCGCCGATCCAGGGCGCGGCGGCCGACATCATCCGCCGGGCCATGATCCGCATGCCCCAAGCCATCGCGCATCTGCCGGCCAGGATGCTGCTGCAGGTGCATGACGAGCTGGTCTTCGAGGTCGAGGAGGCGGCGGTTCCCGAGCTGGTCGAGGTTGCGCGCGGCGTCATGCAGGGCGCGGCCGATCCCGCGGTCCGGCTGGACGTGCCGCTGATCGTCGATGCGGGGCAGGGCGCCAACTGGGCCGAGGCGCATTGAGGACCGGCGGTCGCGTGGATTGCGCGGCCGCATGAGTATTTGGGGAACGAAGAAGCCGGCGAGGGGACGGAATGGGCCATTCGCATGCGCATGAGGGCGAGCACGGTCATTCGCATCTGCCGGGCGGGGTGGGCGACGGCACCATCCTGATCGCGGTGGTGGTCAACCTGGCGCTGACCGGGGCGCAGATCCTGGGCGGCTATGTCGCCGATTCCACGGCGCTGATCGCGGATGGGGTGCATAATCTTTCGGATGCGCTGGCGCTGGTGCTGGCCTTTGGCGCCCGGCGCCTGGCCCGGCGTCCCGCCAGCCCCGGGATGAGCTATGGCTGGGGACGGGCCGAGGTCGTCGCGGCCTTCGTCAACTATATCGCGCTGATCGCGATTTCGGTCTGGCTGGGGATCGAGGCGCTGGGGCGCATGGTCGAGCCGCCGCAGGTCGCGGGTGGGCTGGTGATGGCCCTGGCGGGTTTTGCGCTGCTCGTGGACATGGCTACGGCGGCGCTGGTCTGGCGCGCCGCGAAGGAGAGCGTGAACATCCGCGCCGCCTTCCTGCACAACCTGGCCGATGCGGCGGTCTCGGTTGCGGTGATCCTGGGCGGGGCGCTGATCTGGGCCTTTGGCTGGCATCTCGCCGATCCGGTGCTGACGCTGCTGATCTCGGGGGTGATCCTGTGGCATGTCGGGCAGGAGATCGGGCCGGTGATGCGCATGCTGATGCTGGCCGCACCCGCCGGCGTGGATCACGCGGCGCTGATCGGCGCCATGGCCGGGGTCGAGGGCGTCGCCGGCGCGCATCACCTGCATCTGTGGCAGATCGACGAGCGCCGCACGGCGCTGTCGGTGCATCTGGTCATGCGCGACGGGGCCGATGCGGTGATGACGGTGCGCCAGGCCAAGGCAATGTTGTGGCGCGATTTCGGCATCGACCATGCCACGATCGAGGCCGAGCGCGAAGGCGATGCCTGCAGCGATGCCGGCGACGGCCATGACGGCCATCGCCATTAGCGTCAGATCGCCGCGGAATGGCCCGAGGCCGCCATGTCGTAGCCGTCGAACATGCGGGCGATCATCCGGGTCAGCGGTCGCCCCCTGGGCGTAATGCGCAGGCCCGAGGCGTCGGCATCGACCATGTCGCCGAAATGCGCGGCGACGGGGGTGAGGATGCGGGACAGGCTCTCGGCGTCGAAGCCGTGGTCGCGGATGAACTCCTCGGCCCGGATCTCGAAATCGCACATCAGCGCCTCGATCATCCGCGAGCGCCAGCGATCCTCGGCCGAGAAGGCATGGCCGCGCGTGGTCGAGAAGCGCCCGTCGCGGATCCTGGCCAGGTGGGCGCCGGTCGCCGGGGCGTTCTGCGCATAGCCCTGCGGGAAGCGCGAGATCGACGAGGCGCCCAGGCCCACCAGCACTTCGGCCCGGTCGTCGGTATAGCCCTGGAAGTTGCGGCGCAGCAGGCCGGCCTTTTGCGCGCGGGCAAGACCGTCGCCGGGGCGGGCGAAATGATCGATGCCGATCTCGTCATAGCCGTCGGCGAGGAACAATTCGCGCGCGGTCTCGAACAGCCGCAGCCGGCCATGCGGGTCGGGCAGCGCCTCGGACGGGATCATCACCTGCCGCTTGGCCATCCAGGGCACATGGGCATAGCCGTAGAGCGCCACCCGGTCGGGCGACAGCGCCAGCAGCTTCTGCACCGATTCGGCGATCCGGTGCGGGTCTTGATGGGGCAGGCCGTAGAGGATGTCGGCGTTCAGGCTGGCGATGCCGCGGTCGCGGATCATGTCCACGGCGCGTTTCGTCACTTCGAAGCTCTGCTCGCGGCCGATGATCTTCTGGATCTCGGGGTCGAAATCCTGCACCCCGATCGAGGCGCGGTTCAGCCCGGCCTCGGCCAAGGCGTCCATGCGGGCCTCGTCGATCTCGTTCGGATCGATCTCGACCGAGAATTCCGCGCCCTCGGCCAGCGGGAAGGCGTCGAGGACCGCGCCGGCGACCAGCCGCATCATCTCGGCCGGCATCAGGGTCGGCGTGCCGCCGCCCCAATGCAGGCGCGACAGCCGGACGCCGGGGGCGAGCGCCGACTTCAGCATGTCGAGTTCGGCCAGCAGGGCCTTGGCATAGGCGCGCACCGGCTCGTCGGATTGCGTGCCCTGCGTGCGGCAGGCGCAGAACCAGCACAATCGCCGGCAGAACGGCACATGCATGTAGAGAGAGATCGCCGCGCCGGCGGGAATCGCTGCGATCCAGTCGCGGAAGACCGGCTCGCCCACGGCGGGGGTGAAATGCGGCGCGGTCGGATAGCTGGTGTAGCGCGGCACGCGCGCGTCAAACAGTCCCAGCCGCTCAAGTTGCGATTGTTGTTCCATACTGCTATCCTGCCGCGGAACACGCGCTGGAACCTTGACCCAAATCAAATGCCACATGACGCCGCCCTCTGCGCGACGCAGCAGCCCTGCGAGATTTGTCCGATACGGTATCGGGCCGTTTGCGCACATTGCGAAGGCGATGAGCTGACCGAACTGGAGGAGATGAAATTCTATCGCCGCTACGAGGCGGGACAGGTCGTGGTCTGGGCCGGCGACCGGATGGATTTCGTGGCCTCGGTGGTCGCCGGCATGGCCGGGCTGACCCAGCAGCTCGAGGATGGGCGCACGCAGATGGTGGGCCTGCTGCTGCCCAGCGATTTCCTGGGCCGGCCGGGGCGCGACATGGCGGCCTATACCGTGACCGCGACCAGCGACCTTGTGCTGTGCTGCTTTCGGCGCAAGCCTTTCGAAAAGCTGCTGATCGACAATCCCCGCATCGCCAGCCGGCTGCTGGAGATGACGCTGGACGAGCTTGACGCCGCCCGCGACTGGCTGCTGCTGCTGGGCCGGAAATCGGCGCGCGAGAAGATCGCCTCGCTGCTGGTGATCCTGGCACGGCGCGAGGCTGCGCTGATCAAGCGCCGCCCAGAGGGGCGCATCACCATCGAACTGCCGCTGACGCGCGAGGCGATGGCGGATTACCTGGGCCTGACGCTGGAGACCGTCAGCCGGCAGATGAGCGCGCTCAAGCGCGAAGGGGTGATCGAACTCGACGGCAAGCGGCGGGTGATCGTGCCTTCTTTCGTGCGGCTGGTCACCGAAAGCGGCGACGACTCGGACGGCGGGCCGCTCAGCTAGGCGGCCGGGCCGGGTCGCGGGTTGCCCGGCGGCCCAAAGCAAGACCCCCGGGACTTGCCCGGGGGTTTGCTTTGCCAGGACGGCAGATCAGCGCGCCATCAGGACCGGCACCTGCGCCTTTTCCAGCATGTTGCGCGTCGCGCCGCCCAGGATCGCCTCGCGGAAGCGGGAATGGCCATAGGCGCCCATCACCAGCATGTCGGCGCCGATCTCGGTGGCGCGGCGGTTCAGGATGTCGCTGATCAGCGGCAAGGTGCGGGCCAGCACCGAGATTTCCGCCTTCACGCCATGGCGCGTCAGCATCTGGCACAGCGCGCCGCCGGGATCCGAGCGCTCGGGGCCGCTGGGCGAGGGGTCGATCACCGTGATCTCGACGCTTTCGGCGGCGATCAGCAGGGGCAGGGCGCGGCGCACGGCGGCCAGCGCCTCGTTCGACTGGTTCCAGGCGATCATGACCTTCTTGCCGAAGGGCTCCTTCAGCTCATCCGGCACGATCAGCACCGGGGCCGCACCCTCGAACAGCGCCGCCTCGGTCACCGCCTCGGCGTCGGCGGGGGCGCCCTCGCCATAGGGGCGGTTCAGCACCACCAGGTCGGAATAGCGCGCGCGCATTCCCACCAGCGTCGAAAGCCCGCCGACCTGGGCCACTGCGGAATCCACGGACCAGCGGATGTCTTCGGGATCGAGCCGGTCGCGGACCTTTTCCTCCAGCTCGCCGGCAGCGGCCACGGCCTTGTCGATGGATTCCTGGAACACATAGGCCGAGGCACCCGCGTAGTAATAGCCGCTCTGGGTGTGGTCCACGCCCATGCAGAACACGTCGAGATGCGCATCCTCGCGCCGGGTCATGGCAACGGCCGAATCGAGTTGCTTCTGCTGGTTGGCGTTGGTCAGGACGGTGAGGATCGTTTTGTAGCCCATGGGCCCTCTCCTTTCGGGGTTCGGCGCAAGTTTCACCTGCATCCGGCAGGATCGCAATCGTTGCCGGGGGGCGGCTGCGACATCCTGTCCAGATATTCCGGGATTTTACACCTATCCAGCAATGACAGATTGACGCAGATCAAAGTCTCACGAAACCGTGTGACGTTAGAAGTTAGCTGTCGGAGCCGCGTTCCCGTCGCATTTCGTGCGAATCGGCCGCCTTCGGCGCAGGATTTAAGGACACGAATTCATGTTGGACACCATCAAGCTGATCGCGCTGGGCACGATCGCGGTCCTGGCCGCGATCGCGGCCAATTATGCGCGACCCGATGATCTCGCGTATCTGGTCAACGCCCTGATCATCATGCTGGCGGCGGGGATCATGTTCCTGCGCGTGCTGCGTCAGATGGGCAATGAGCAGCCTGCGCTCGAGCCGCACCCCGAAACGCAATATATGGACGACGTCGTCCGGGCGGGCGTGATCGCCACCGCGTTCTGGGGCGTGGTGGGCTTTCTGGTCGGGGTGGTCATCGCCTTCCAGCTGGCCTTCCCGGCGCTGAACCTCAGCGACATCACCATGGGCTATACCAATTTCGGCAAGCTTCGCCCGCTGCATACCTCGGCGGTGATCTTCGCCTTTGGCGGCAACGCCCTGATCGCGACCTCGTTCTACGTGGTGCAGCGCACCTCGGCGGCGCGGCTCTGGGGCGGCAACGCGGCCTGGTTCGTGTTCTGGGGCTATCAGCTCTTCATCGTTCTGGCCGCGACCGGCTACATCCTGGGCGCCACCCAGTCCAAGGAATATGCCGAGCCGGAATGGTATGTGGACTGGTGGCTGACCGTCGTCTGGGTCGTCTACCTGGCAGTGTTCCTGGGCACGATCCTGAAGCGGAAAGAGCCGCATATCTATGTGGCGAACTGGTTCTACCTGTCCTTCATCGTCACCATCGCCATGCTGCATATCGTCAACAACCTGGCGATCCCGGTCAGCCTCTTCGGCTCGAAATCGGTGCAGCTCTTCTCGGGCGTGCAGGACGCGATGACGCAATGGTGGTATGGCCACAACGCGGTGGGCTTCTTCCTGACGGCGGGCTTCCTGGGCATGATGTATTACTTCATCCCCAAGCAGGCCGAGCGTCCGGTCTACAGCTACAAGCTGTCCATCATCCACTTCTGGGCGCTGATCTTCCTTTATATCTGGGCCGGTCCGCACCACCTGCACTATACCGCGCTGCCCGACTGGGCCTCGACGCTGGGCATGGTGTTCTCGATCATCCTGTGGATGCCCAGCTGGGGCGGCATGATCAACGGGCTGATGACGCTCTCGGGCGCCTGGGACAAGCTGCGCACCGATCCGATCATCCGCATGATGGTGGTGGCCGTCGGCTTCTACGGCATGGCGACCTTCGAGGGGCCGATGATGTCGATCAAGGCGGTGAACTCGCTGTCACATTACACCGACTGGACCATCGGTCACGTCCATTCCGGCGCGCTGGGCTGGAACGGCATGATCACCTTTGGCGCGCTCTACTACCTGGTGCCGCGGCTTTGGGGACGTGAGCGGCTTTATTCGACAGGGCTGGTCAGCTGGCATTTCTGGCTCGCCACCATCGGTCTGGTGCTCTACGCGGCCTCGATGTGGGTCTCGGGCATCATGGAAGGGTTGATGTGGCGCGAGGTCGACGCCCAGGGTTTCCTGGTCAACGCCTTTGCCGACACGGTCGCTGCAAAATTCCCGATGAACGTGGTGCGGGCCCTGGGCGGCGTGCTCTATCTCGGCGGTGCGCTGATCATGTGCTACAACCTGTGGGCCACCGTCGCCAAGCAGCCCAAGACCCAATCGACCGCCGCTGCGGTTCCTGCCGAGTGAGGACGGATCATGGCCATTCTTGAAAAGCACAAGGTCCTGGAAAAGAACGCCACGCTTCTGCTGGTCTTTTCCTTCCTCGTGGTGACCATCGGCGGCATCGTGGAAATCGCGCCGCTGTTCTATCTGCAAAACACCATCGAAAAGGTGCAGGGCATGCGGCCCTATACGCCGCTGGAACTGAAGGGCCGCGACATCTATGTCCGCGAGGGCTGCTATGTCTGCCACAGCCAGATGATCCGCCCGATGCGCGACGAGGTCGAGCGTTACGGCCATTACAGCCTGGCGGCCGAGTCGATGTATGACCATCCGTTCCAATGGGGCTCCAAGCGGACCGGGCCGGACCTGGCCCGCGTTGGCGGCCGCTACTCGGACGAATGGCATCTCGACCACCTGGTGGACCCGCAGGCGGTGGTGCCGGAATCGATCATGCCGAAATACGGCTTCCTGCTGAATCGCCAGGTCGACGCCTCGAACATGCAGCAGCGGCTGAAGACCGACGCGCTGGTCGGCGTCCCCTATGACGACGCGATGATCGCCGCGGCGGTCGAGGACTTCCGTGCCCAGGCCGACCCGGATGCGGATGCCTCGGGGCTGGAGGAACGCTATCCGGGTGCGCAACAGCGCAATTTCGACCGCCGCCCCGGCGTGTCCGAGATGGATGCCCTGATCGCCTATCTCCAGGTCTTGGGCACGATGGTCGATTTCTCGACCTTCGAACCCGATCCGAACCGCTGAGGCCCGCCATGGACAGGTATTCCTTCCTGCGCGAACTGGCCGACAGCTGGGTGCTTCTGCTGCTGGTGGTCTTTTTCCTGGGGACGATTGTCTTCGCCTTCAGGCCGGGCTCGCGGCTGCTGCACCGCGACGCGGCCGAAAGCATCTTCCGTAACGAGACGAAACCCGCATCCGCGGGCGAGAAGGAGGTCGAGTGATGGCCGATACCGACGACGAGCATGCCAGCCCGCAGAACCCCGACAACCGGATCGAGCTGGAACGCCAGGCCGCCGACGAGGCTCACAAGGCGAAGATCCTCGCCCATCCGCCCGAAGGGCCCGGCGGCGATCCGCTGCATCCTCCGGTCACGCCCCGGCCCGGCGCCACCCGCGTGGTGCGCGACCGCAAGGGCGGGCGCAGGGTGGTCGAGGTGCCCTCGACCGGCCATAGCTGGGACGGGATCGAAGAGTATGACAACCCCTTGCCGCGCTGGTGGCTGTGGACCTTTTACGCCACCATCGTCTGGGGGGTGCTCTATCTCATCGCCTATCCCGCCATTCCGCTGGTGAACGGGGCGACGCAGGGCCTTCTGGGCCAGAACTACCGTTCGGACGTGGCCGCCGAGATCCAGCGCTTCAACGAGGCCAATGCCCCGATCCAGGCCAAGCTGGTCGAGACGCCGCTGGAAGAGATCGCCGCCGACCCGGAACTGGCGAACTATACCGCCAATGCCGGCGCCGCGATCTTCCGCACCTGGTGCGCGCAGTGCCACGGCTCGGGGGCGGGCGGGGCCACGGGCTATCCCTCGCTTCTGGACAACGACTGGCTCTGGGGTGGCACTCTGGAAGAGATCCACACCACGGTCATGCATGGCATCCGCGATCCCAAGGATGCGGATACCCGTTATTCCGAAATGCCGCGTTTCGGCATCGACGGCTTGCTGGAAAATGCCCAGATCAGCCAGGTCGTGAACCATGTGCTGGAACTGGGCGGCCTGCCGCATGACGCGGCGCTGGCGGCCGAGGGGGTGGAGGTCTTCGCCGACAACTGCTCGTCCTGCCATGCCGAGGATGGCACGGGCGACCGTGCGCAGGGCGCGCCCGACCTGACCGATGCGGTCTGGCTTTACGGTTCGGATCCGGCGACGATCACCCGCATCGTGCGCGACGGTCCTTTCGGCGTGATGCCGGCCTGGACCGGCCGCCTGTCCGAGGCCGACATCGTCGCCGTCGCCGCTTATGTCCACAGCCTCGGCGGTGGCGAATAACAGATCCCGAGATCCGCGGCCGGGCAACCGGCCCCGGAGGCACCGGCCCCCCGTCCTGTTCGCGCGTTTCCAAGGGGGGCCGGTGTTTTTATCAAATGCCAGGCACGCGAACCGGCGCAAGCCGGTGGCGCGTTTTTTTGCGCCGGGATGCGACAATCCGGCCCATGTCTTGCCATTTTCCCGTCCGTTATGCTCGGCATGCCCGCGCTTGACGCAGATCAATGCGCTCTCGCAGCAAGGCTTTATACCCGGGCCACGCGCAACAGGAGCCAATCATGTCGAATTCCGACATCGACCCGCCACGTCTCTATGCCGCCCGGGAGCCGATCTTTCCCCGCCGGGTCCATGGCTGGTTTCGGAACCTGAAATGGATCATCATGGCGGTGACCCTGGCGATCTATTACGTCACGCCCTGGATCCGCTGGGACCGCGGCCCCGGCATGCCCGACCAGGCGGTGCTGATCGATCTGGCCAACCGCCGCTTCTATTTCTTCTGGATCGAGATATGGCCGCATGAGTTCTATTTCGTCGCCGGCCTTCTGGTCATGGCGGGTTTGGGGCTTTTCCTGTTCACCTCGGCGCTGGGACGGGTCTGGTGCGGCTATGCCTGTCCGCAGACGGTCTGGACGGACCTTTTCCTGCTGACCGAGCGCTGGGTCGAGGGCGACCGCAACGCCCGGCTGCGGCTGTGGAACGCGCCTTGGAGTGCGCGCAAGCTGCGGCTGCGGTTGGTGAAATGGGTGGTCTGGCTGCTCATTTCGGTGGCGACCGGCGGCGCCTGGATCTTCTATTTCACCGATGCGCCGACGCTTCTGGGCAACCTGTTCACCGGAACGGCCCACCCCGTCGCCTATATCACCATGGGCATCCTGACCGCGACCACCTTCCTGTTCGGCGGCTTCGCGCGCGAACAGATCTGCGTCTATGCCTGCCCCTGGCCGCGCATCCAGGCCGCGATGATGGACGAGGACACGCTGACCGTCGCCTATCGCGAATGGCGAGGCGAGCCGCGCGGCAAGCTGCACAAGGGCGAGCCGACGAAATCCGACGGCGGCGCCAAGGGCGATTGCATCGACTGCATGGCCTGCGTGAACGTCTGCCCGATGGGCATCGACATCCGCGACGGCCAGCAGCTGGAATGCATCACCTGCGCGCTCTGCATCGACGCCTGCGACGAGGTGATGGACAAGATCGGCAAGCCGCGCGGGCTGATCGACTACATGGCGCTGAAGGATGAGACGGCCGAGCGGTCCGGCGCCGCGCCCAAGCCTGTGCTCAAGCATATCCTGCGGCCGCGCACGATGCTGTACTTCACGCTCTGGGCGGGGATCGGCGTCGCGCTGGTGGTGGCGCTGTTCCTGCGCTCGCCCTTCGACCTGAACGTGACGCCGGTCAGGAACCCGCTTTACGTCACGATGGCCGACGGTGCGATCCGCAACACCTATGCCCTGCGGCTGCGCAACAAGCAGGGGGCCGAGCGCGACTTTGCCGTTTCGGTCACCGGCTCGGACGGCGCCGCGCCGCAGGGGATCAGCCTGACGCTGGAGGGCTTGCCCGATGCCGGTGTCAAGGTGGCCGCCGACAGCACCCATACCCAGCGGGTCTACATCACCGCCGAGAAGGACTCGGCCCTGGCCGAAGCCGCACAGAGCGAGTTGACGCTTTGGGTCGAGGATGTCACCGATGGGGTGAAGTCCCGTATCGGCACCGTCTTCCACGGAAGGAGCGAATGATGCCCCGCGAACTGACCGGCCGCCATGTGCTGATCATCACTCTGGGCGCCTTCGGCACCATCATCGCCGTCAACGTGTTCATGGCGGTCAAGGCCGTCGGCACCTTCCCGGGGCTGGAGGTCAAGAACAGCTATGTCGCCTCGCAAAGCTTCGACCGCGACCGCGACGCCCAGGCGGCCCTGAACTGGACGGTGACGCCGGAATATGACGGGCGCGAGCTTACGCTGGCGATCCGCGACGCAGAGGGCTATCCGGCGCCGGTGCAGGGGCTGGAGGTGACGGTCGGACGTCCTACCCACATGCGCGATGATCGGCGGCCCGAGTTCACCTATGCCGGCGGGCTGTTCCGCGCGCCGCTGGCGCTGGCGCCGGGGACGTGGAACATCCACCTGACCGCGACCGCACCCGACGGCACGGTCTTTCGCCAGCGCATCGACCATTACCACGGCAACCGGGTGAAATGAGATGTCCGACGCCACGCTGCACGATCACGACGCCCGGCTTTCGGCCTGTCCGGCCTGCGACGCGGCACCGCTGGCGAGCCGCATCGCGGGGACTCGGGGCGTGCAGGAGGATATCGTCCTGTCGCTGCCGACCATCCATTGCGCGACCTGCATCACCGATGTCGAGCGGGTGCTGCAACGCCATCCCGGCGTCAGGGATGCGCGGGTCAACCTGACGCTGCGCCGCGTCACCGTGGACGCGCCGGGCATGACCGCCGAGGAACTGATCCCCGTGGTCGAAAGCATCGGCTACGAGGCGCATGAGCTCGACCCCGCCGCGCTGTCGGCCAGCGCCGCCGACCGGCAGGGCCGCGACATCCTGATGCGCATCGGCGTGTCGGGTTTCGCGATGATGAACATCATGATCCTGTCCGTCGCGGTCTGGTCGGGGGCCGAGGACGCGACGCGCGACATGTTCCACTGGATTTCCGGCGCCATCGCCCTGCCGACCGTGGCCTTTGCCGGCCAGCCCTTCTTTTCCAGCGCCTGGCGGGCACTCAGGCATGGCCGGCTGGGCATGGACGTGCCGATCTCGCTGGCGCTGATCCTGGCCAGCGCCATCTCGGTCTACGAGACGCTGCATTCCGGCCATCACGCCTATTTCGACGCGGCGGTGATGCTGTGCTTCTTCCTGCTGATCGGGCGTTACCTGGACTATCGCACCCGCGCCGTCGCCCGCTCCGCAGCCGAGGAGTTGACGGCGCTGGAGGTGCCGCGCGCCTTCCGCGTCACCCCTGCGGGCGACGAGCCGGTCCCGGTGGCCGAACTGGTTCCTGGCGACCTGATCCGCATCCGCCCCGGTGCCCGCGTCCCGGCCGATGGCGAGATCGCCGAGGGCAGCAGCGAGATCGACCGCTCGCTTCTGACCGGCGAGAGCATCCCGGTCGCGGCCGGCCCCGGCCTTGCGCTTTCGGCGGGCGAGGTGAACCTGACCGGCCCTCTGGTCATGCGGGTGACGGCGGCCGGGCGCGACAGTTCTCTGGCGCGGCTGACCGCGCTGGTCGCCGCCGCGGAATCGGCGCGCGGCCACTATACCGGCCTCGCCGACCGCGCCTCGCGGCTTTATTCGCCGTTGGTGCATCTTCTGGCCTTTTGCAGCTTTCTCGGCTGGTATCTCGGCACGCATGACCTGCGGCTGGCGGTGAACGTGGCCGCGGCTGTGCTGATCATCACCTGTCCCTGTGCGCTGGGTCTGGCGGTGCCGGCGGTGGTCACCGCGGCCTCGGGGCGGCTGTTCCGGCGCGGCATGCTGATCAAGGACGGCACCGCGCTGGAGCGTCTGGCCGAGGTCGATGCCGCGGTTTTCGACAAGACCGGCACCCTGACCATGGGCGTGCCGCAACTGGTCTCGCTGGACCCTATCCCGACCGATGCGCGTCCCGTGGCGCTGGCCCTGGCGCAAGGATCGGGCCATCCGCTGTCCCAGGCCTTGGCGCAGGCGCTGCGCGAGACCGGCACCGAGCCAGCGGCATTGCAGGATCTGCGCGAGGTGCCGGGCCATGGCATTTCCGGGGTCTGGCTGGGCCGCGAGGTGCGGCTGGGCCGCGCCGACTGGCTGGGCGCCCGGCATGGCGAGGCGACGCTGTCGGCAAGCTGGCTGTCGCTGGGGCAGGGCGCGCCGATCCGGCTGGAATTCTCGGACCGGCTGCGTCCGGGGGCCGAGGCCTGCGTGGCGCGGATCCTTGCCTCGGGCCGGCGGGTGATGCTGCTCTCGGGCGATGCGGCGCCGGTGGTTCAGGATCTGGCGCGTCGGCTGGGCATCGAGGAATGGCGGGCCGGCGTCACCCCGGTCGAAAAGGCCGAGGCCCTGCGCCGTCTGCGGCAGGAGGGGCTGCATCCGCTGATGGTCGGCGACGGACTCAACGACACCGCCGCCTTGACCGAGGCGCATGTCTCGATCTCGCCCGCCTCGGCGCTTGATGCGGCGCGCACCGCCTCGGATATGGTGCTGATGGGCAGCGACCTGGCCCCGGTGGCCGAGGCGCTGGAACTCGCGCGAAGCGCCCGTGCCCGGATCAAGGAGAACTTCGCGATCTCGCTGGTCTACAACATCGTCGCGGTGCCCATCGCCATCGCCGGCTTTGCCACGCCCCTGATGGCGGCGCTGGCCATGTCGCTGAGCTCCATCAGCGTGACGTTGAACGCGTTGCGGCTGCGATAGGGAGGAAGCATGGAAATCCTCGGCCTTCTGATTCCGGTTTCCCTGGGTCTTGGCGGGCTTGGCCTGCTGGCCTTCATCTGGTCGCTGCGCGGTCGGCAATACGACGATCCCAAAGGCGATGCCGAGCGCATCCTCAGCTCGGAATGGGACGATCACCCGAAGCCCTGATCCCGTGGTCACGGCCTTGTTGGCTTGCATTGCGGGCGGCGAAAGGCCAATCAGGCGCCACCCAACAGACAGGTGAGCGATGGCCAGCACCGCCCCGTTTTCGCGTTACGAATTCATGATCGCCTGGCGCTATCTGCGCGCCCGCCGCGCCGAGGGCGGGGTCAGCGTGATGACCTGGATCAGCCTGATCGGCATCACCCTGGGCGTGATGGCATTGGTCGCCACGCTGGCGGTGCGCGCCGGTTTCCGGGCCGAGTTCGTCGACACCATCCTGGGCGCCAATGCCCATAGCACCGTCTATTACGCGCCCACGCAGGTCTATAACGAGCTGACCGAAGAGACCTATGTCACCCAGGGCCGGATCGAGGATTACGACGCGCTGGCCGCCAGGATCGCGCAGATCCCCGGCGTGACCCGTGCCGTTCCGGCCGTTCGCGCCCAGGTCATGGCGCGGCAGGGCGATGCGGCCGCCTTGGGCGATGTGCATGGCATCACGCTCGATGCGCTCGGGGGGATGGCGGGCATTGCCGATCCCGAGAGCGCGTCGGGCAGCCTGGACGATTTCGACCAAGGCATCGCCATCGGCATCGGCATGGCGCGCAACCTGGGCGTTCGGATCGGCGACCGGCTGCAACTGGTCGCGCCCGATGGTGCTAAGACCCCCTTCGGCACCACGCCGCGGGTCGAATCCTTCGAGGTCGTCTATATCTTCTCGGCGGGGCGCTATGACGTGGACCAGGCCCGCATCTACATGCCGCTGGCCAAGGCGCAGAGCTTTTTCAACCGAGAGGGGCTTGCCGACGAGATCGGGGTCTATGTCGCCGATCCCGAGCGGGTCGACGACTGGACCATGCCGCTCTTGCAGGTCCTGGGCGAGCGGGGGCAGATCTGGACCTGGCGCGATGCCTCGGGATCGTTCCTGGCTGCGCTCGACATGGAGGATGACGTGATGTTCATCATCCTGTCGATCCTGGTGCTGATCGCCTCGATGAACATCACCTCGGGGCTGATCATGCTGGTCAAGAACAAGGGTCGCGACATCGGCATCCTGCGCACCATGGGGCTGACCGAGGGCTCCGTCCTGCGGGTCTTTTTCCTCTGCGGCGCCTTTACCGGGGTGATCGGCACCATCGCCGGCGTGGTGCTGGGCGTCCTTCTGTCGCTGAATGTCGATCACATCATGGCGGCGCTGAACATGCTGACCGGCGGCAATGCCTGGCAGCCCGAGGTGCGCGGCATCTACCAGCTGACTGCCGAATTGCGGGGCTGGGACATCTTCCGGGCGGCGGCGCTGTCGCTGGCCCTGTCCTTCATTGTCACCATCTTCCCTGCGCGCCGCGCTGCGCGCATGAACCCGGTAGAGGCGCTGCGCTATGAGTGACATCCTGGTTCTGGAAGAAATTTCTAAGACTTACGGCATTGGTGGTCCCGCGCCGGTGCCGGTGTTGAACGGGTTGTCCCTGCAGATCGTCCGAGGCGAGGTGGTGGCGCTGGTCGCGCCCTCGGGCGCCGGCAAGTCGACGCTGCTGCACATTGCCGGGCTGCTCGACACCGCGGATTCTGGCCGGGTGCTGCTGAACGGGCGCGACATGGCCGGGCAGAGCGACCGGGCGCGGACCGAGGCGCGGCGCGAGGAACTGGGCTTCGTCTATCAGTTCCACCACCTGCTTCCGGAATTTTCGGCGGCGGAGAACATCGTCCTGCCGCAACTCGCCAACGGCGTCTCGCAGGCGGCGGCGCGGACGCGGGCGCTGGATCTGCTGGGGCGCGTGGGGCTGACGCATCGCGCCGATCACCGCCCGGCGCAATTGTCCGGGGGCGAGCAGCAGCGCGTCGCCTTCTGCCGGGCGCTGGCGAACCAGCCCTCGCTGCTGCTGGCGGACGAGCCGACGGGGAACCTGGACCCTGCGACCTCGGACAAGGTCTTCGACATGCTGATGGCGCTGGTGCGCGAGACCGGGCTTGCCGCGCTGATCGCCACCCATAACATGGAACTGGCGGCGCGGATGGACCGGGTGATCCGGCTGGACGCATGAGCCGCGCAACGGCGGCCTGCGCGGCGATCTGCCTTCTGACGGCCCCGGCAGCGGCCGATCCGTTCGAGCAGTTCGGCACGGCGATGAAATACGGCCTGCCGCTGGCGGCGGCGGCCTGCGCCATGGACCAGGACCGGCTGGAGGATTTCGCGGTCCGGGGCATCCTGCAGGCGGCGCTGGTCTGGGGAATGAAGGAGTTCTTCGACGGCCAGCCGATCTCGCGCCGGCCCTCGGGCGAGGGCAAGGGTTTCCCCTCGGGCCATACGGCAGCGGCGTTTTTCGGGGCGGCGGATCTGGCGGGGAAATGTTTCGACGACCGGCCCGAGGCCGGGGCGCTGGCCTATGGCGCGGCGGGCCTGACCGGCTGGAGCCGGGTCCATGCCGGCGAGCATACGCCGCAGCAGGTCTGGACGGGGGCGCTGGTGGGGTTCACCTTCGGCGCCGCGAGCTTCGGCATCGGCACCGAGGGGGTGAGCTTTTCGGTCGGCATGCGGTTCTGATCGACCCGCCGCCAGGATTTCAGGGATAGGGCGAACGCTGCTGGCCGACGACCTGCGGCTGAACCGACCTGCCGCTGAACCGACCTGCGGGCGGGGCGCTATGCCGCGCGCGGCCCGGCCAGAATCACCATCGCCCCCAGCACGCACAGCCCGCCGCCAAGAATATCCCAGCGCGTCGGCACCTGTCCCTCGGTCAGCCACAGCCAGCCCAGCGAGGCCGTGACATAGATCCCGCCATAGGCGGCATAGGCGCGGCCGGCGAAATCGGCATCGACCCGGGTCAGCAGCCAGGCGAAAACTGCCAGCGAGACCATTCCCGGCACCAGCCACAGCGGCGATTTCCCCAATCGCAGCCAGGCCCAGAAGGCAAAGCAGCCGGCGATCTCGGCCAGCGCCGCCAGGACATAGACGGCGATCGGTGCGGCCAGGGTCACACGTCCAGTTCCTCGGCATCGGCGAACTGGGCGTTCTCCTGGATGAACTGGAAGCGCAGTTCGGGCTTCTTGCCCATCAGCCGCTCGACCAGATCGCCGGTCTCGCCGCCCTCTTCCTCGTCGATCGAGACACGGATCAGCTTGCGCGTCCGCGGGTTCATCGTGGTGTCCTTCAGGTCCTTGGCGTCCATCTCGCCCAGCCCCTTGAAGCGCTGCACGTCGATCTTGCCCTTGCCGCCCAGCCCCTTGGCCAGCCACGATTCCTTTTCGGCATCGTCGGCGACATAGATGCGATGCGGCCCCTGCGTCAGCCGGTAAAGCGGCGGGCAGGCGAGGTAGAGATGCCCCTTGTCGATCAGCGGCCGCATCTGGGTGAAGAAAAAGGTCATCAGCAGCGAGGCGATATGGGCACCGTCCACATCGGCATCGGTCATGATGATGATCTTGTCATAGCGCAGGTCGTCGACGTTGAAGCGCGAGCCCATGCCGACGCCAAGCGCCTGGCAAAGATCGGCGATCTCCTGGTTCGAGCCGAGCTTGGAAGAGGCCGCGCCCAGCACGTTCAGGATCTTGCCGCGTAGAGGCAAGAGCGCCTGGGTGGTGCGCTCGCGCGCCATCTTGGCGCTGCCGCCCGCCGAATCGCCCTCGACGATGAAAAGCTCGGTGCCTTCGCGATTGGTGGCCGAGCAATCGACCAGCTTGCCCGGCAGGCGCAGCTTTTTCGTCGCCGATTTCCGGGCGGTTTCCTTTTCCTGCCGGCGGCGCAGCCGTTCCTCGGCCCGCAGCACCAGGAAGTCCAGGATGGCGCCCGCCGATTTCGTATCCGCCGCCAGCCAGTTGTCGAAATGGTCGCGCACCGCGCCCTCGACCAGCCGCTGCGCCTCGGTGGTGGCCAGGCGGTCCTTGGTCTGGCCGACGAATTCCGGCTCGCGGATGAAGCAGGAGACCAGCGCGCAGCCGCCGGCCAGCAGGTCGTCGCGGGTGATCTGCGCCGCCTTCTTGTTGCTGACCCGCTCGCCATAGGCGCGGATGCCGCGCAGGATGGCCGACCAGAAGCCGGCCTCGTGCGTGCCGCCCTCGGGCGTGGGCACGGTGTTGCAATAGGATTGGATGAAGCCGTCGCGCGACGGTGTCCAGTTGATCGCCCAATCCACCTTGCCGGGTGTGTTGAACTTTTCCTTGAAGTCGACGCTGCCGGCAAAGGGACGGTCGGCATAGGTCGAGGCATTGCCCAGCACCTCGCCCAGATAGTCGGCAAGCCCGCCGGGGAAGTGGAACGTGGCCTCCAGCGGCGTCTCGCCGTCGTCGATCTCGGATTTCCAGCGGATCTCGACGCCCGAGAACAGATAGGCCTTGGACTTGACCATGCGCAGCAGCCGCGCCGGCTTGAAGCGGTGATGGCCGAAGATCTGCTCGTCGGCATGGAAGGTGACGGTGGTGCCGCGCCGGTTCGGGGCGGCGCCGACCTTCTCGACCGGGCCAAGGGGCAGGCCGCGCGAGAAGCACTGCTCGTAAAGTTCGCGGTTGCGGGCGACCTGCACTACCATGCTGTCGGAAAGCGCGTTCACGACCGAGGCGCCGACGCCGTGCAACCCGCCCGAGGTCTGGTAGGCATCGCCCGAGAACTTGCCGCCGGCATGCAGCGTGCACAGGATCACCTCCAGCGCCGACTTGCCGGGGAACTTGGGGTGCGGGTCGATGGGGATGCCGCGGCCGTTGTCGCGGATCACCACGCTGAAATCGGCCAGCAGCTCGACCTCGATGCGGCTGGCATGGCCGGCGACCGCCTCGTCCATCGAGTTGTCGAGGATCTCGGCGACCAGGTGATGCAGCGCGCGTTCGTCGGTGCCGCCGATATACATGCCGGGTCGCTTGCGCACCGGCTCCAGCCCTTCGAGCACCTCGATCGAGGAGGCCGAATAGCTTTCGGAAGCCTTATCCGCGGCGGGGAAGAGATCGTCGGCCATGGCACCTGCTCGTCTTGTTCTTCTGGGGCGGGGTTATCTCATGTCCCATGGGCCGGGGGCAAGGGAAAGTGGATCATCCGTCGCCGACCGCAAGGGATGGGTGCGGCCTCATGACGGATCTGTGTCGATTGCATGACTGGAATCGGGGTTTGTTGACACGGATCAAGTCGCGCGGCCGCGTGTCGTGCCATAATCTACAAAGTTAACGAGTGATAGTTTGGTTTGGGTATATGGAAGGTCATCCGGTTCCAGGAAAAGTGTTTCCGGCCATGTCTGCGGTCAACGAGTTCGCCGGGGCTGAGGCGGGGAGGGCAGAGGTATCGGCCGCCCCGCCCGTCATTCCTCCGCCCGAGGCGGAGGCGAGGGGGCCGAAAAGCTTTCCGAGCCTTGACCCGGATGCGATCCGGCTGGCCTTCGAAACCGGGCATTATCCCTATCCGCGCCGCATGGGGCGCGTGGCCTATGAACGGGAAAAGGCCCGGTTGCAGGCGGAACTGCTGAAGGTGCAGATCTGGGCCCAGGAAACCGGGCAGAAATTCGTCATCCTGTTCGAAGGCCGCGACGCCGCCGGCAAGGGCGGCACGATCAAGCGCTTCATGGAGCATCTGAACCCGCGCTTTGCCCGGGTGGTGGCACTGAACAAGCCGTCCGAGATCGAGCGGGGGCAGTGGTTCTTTCAGCGCTATATCCAGCATCTGCCGACCGCGGGCGAAATGGTGTTCTACGACCGCAGCTGGTACAACCGCGCCGGGGTCGAGCGGGTCATGGGCTTCTGCTCGCCCGTCGAGTATCTGGAATTCATGCGCCAGGCCCCGGAATTTGAGCGTATGCTGGCGCGCTCGGGCATCCGGCTTTACAAATACTGGTTCTCGGTCACCCGCGACGAGCAGCGGGCGCGGTTCAAGGCGCGCGAGACCGATCCGCTGAAGCGCTGGAAGCTTTCGCCCATCGACCTGGCCAGCCTCGACAAATGGGAAGACTATACCGAGGCGAAGGAGGCGATGTTCTTCTACACCGACACCGCCGACGCGCCTTGGACCATCGTCAAGTCGAACGACAAGAAGCGTGCGCGGCTGAACTGCATGCGGCATTTCCTGTCCACGCTGGACTATCCCGACAAGGACCTGGCCATCGCGATGCCGCCCGATCCGATGATCGTCGGCCATGCCAGCCATGTGATCCATTCGGCCGAGCATATCCTGGGCGCGGCCCTGCATCCCGATCACCGGCGGACGGCGGCGGCGGAAGGATAGGTTCGGGCGCTACCCGCCGTCGAAAGGCGCAGGAAGCTGTGCTCCTTTCCCAAGGCTCAGGCGCTGGGGCGGAGTTGCCGGCCCCGGAACCGCCCCGCAAACTTCGGGACGGGCAGGGCGGAATGCGCAGGCAAGGGCCGCCACCGGCTCCGGCCGTGCGGGTCACTCGGGCTCGGCCAGCCGCTCTTGCCACATCTTGCGAAAGGCGGGACGGGCCTGGCAGTCGTCAAGCCAGGCCATGACCGCCGGGAACTGCTCCATCAGCTGGCCATAGCCCTGCGCATAGCGCAGCACCTCGGCCAGGTTCAGGTCGGCCACGGTGAAGCGCCCCCCGACCAGGTGGCCATGGCGGGCGATGTGATCCTCCAGCACGCGCAAGGGCCGGATCAGCCGCTCGGCGGCATGGGCGACGCTGGCCTGGGCCGCGCCTGACTGGATCTGGCCCTTGTCATGGTTGAACAGGATGGTCAGTGCGTCCTGCTCGATGGCGGTGGCGGCGTAAAAGCTCCATTGCAGCATCAGCGCGTCCTCGACGGCATCGGCGGGCCCGAAGGGCTGGCCGTATTTGCGTGCCAGATGCAGCGTGCAGGCCAGCGATTCCGACAGCACCAGGTCGCCGTCCTGGATCACCGGCACGGCGCCGGCGGGCGAGAGCTTCAGGAAGTCCGGCGAATGCGTGTTCAGCGGCGCGTCCGGCGCTTCGGGATCGGGCAGGCGATAGGCCTGGATCACCGGCACCTGCCTGAAGGGCAGGCCCAGTTCATGGCACAGCCAGATGATGCGCGAGGCGCGCGAGCGGGTGACGCCATAGATGGTCAGCATGGGCCTCTCCTTGATGCTGCGAAAGCTTAGGCACGCTCAAAGCATCTGGGCAAGATAGCGCATCATGTTGCCGCCCATGACCTTGGCGATCTGCTCGTCGCCAAGGCCGGCATCCATCAGCGCCTGGGTCAGAGCCGCCAGATGCGCCGCGTCGAAGGGCGCATCGACCGAGCCGTCGTAATCCGAGCCCAGCGAGACGTGATCCTCGCCCACCAGCGCGATGGCTGCCTGGATGCTGCGGGCGATGTCGGCCGGGGTCTTGCCGCAGACCACGTCGGCCCAATAGCCGATGCCGATCAGCCCGCCCTTGTCGGCGATGGCCTTCAGCAGCGCATCGTCCAGGTTGCGCGGGCTGGGGCATTGGCCGTGGATGCCGGTATGGGACAGGATCGGCCGGGTGCCCGGAATGGCCAGCACGTCGCGCACCATCTGCGGGCTGGCATGGGCCAGGTCGATGATCATGCGACGGGCCATCATCTCCTCGACCACCTGCCGGCCGAAGGGGCTGAGCCCGGCGCCGCTGCCGCCCTCGCCATGCAGGCTGCCGCCCAACTCGTTGTCGAAGAAATGCGTCAGGCCCAGCAGGCGGAAACCGGCGCCGTAAAGCACCTGGAGATTGCCGATCTGCCCCTCCAGCGGATGCGCCCCCTCCGCGCCGAGGATGGCGCCGACCGTGCTTGCGCCGTTCTGCCGCGCCTCCAGCAAGGTTTGCAGGTCCTCGGCCGAACGGATCAGCATCACCTGGTCGGGTGCGCGTTCGGCGGCGCGGCGCAGTGCGGCGGCCTGCACCAGCGCGCGCTCCTTGAGGCTGAACCAGCTTGGCAGCGGGCGCAGCTGGCCGATGAAAAGCGGGGTGATATTGTCCGGCGCCTCGGCGGAGTTCTGGCCGTAATTCTGGCCGCGCGGGCTTTTGGTGACGGTGGTGAAGACCTGCACCGCGACATTCCCCTGCGCCAGCCGCGGGATGTCGGTATGGCCGCGGTCGGCATGCTTGAGCAGGTCGCGGTCCCAAAGCAGCGCGTCGGAATGCCAGTCGCCGATCACCAGCCGCTGATGCAGCGCCTCGGCCTGGGGCGAAACGGGCCATCCCTCGGCCGGCATGGTGACCGGGTTCAGCCGCCGCTCGACGAAGCCCGGCCCCCAGATCGCCACCACGGCCGCGGCCAGCACCGCCAGCGCCAGAAGCCAAAGGATGATGCGCCGGATCATGCGGATCATGCCGTCCCCTTTCCCGTTTTCCGGCAGCATAGGGCAGGGATGCGCCCCGGGCGACGGAAAACTGCCCCGACGGGGCGGAGGAGAAGGGGGAATGCGCCTGTCCCTTGGGGAATACGGGCACGCAAGAACAATGGGATAGGCCAGGCGGACCCGGGGGCAAGACGCCCCCGGGGCAAGCGGCGGTTCACCCCTCCATGGCCTCAAGCTCGTCGATGAAGCCTTCGATCATCGACAGGCCCTTGTCCCAGAACGCCGGGTCCGAGGCGTCGAGGCCGAAGGGCGCCAGCAGTTCCTTGTGGTGCCGCGAGCCGCCCGCCGCCAGCATGTCGAAATACTTCGCCTGGAAATCGGGCAGCCCGTCCTCGTAGGCGGCGTAAAGCGCGTTCACCAGCCCGTTGCCGAAGGCATAGGCATAGACGTAGAAGGGCGAATGCACGAAATGCGGCACATAGGTCCAGAAGGTCTCGTAGCCCGGCATGAACTCGAAAGCATCGCCCAGCGATTCCGCCTGCACCGACATCCACAGCGCATTGATGTCCTCGGGCGTCAACTCGCCCTTGGCGCGTGCGGCGTGCAGCTTGCATTCGAAATCGTAGAAGGCGATCTGGCGCACGACCGTGTTGATCATGTCCTCGACCTTGCCGGCCAGCAGCGCCTTGCGCTGGGTCTTGTCGGTGGTCTTGGCCAGCAGCGCGCGGAAGGTCAGCATCTCGCCGAAGACCGAGGCGGTCTCGGCCAGCGTCAGCGGCGTCGCGGCCAGCAACTCGCCCTGTGCCGCCGCCAGGCTCTGGTGGACGCCGTGGCCCAGCTCATGCGCCAGCGTCATCACGTCGCGCGGCTTGCCGAGATAGTTCAGCAGCACATAGGGGTGGACGGTGGTCACGGTCGGATGGGCAAAGGCACCCGGCGCCTTGCCGGGTTTCACCGCCGCATCGATCCAGCCGCGCTCGAAGAAGGGCTGCGCCAGTTCGGCCAGCTTCGGCGAAAAGCCGGCATAGGCATCCAGCACCGTCGCCTGCGCCTCGGGCCAGGCGATCAGCCGCGGGCTCTCGGTCGGTAGCGGCGCGTTGCGATCCCAGACCTGCAGCTTGTCGAGCCCCAGCCATTTCGCCTTCAGCCGGTAATAGCGATGCGACAGGCGCGGATAGGCGGCGGTGACGGCGTTGCGCAGTGCCTCGACCACCTCGGGCTCGACATGGTTCGACAGGTGCCGCGCGGTCTGCGGAGTCGGCATCTTGCGCCACTTGTCCTCGATGGACTTTTCCTTGGCCAGCGTGTTGTGGATGCGGGCGAAAAGCTTGACGTTCTTGCCAAAGACCTCGACCAGCGCACGGGCGCCGGCCTCGCGCCGGGCGCGGTCGTGGTCCGTCAGCAGGTTCAGCGTGGCTTCCAGCCCCAGTTCCCCGCCTGCCACGTCGAAGGTCAGGCCCGCCGTGGTTTCGTCGAAAAGCCGGTTCCAGGCAGCGGCACCGACCACCGAATTGTCGTGCAGGAAGCGCTCCAGCTCGTTCGAAAGCTGATAGGGGCGCATGGCGCGCATGCGGTCGAAGACCGGCTTGTAGCGGGCCGGGCCGTTCGGTGCGGCAAAGACTTCCTCATAGCGGGCATCGGGGATGCGGTTGAACTCCAGGCTGAAGAACACGAGCTTGGTTGTCGCGGTGGTGATGCGGTCCTGAAGGTCGCCCATCTGCTTGGCGCGGGCCGAATCGGTGGTGTTCTGGTAATAGCGCAGCCCGGCATAGGACATGATCCGCCCGGCCAGGATGTCGATCTGCTGATAGCGTTCGATGCAGTCCAGCATCTTGCCGGCGTCCAGCGAGGCCAGCTTGCCCTCGTAGTGGCGGGCGAATTCGCAGCATGCCTGTTCCACCGCTTCGAGGTCGCGGGTCAGCTCGGGCGAATCGGGGGCGGGGTAAAGGTCGCTCAGGTCCCATTCCGGCAGCGCGCCCAGATCGGGGGCCTCGGCTGCGACGGGCAGGGCGTTCTCGTCACGCGGCAGCATGCGGTGGAGGATGCGGTCCAGGGGGCTGCGGGCAGAAATCGTCATGATCGGTCCTTTCGTATGGTCAACATGTGACCTCTGAACCGCCGGGCTGCAAGGCATCCGATGGGCCGGTTTCCGGTTGCGGGCCGGTTCAGCCCGCCGCGGCGGACTCGAAATGGGCGAGGGCGGCTTCAAGAAAGCGGCTGCGGACGGGGTCGCGCTCCATCATCGGCTCATGCCGGCAATCGGGCAAGTCCAGCATGGTGGCGCCGGGCCAGGCGGCGACGCGGGTGCGGATGGCATGGGGCGAGACGATCCGCTCGCGATCGCCAAGCGCGATCAGCGCCGGCAGTGCCGGCGAGGGCAGGGCGGCGAGGCGGCGGCACTCCAGCAGCGCCGCGCGCAGCCAGCCGTAGCTGGCGCCGCCGACCGCGATATCGGGCCAGGTGGCGGCCTCGGCCACCAGCCGCCCCCAGCGCCGGCCGTCCCCGGTCAGCAGGTTGTCGTGGAAAGGGTCCAGCAGCACGAAGCTTTCCTCGCCCCCCGAGCCGGGGGCGGGATGGCCGCTCCGGCCCAGCCGGATGCCAAGCCGGGCGACGGCCATGGCGACGGCTTCCGGCACGCGGCGCAGGTCGATGCCCCACATCGGCGCCGAGAAGACCACGCTTTCCACCGGCAGCCCGGCATCCAGCGCCGCAAGGCCGATGGCGCCGCCCATGGAATGCGCCAGAAGATGCCAGGGCCGGGGCAGGTCCAGTTCCTGCGCGGCGACGACCAGTTCGACCACGTCGCGCTGGTAATCGGCGAAATCGCCGACATGGCCGGGGCGGGTATTGTCCTGCAATCGGTCGGACATGCCCTGGCCGCGCCAGTCCGGTGCCAGCACGTCCAGCCCGGCGGCATTCAATTCTGCCGCGATGTCGTTGTATTTCTCCAGATATTCCGTGCGGCCCGGAAACAGCAGCACCGTCCCCGAGGCGCCGCCCGCCGCCCAATGCGCCGCCCGGAGCCGCACCCCGTCCTCGGCCCGCAGCCAGAAGGCGCGGGCCAAGGGGAGCGGATCGCCGGGCAGCGTGTTGAAGGGTGCGGGCTTCATCGCTTACGAGAGCAGCGCCCCCAGCTTCATCGCCATGCCCATCGAGCCGTCGACCCGCAGCTTGCCGGTCATGAAGGCGGTGGTCGGGTTAACGTCGCCCGACAGCAGGCCCTCGAAGGTCTCGCGGCTGGCGGTCAGCGTCACCTCGGCTTCGTCGTCGGCGGCGCGGGCGCCATCGGCGTCGATATAGACCGACCCCTCGCCCTCGATGACGAATTTGGCGGTGCCGTCGAAGCCCTTGGCCTTCTCGTCCAGTGCGGCCACGGCTGCCTCGACCACTTTGCTCATTCTCGATCTCCTGTTCTCGTGTCTGGAATTAGACGATTGGGAAAGTTACATGGTGAGTATGCTTTTGCCAGTCCCACATTTCCATCATGCCGTCACGGCAGCGCTTTTCCTGGGGCTGGCAGGTGCCGGTGCCTGCCATGCCGGGCCTGCGGCGGCCCAGGCAGAGATGATTCCGGCCCCCGCGATCCCGGTTCAGGACGAGGCGCCGCAGGAAGGCCCGCCCGAGGACGGCGGCGATGCGGCGCCGGAAAGCCCGCTTTCCGAACCTGCCGCGCCGTCCGAGCCGACCGCCGAGGCAAGGCTGCGCGAGCGCGAGGATCTGGACCTGCTGTTCGCGGAACTGGCCCAGCCGGGCGGCGAGACCTGGGCGCGGGCCGAAACCGACATCCTGCGCATCTGGTCGCGTTCCGGCTCGGCGGCGATGGACCTGCTCTACAAGCGCGGCGAGGCGGCGCTGGACGCGGGCGACACCGTTACCGCCCTCGGCCACCTGACCGCGCTGACCGATCACGCGCCGGATTTCGCGTCGGGCTGGTATCTGCGCTCGGTCGCCTTTTACCTGGACGGGGACCTGGGCCCGGCCATCGCCGATCTGGGCGAGGTGCTGCGGCTGGAGCCGCGCCATTTCGGCGCCCTGACCCAGCTTGGCACGATGCTGGAGGAGCTGGGCGACGACAGGAACGCGCTGGAGGCGTTTCGCCAGAGCCTGAAGATCCACCCCCATCAGCAAGAGGCGCAGGACGCCGTCCGGCGCCTGGAACAGAAATTGCAGGGCACGGACGCCTGAGATGCAGGACAGATCGCGGGTCACGGCCGTTCTCGGCCCGACCAATACCGGCAAGACGCATTACGCCATCGACCGGATGCTGGCGCATCGCACGGGGGTCATCGGCCTGCCGTTGCGCCTGCTTGCGCGCGAGGTCTACGACCGCATCGTCAAGGCGCGCGGCCCGTCGGTCGTGGCGCTGGTCACCGGCGAAGAGCGGATCGTGCCCGAGCGGGTGCAATACTGGGTCGCCACCACCGAGGCCATGCCCGAGGTCGGCGCCGACTTCGTCGCCATAGACGAGATCCAGCTTTGCGCCGACCCCGAGCGCGGCCATGTCTTCACCGACCGGTTGCTGAACATGCGGGGCCTGCACGAAACCCTGCTGCTGGGCAGCGACACCATGCGTCCCGCCATCGCCGCGCTGGTGCCTCAAGTGCAGTTCATGCGGCGCGAAAGGTTTTCCACGCTGTCATGGGCGGGCTCGAAAAAGATCAGCCGCATGCCGCCGCGCTCGGCCATCGTCTGCTTTTCGGTCGAGGAGGTCTATGCCACGGCCGAGCTGATCCGCCGCCAGAAGGGCGGCTGCGCGGTGGTGATGGGCGCGCTGAGCCCGCGCACCCGCAACGCGCAGGTCGCCATGTATCAGCAGGGCGAGGTGGATTACCTGGTTGCCACCGATGCGATCGGGATGGGGCTGAACCTCGACATCCGCCATGTCGCCTTTTCCGCCACCGAGAAGTTTGACGGCCGCCGCTATCGCCCGCTGTTCCCCCATGAGCTGGGCCAGATCGCCGGGCGGGCCGGGCGGCATACCGAGCCGGGCACGTTCGGCGTCACCGGCGATGCCGGCCCGCTGGAGGAGGGGCTGATCGAGGCCATCGAGAACCACCGCTTCCAGCCCATCAGCCGGCTGATGTGGCGCAACGGCGCGCTGGAATTCGGCACGGTCGAGCGGCTGCTGCAAAGCCTGGAGATCCAGCCGCAATCGGAATGGCTGGCGCGCGGGCGCGAGGCGGACGACATGCGCGCGCTCAAGGCGCTGTCCGCCATGCCCGAGATCCGCGACAGCATGTCGCACCCCCGCGACGTGCGGCTTTTGTGGGATGTCTGCCGGATCCCGGATTTCCGCGGCATCTCTCCGGTCGAGCATGCGACGCTTCTGGCGCGGATATTCGGCTTTCTGCGCGAGGGCGGCGTGCCCCGGGACTGGCTGGCGGGGCAGATCGCCCGGATTGATAAAACGCAAGGCGACATCGACACATTGTCGAAACGATTGGCATATATACGGACCTGGACCTATGTTGCCCAACGATCCGGCTGGGTTTCGGACGAAAGCCATTGGCGTGCGGAGACGCGCGCGGTAGAAGATCGGTTGTCGGACGCGTTGCACGCGGCTCTGACGCAAAGATTCGTGGACCGGCGCACTTCCGTGCTGCTGCGCCGGCTCAAACAGAAGGAGAGCCTTTTGGCCGAGGTGAATGACAAGGGCGAAGTGACGGTCGAGGGCGAGTTCGCCGGTCGTCTGGAGGGCTTCCGCTTCCACGCCGATCCGAGCGCAACCGGGGACGAGGCGCGCATGCTGCAGCGCGCCGCCTATGAGGCGCTGCGCCCCGAATTCCATCTGCGCGCCGACCGCTTCTACAACGCGCCGGATACCGAGCTGGACTTCACCGAACAGGGCGGCCTGATGTGGGGCAGCTCGGCGGTGGGCAAGCTGGTCAAGGGCGGCGAGGCGCTGAAGCCCGGCGTCGAGCCCTTCGTCGACGAAGAGGCCGGGCCCGAGATCGCCGAGAAGGTGCGCCGCCGCCTCCAGCATTTCGTCGACCGCAAGATCGCCACCCTGTTCGAGCCGCTTCTGGCGCTGAAGAACGACGAGACGCTGGCCGGGCTGGCCCGCGGTTTCGCCTTTCGCCTGCTCGAATCCTTCGGCGTGCTGCCGCGCGAGGGCGTGGCCACCGAGGTCAAGGAACTGGATCAGGATGCGCGCGGCCTCTTGCGCAAGCATGGCGTGCGCTTCGGCCAGTTCACCATTTTCCAGCCGGCGCTCTTGAAGCCGGCGCCGACCCGGCTGCGGCTGGTGCTCTGGGGTCTGGACCAGGGCCTGTCCGAGTTTCCCGAAAGCCCGCCTCCGGGGCTGGTGACGATCCCCAACCTGCCGGACGTGCCCAAGGGCTATTATACGCTTTCGGGCTATCACCCGGCGGGCGAGCGGGCGATCCGCATCGACATGCTGGAGCGGCTGGCCGACATGCTGCGCAGCCAGGACAGCCGTGGCGGCTTCGAGGCGACGCCCGACATGCTGTCGATCACCGGCATGACGCTGGAGCAGTTCGCGGGCCTGATGCAAGGTCTGGGCTACCGCGCCGAAAAGGGCGAGCGTGCCAAGGTCCGCGCAGAGGCGGCGCCCGTCGCCGAGCCCGCGCCGGAAGAGGCCGATCACGAGCATCCGCTGACCGAGGAGGAAAGCGTGCTTGCCGCTGAAACCCGGGCCAAGTGGGAGGCCGAGCAGGCCGCCCGCAAGGCCGCGGAGGCGGAAGCCGAGGCTGCGGCCGGAACCGGCGACGAGGCTGCCGAGCCGACCGCGGCCGAGATGGAGCTGTTCTATACCTTCACCTGGGCGCCGCGCCCGCGGGGCGGCCATCGCCGGCCCGAGCGGGGCGAGCGTCACGGCCAGGGCCAGCCGCGCCCCCAGGGCGAGCGCGGCCCGCGCCGCGAGCGCGAGGCGGGATCGGAAAAGGCCGGGCAGGAGAACCGGCGCGAGGGCAAGCCCTTCGAGGGCAAGCGTCGCGACGAGCAGCGTGGCGAGCGTGGCCCGAAAGGCAAGCCCAAGGGCAAGCCGCGCCATGACGGTCCCAAGAGTTTCGAGGCCCGCCCGCCGCGCGCCGAGAAGCAGGCCGATCCCGACAGCCCCTTCGCCATCCTGGCCGCGCTCAAGAACAAGTCGTGAGCCAGGAGGCGGCCGGGGCGATCCGGCTGGACCGCTGGCTGCATCACGCGCGGCTGTTCAAGACCCGCACCCTGGCCGCCGACGCGATCGGCGCCGGGGGCATCCGGGTGAACGGGCAGCCTTGCAGCAAGCCGGCGCAGGCGGTCAGGGGCGGCGATACCGTCACCGTATCGGCCCATGGCCGGGTGCGGGTGCTGCGGGTCCGGCTATTGGGCGAGCGGCGCGGTCCGGCCAGCGAGGCCGCGACGCTTTACGAGGAACTCTAGGCGCGGGGGCAAGGAACCGGGTTCCGCCCCGCGCCCCTGCGACAGAACGCCATCCCGTGTCGGCCATGCCGCGGCCCTATCCTCGTCTTTTCGCCGGTGGTGGCCTTGATTGATGGCGGTCGCGGGCGTAACTAGCCGATCAGGAAACAGGAATATCGCGCCATGACCTACGTCGTCACTGAAAACTGCATCATGTGCAAATACACCGACTGTGTCGAGGTGTGTCCCGTGGACTGTTTCTATGAAGGCGAGAACACGCTGGTCATCCATCCCGACGAATGCATCGATTGCGGCGTCTGCGAACCGGAATGCCCGGCCGACGCGATTCGTCCCGATACCGAGCCCGACATGGACAAGTGGGTCGAGTTCAACCGCAAATATGCCGAATCCTGGCCGGTGATCACCCGCAAGAAGGATCCGATGCCCGGCTATCAGGAGATGGACGGCGCGCCCGGCAAGCTGGAGAAATACTTCTCGGAAGCTCCGGGCGAGGGGGATTGAGACCGGCGGTCCCGTTCGGGTCCGAAAGCTTGTTCACAAAGCTAACGACTGTGCTGATCGCGCATCATATGGTGCTTTTGTCTGGGATCATTCTGGCGGGAAAAGCCGGGAATCGTTAAATCGCGGTTGTGGCGGGGAGCGGTTGATTCGTCCCGTGCCACGCATCGGCTCTGTCGGTGAATCGGTAGCGTAGTGCTGATTTTAAACGATTTTCCATCATCAGGCAGGGCCGGTGCCGCTTTGCAGCGAGGCTTTGAACCGGGGCGATTTTTGTGCTATGGTGCAGCTATCTCGCGCCGGTCGGGCCGCTTTCGTGGCCTGAGCGGCGCTGCTGCCTGTCATGATCGCCTGCCCGGTCAGTAGTGCAAGAACAACAATGTGGCCCGTAAGGGGGGATCGTCCCGCCTTGGGGGCTTTTGTGTCGCGCGGCGGCGCAACTGCGAAGGATGCCCAATGTCGAAAGCCAAGAAGACCGAATTCCGTCCCGATGACTTCGTCGTCTATCCGACCCATGGCGTGGGTCGCATCGTTTCCATCGAAGAGCAAGAGGTCGCGGGGCTGCGCCTCGAAATGTTCGTCATTTCGTTCGAAAAGGACAAGATGACCCTGCGCGTGCCGACCGCGCGGGCGACCGAGATCGGCATGCGCGGTCTTTCGACCCCCGACCTGGTCGAGCGGGCGCTGGACACGCTGAAGGGCAAGGCCCGGGTCAAGCGTGCGATGTGGTCGCGCCGCGCCCAGGAATATGAGCAAAAGATCAACTCGGGCGACCTGATGTCGATTGCCGAGGTGGTGCGCGACCTGCACCGCAACGACGACCAGCGCGAGCAGTCCTATTCCGAGCGCCAGCTTTACGAGGCTGCGCTGGACCGCCTGACCCGCGAAGTGGCTGCCGTTTCCGGCATGGACGAGGCGGGCGCTCAGAAGAGGGTCGAAACCGTGCTGACCGCACGCGCCGCATAAGGGGCCGGCAGTCGCGATGATCGGGCGCCTTCGGGCGCCCTTTTCATGTCATGCCACGGCACGATGAGCCTGCCGCGCGATGCACATGCAGAGGGCTCAAGAACTGCCGGGGAACCGCTTGGGGACGGCTTGCCGTCATCAGGCGCGCATGACGCCGAAAACCAGCGAAATCGAAACGAAGGCGAGCCAGATCGAGGCAAGCCGCTGGATGCCCTGCCGCCGCCCCTGGCCGCCCTTGCCCACCTGCGTCAACACGCCCGCACCGCCCCAGACCAGCGCGGCACCCGTCACCATCAGGCAGAACAGCCCCAGCCGGGCTGCGAAGGCCGGATCCTGCGGCGCGGGCAGCAGGACGAGGCCGAAGATCAGCGCCTTGGGATTCAGCACGGTGGTCACATAGATCCGGCGGGCACTGACCCCCCGGCCTTCCCCTTCGCCGTTTCGCGACCGCCACAGGGAAGTGGCGAGGATCATGATCCAGACGGCTGCCGCCAGTTTCAGGGCGGTGGCGAAGGTCGGCGAGCGTTCAAGAAGCTGCGCGCCCAGCAGGGCCAGCGGCAGGACGGTCGTCAGATAACCCGCCAGTTCCGCAGGCAGCAGGCGCATGACCCGGGCCAGACCCCGCTCCGCCCCGGCGATCCCCATCAGCG
The DNA here is from genome assembly GCF_030234105.1 of Paracoccus sp. SSJ. Taxonomy (NCBI): domain Bacteria; kingdom Pseudomonadati; phylum Pseudomonadota; class Alphaproteobacteria; order Rhodobacterales; family Paracoccaceae; genus Paracoccus; species Paracoccus sp. SSJ. The sequence goes on along the minus strand of NZ_JASSPE010000002.1, from coordinate 127,765 downwards.
TATTCGTCGGCCCCGGAGCCAGAAGCAGGGCCAGAACCGCCGAGACGAATGCGATGATGGTCATCGGGTGCAGATCTCCTCAATGCTGCAAGTGCGCTAGCACGGCTCCGTGCTGCATGAATTGATCTGGGTCACGCGTGCAAGGCAAGGATCGGGATTGCGGGCGCTCCTGCCAGGGTGCCGGGGCGGCCGCGGCGACCGCCCCGCCGCATCTCAGCCCAGGGCCGCCAGGATGCGCGCCCAGCTTCGCGCCCCCTTGGCGAAGCTGTCGAGGTCGTATTTCTCGTTCGGCGAGTGGATGCGGTCGTCGTCGCGGGCAAAGCCGATCAGCATGGAATCCATGCCCAGGATCTCCTTGAAATCCCCGGCGATGGGGATCGAGCCGCCGGCGCCGATATAGGCGGCCTCGCGTCCCCATTCCTGGCTCAGCGCCGCCTTGGCCGCCGTGAAGGCCGGGTCCGAGATGTCCATGCGGCTGGCCGGGCTTGCGCCGTGGCCGTGGAATTCGACCGTGCAGTCCGCGGGCACATGGGCGCGGATATGGGCGCGGAAGGCTTCGCGGATGCGCTCGGGGTCCTGGGCGCCGGTCAGGCGGAAGCTGACCTTGGCACGAGCCTCGGCCGGCAGCACGGTCTTGAAGCCATCGCCGGTATAGCCGCCGGTGATGCCGTTGATCTCGAAGGTGGGGCGGTTCCAGACCATCTCCAGCCCGGTGCGGCCCTGTTCGCCGATGGGATGCTTCAGCCCGACCCGCGACAGGAACTCGCCCGGATCGAAGCCGAGCGCATCCCAGTCGGCGCGGAGTTCCCCGGACAGTTCCTCGACCCCGTCGTAGAAGCCGGGCAGGGTGACGCGGCCGGTGGCGTCCTTGATGGTCGAGAGCGCATTGACGAGGATCTGGATCGGGTTCGCCGCCAGCCCGCCGAAACTGCCCGAATGCAGGTCGCGATCGGCGGCGCGCAGCACGATCTCGTCCCCGTAAAGCCCGCGGAGCTGGGTGGTGATGGCCGGCCGGCCGTCGGCATAAAGCCCGGTGTCGCAGATCATCGCCACGCCGGCGCGCAACTCCTCGGCATTTTCGCGCAGGAAGGGGCGCAGGCTGGGCGAGCCGGATTCCTCCTCGCCCTCGAACAGCAGCACCAGGTCCGAGGGCAGGCTGCCATGCACCGCCTTCCAGGCGCGGAACGCCTCGACGAAGGTCATCAGCTGGCCCTTGTCGTCCGAGGCGCCGCGGCCGCGGATCACCTTGCCCTGGGGCGTATCCTCGATCTGCGGCTCGAAGGGCGGGCGCTCCCACAGGTCCAGCGGATCGACCGGCTGCACGTCGTAATGGCCGTAGAACAGCAGCGGGCGGCGCGTTCCCTTCGGTGAATGGGCGACGACCATGGGGTGGCCGGGCGTGTCGCGCAGTCCGGCCTCGAAGCCCAGCGAGGTCAGTTCGGCACACAGCCATTCCGCCGCCCGCCGCACCTCGCCCTTGTAGGCCGGGTCCGTCGAGATCGAGGGAATGCGAAGAAATTCCACGAGCCGGTCGAGCGCCCGGGGCAATTCTTCGTCCAGCGTTGAAAGCACTTCGCCAATTCTGGAATGATCCGTCATCCTTCGCCTTTCCTGATTGATTTCCTCAGAGAAAACCCCTGCCATCTTGGTTTGAGTGCGACATTTTTACGCTGTATTTTCTCTGGCTTGATGCGTATCAAGGTGTGACCCGCGGGATCGCAGCATGATCCCCCAAGCGAGCAAGTTCAAGCAAGGCAAGGGATCCGTAATGGACTATTCAGCTACCCTCGATCAGGCCATCGGCAAGCTGCACGAAGAGGGGCGCTACCGGACCTTCATCGACATCGAGCGGCGCAAGGGGGCCTATCCGCAGGCGGTCTGGACGCGGCCGGACGGGACCGAAACCCAGATCACCGTGTGGTGCGGCAACGACTACCTGGGCATGGGCCAGCATCCCGTCGTGCTGGCGGCGATGCACGAGGCACTGGACGCCACCGGCGCGGGTTCGGGCGGGACGCGCAACATTTCGGGCACCACGGTCTATCACAAGCGGCTGGAAGCCGAGCTGTCCGACCTGCACGGGAAAGAGGCCGCGCTGGTCTTTTCCAGCGCCTATATCGCCAACGACGCGACGCTCTCGACCCTGCGCAAGCTGTTTCCCGGCCTCATCATCTATTCGGACGAGTTGAACCACGCCTCGATGATCGAGGGGATCAAGCGGTTCGACGGCGCCAAGCGCATCTTCCGCCACAACGACGTGGCGCATCTGCGCGAGCTGCTGGCGGCCGACGATCCCGAGGCGCCGAAGCTGATCGCCTTTGAATCCATCTATTCGATGGACGGCGATTTCGGCCCGATCAAGGCGATCTGCGACCTTGCGGACGAATTCAACGCGCTGACCTATCTGGACGAGGTGCATGCCGTCGGCATGTATGGTCCGCGCGGCGGCGGCGTGGCCGAGCGCGACGGGCTGAGCCATCGCATCGACATCTTCAACGGCACGCTGGGCAAGGCGTTCGGCGTCTTCGGCGGCTATATCGCCGCTTCGGCCAGGATGGTGGATGCGATCCGCTCCTATGCGCCCGGGTTCATCTTCACCACCTCGCTGCCCCCGGCGGTGGCGGCGGGCGCGGCGGCCTCGATCGCCTTCCTGAAGACGGCCGAGGGGCAGTTGCTGCGCGACCAACAGCAGCTGAACGCCCGCATCCTGAAGATGCGGCTGCGCGGCCTCGGCATGCCGATCATGGACCATGGCAGCCATATCGTGCCGGTGCATGTCGGCAACCCGGTGCATTGCAAGGCGCTGTCGGACATGCTGCTGGCCGATTTCGGCATCTATGTGCAGCCGATCAACTTCCCGACCGTGCCGCGCGGGACCGAACGTCTGCGTTTCACGCCCTCTCCGGTGCATGATCCCAAGCAGATCGACCATCTGGTGAAGGCCATGGACAGCCTGTGGTCGCAGTGCAAACTGAACCGTTCAACTTCGGCTGCCTGAAGCGGTTTCGGGGTGAAGACCTCTCGCGCCCGTGATAACCTTGCTTTAATCAAGTTGTGAGAGTCTTCCGATTCGGGGAGGGCGAACAGCAAAGAATGGGGCAGGCGCAATGATCGGGCTAAGGGGGAATCCCCCGTCCAATGGCCATGAGGAGCCGGCGGCATTGCCGCCCGGTTTCGACGATCCTGATATTCGTCTTGGCGACCTGATGCGGGGCGAACGGGCCACGCTGGGCAAGTCGCTGCTGGATGTCCAGCGCGAATTGCGCATTCGTGCCTCCTATGTCGCCGCCATCGAGAATTGCGACATCTCCGCCTTCGACACGCCCAGCTTCATCGCGGGCTATGTCCGCTCCTATGCGCGCTATCTGGGCATGGATGCCGACTGGACCTTCCGTCGTTTCTGCCAGGAATCGGGCTTCCAGCCGACGCATGGCATGGCGCCTTCCGCCGCGGGGCCGAAGCCGCAGCGCCGGCCCTCGGACCCGGCCGAGGCGCTGGCCAATCCGCATCCGATCTTCCTGCCCCGGCAGGAAAGCGTCTGGAACTCGATCGAGCCGCGGGCCATCGGCTCGCTGCTGGTCATGGTCGTGCTGGCCTGCGGGCTGGGTTATGGCGGCTGGACCGTTCTGCAAGAGGTGCAGAAGGTCAACCTGACCCCCGGCGACCAGGCGCCCGGCGTGATCGCCGCGCTCGATCCGGTGCAGGAGGCCGCCGAGCCCGAAACCGTGGAATCGGCCCAGGTCAACCTGCCGCGCCCCGAGGGGCTGGACCGCACCTATCGCCCGCAGGCGCTGGAGGTGCCGGTGCTGATGGCCCGCGACGGACCCATCGCCGCCATCGACCCGGGTCTGAATGCGCCGGCCATGCAACCCGAAGGCGCCGAACCGGTGGCCCGCATCGCCGCAGTCCAGGACCGGGTCCATGGCCCGCAAATGCCGGCCGAGCAGGCCGCCGTACGCACCGTGGCCCCCGATGCGCCCGAGGTCGAGATCCTGGCCGCCCGCCCGGCCTGGGTGCGCGTCACCTCGGCCGATGGCACGGTGCTGTTGGAAAAGACCATGGACGCCGGCGAGCGTTTCGCCCTGCCCAAGCTTGAAGCGCCGCCGGTGCTGCGTGCGGGCAATTCGGGCGCGATCTATTTCGCGGTGAACGGCCGCACCTACGGTCCGGCCGCGCCCGGTGCCAAGGTGGTCAAGAATGTCGAGCTTTCGCCCAATGCGCTGACCGCGAAATTCGCCTTTGCCGACCTGGCCAAGGACCCGCAACTGGCCGAGATGGTGTCCTTCGCGTCGGCAGGCCAGGCGGAACAGGTGCCCGTGCAGGATTGATCCGACCGCAGGTCACGGATGCGGCATCGCATCGTCGGGCGGGGGCCGGATGGCTTGCCCGTCCGGCCGCATCAGCCTATCTGTGACAGGTGAATCCCGTCCCTGGCGCAGGAAAAGGCCCCAGCCATGTCGCACAATCCGATCCGCCCCTGGCGCAATATCGATCGGCGCAACTCGCGCCGGATCATGGTCGGCAACGTGCCGGTTGGGGGCGATGCACCGATCAGCGTGCAGACCATGACCAACACCGACACGTCGGACGTGCGCGCGACGCTGGACCAGATCATCCGTGCCGCCGATGTGGGTGCCGATATCGTCCGCGTCTCGACCCCGGACCAGGATTCGACCCGTGCGCTGCGCGAGATCTGCCGCGAAAGCCCGGTGCCCATCGTGGCCGACATCCATTTCCACTACAAGCGTGCCATCGAGGCCGCCGAGGCCGGCGCCGCCTGCCTGCGCATCAATCCCGGCAATATCGGCGATGCGACCCGGGTGCGCGAGGTGATCAAGGCCGCGCGCGATCACGGCTGCTCGATCCGGATCGGCGTGAATGCCGGCAGCCTGGAAAAGCACCTGCTGGAGAAATACGGCGAGCCCTGCCCGGATGCGATGGTGGAATCCGGCCTCGACCATATCCGCATCCTGCAGGACAACGATTTCCACGAATTCAAGATCAGCGTGAAGGCCAGCGACGTCTTCCTTGCCGCCGCCGCCTATCAGCAGCTGGCCGACGCCACCGACGCCCCGATCCATCTGGGCATCACCGAGGCGGGCGGGCTGACGGCCGGCACGGTGAAATCCGCCATCGGGCTTGGCAACCTTCTGTGGATGGGCATCGGCGACACGATCCGCGTCAGCCTTTCCGCCGATCCGGTCGAAGAGGTCAAGGTCGGCTTCGAGATCCTGAAATCGCTGGGCCTGCGCACCCGCGGCGTGCAGATCATCTCGTGCCCAAGCTGCGCGCGGCAGGGTTTCGACGTGATCAAGACGGTCGAGATCCTGGAAAAGCGCCTCGAGCATATCAAGACACCGATGAGCCTGTCGATCATCGGCTGCGTGGTGAACGGCCCGGGCGAGGCGCTGATGACCGATATCGGCTTCACCGGCGGCGGGGCGGGGTCGGGCATGGTCTATCTGGCCGGCAAGCAGAACCACAAGATGACGAACGCCCAGATGGTCGACCATATCGTCGAACTGGTCGAGAAACGCGCCGCCGAGATCGAGGCCGCGCAATCCGCCGCTGCCGAATAAGCGAAAGGGCGGCCCAAGCGCCGCCCCTGCTGCTTCTTCGTTCTGCAAATACTCATTCCACCCGCGCAACGCGCGCCGGCGGTGCGGCTTCAGCCCTCGGCCTTGGCCTCGCGTGCCCGGGCGACGGTGCCCTCCAGCCCCTCGGCGGGCATGCCGCGCAGCATCTCGCCCTCGATGATGAAGGTGGGCGTGCCCATGATCCGCATCTGCTCGGCCAGCTGGTGGTTCTTGCGCAGCACGGCCGAGACGTCCTCGGTGTTCATCCGGTTGATGACCGCCTGCGCCTCGACGCCCAACTCGCCGGCAAGCTTGGTCAGGCTTTCCAGGTTGACCGGCCCGCGCGATTCCATCAGCGCGTCATGCGCCTTCTTGTAGGCGTCGGGGCCGGCTTCCTGCTGCACCGCGACGGCAAAGCGGGCGGCCATGTCGCTTTCCTGGGTCAGGATCGGGAATTCCTTCAGGATCCAGCGGATATTGCCATCGGCCGAGATCAGCTTCTCCACGTCCGGGCTGACCCGCTTGCAGACGCCGCAGCGGTAATCGATGAACTCGACCAGCGTCACGTCGCCCTGCGGGTTGCCGCCGACCCAGCTGTGCCCGTCGTCGAAAATGGCGGCCTTGTTGTTTTCGACCAGCAGCTCGTCGTTCCTGGCCTCGTCGGCAAGGCGGCGTTCCTCCAGCACGCTGATCGATTCGATCAGCACGTCGGGATTGGCCATCAGGTAGTCGCGCACCGCCTCGCCGAAGGCGGCCTTCTCGGCCTCGGTCATGTTGGCCGGGTCGAAGGCCATGGCGGGCAGGGCGGTCGCCGTCAGCAGGGCGGCGGTCAAAAGGGCTTTCATCCAAGGGTCCTTTCCAGTTGCCGGCAACTTGGCCCGTTCGGGGCTGCGTTGCAAGCGATCCGCCCCGGTTTCACGCGGGCTTGACCGGGCCGCCCGCAGGCCTGATACCCGGCCAAAACCATGAGGCTGGCAGATATGAGACAATCCCGCCGCGGGCAGGTCGACCCCTTCATCGTCATGGATGTGATGGAGGCCGCCCGCAAGGCCGAGGCCGAGGGCCGCCGCATCATCCACATGGAGGTCGGCCAGCCCTCGACCCCGGCCCCCCAGGGCGCGTGCCGGGCGCTGGCCGCGGCGCTGGACCGGCCCTTGGGCTATACGGTCGCGCTTGGCCTGCCGGAACTGCGCCGGGGCATCGCCGGGCTTTACAAGCGCTGGTATGGGCTCGACCTCGATCCGCGCCGCGTCGTGGTGACGCCGGGCTCCTCGGGTGCCTTCATCCTGGCCTTCTCGGCGCTCTTCGACGCGGGCGAGCGGGTGGCACTGGGCGAGCCGGGCTATCCCAGCTATCGCCAGATCCTGCGCGCCATGTCGCTCACGCCGGTCGGCATCCCGACCCGGGCCGAGGATCGCTATCAGCCGCGCCCCGGGGATCTTCCGGCCGATGCGCAGGGGCTGATCCTTGCCTCGCCCGGCAACCCGTCGGGCACGGTGCTGCGGCGCGAGGAACTGGCGGTGCTATGCGCGCGGGCGGCGGAACTGGGCATGGCGGTGATCTCGGACGAGATCTATCACGGGCTGGATTACGGCGCCGGCTTCCATTCCGCGCTGGAGGTGACGGACGAGGTCTTCGTCATCAACAGCTTCTCGAAATATTTCAGCATGACCGGCTGGCGGGTCGGCTGGATGGTGGTGCCGGACAGCATGATCCGCACCGTCGAGCGCATCGCGCAGAACATGTTCATCTGCCCGCCCCATGCCAGTCAGGTCGCGGCGCTGGCGGCGCTGGATTGCGTGGACGAGGCCGAGGCGAACCTGGCTGTCTATGCCGAGAACCGCCGCCTGATGCTGGAACGCCTGCCGCAGATGGGATTCGACCGCATCGCGCCGCCCGAGGGCGCCTTCTACATCTATGCCGATGTGTCGGACCTGACGACGGACAGCCTGGGCCTTGCCGCGGAGATCCTTGAAAAGGCCGGCGTGGCCGTGACGCCGGGGCTGGATTTCGACCCCCGTCGCGGCGCCCGGACGCTGCGCTTCAGCTATGCCGCATCGACGGCCGAGATCGCCGAGGGGCTGGACAGGCTCGCGGCCTTCATGGCGGCGCGATGAGATGGCTTTGCGCCCTGCTGCTGGTCTGGCTTGCGCTGCCGGTGCTGGCCGATGACCGCGCGCGCTCGGCGCTTGCGACGGTCGACCTGGCGGAGTCCTCGCTCATGGCCGAGGGGCGCGACCGGGGCAGGCCGCGGCCGATGGAATTGCGGCTGACGATCAGCCAGCCGGTGCCTTACCGGGTCTATTTCCTCGACGGGCCGCCGCGGCTGGTGGTCGATTTCCGCGAGATCGACTTTTCGGGCGCCGATGCCGATGCGCTGCCGGGGCGCGAACTGGTGCCGGCGCTGCGCTGGGGCCGGTTCCGGCCCGGCTGGTCGCGCCTGGTGATGGAACTGCCCGGCCCCTATGCGCTGCGCCTGGCCGTGCAAAGCCCGGCCGAGGGCGGGGCGCAGGGGGCGCTGGTCAAGCTGCGCATCGAGCCGGTCGATCAGAAGGATTTCGCTACCCGGGGCAATGCGCTCTCGGCGCTGTGGGACCTGCCGTCGCCGGCGGCCGTCGCCCCATTGCCGCCGCGCCGTGCGGGCGCGCGGCCCTTGCGCGTCGCACTGGACCCGGGCCATGGCGGCCATGACCCGGGCGCCCAGGTCGGGGCGATCAGCGAGGCCGCGCTGATGCTGGGCTTTGCCCGCGAACTGACCGAGATCCTGACCCGCGCCGGTTTCGAGGTCGTGGCCACCCGCAAGGATGACAGCTTCATCCCGCTGGAGCGGCGCATGACCATCGCCCGTGCGGCGCAGGCCGACCTGTTCATCTCGCTGCATGCCGATGCGCTGCCGGCGGGCGAGGCGGCGGGCCTGTCGATCTATGTCTGGAACCAGCAGGCCGACGACCGCGCCACGCGCGAACTGGCCATGCGCCACGACCGCGCCGACCTTCTGGCCGGGCTGGACCTGTCGGGCACCGACGACCAGCTGGCCGACGTGCTGATGGATCTGGCGCGGACCGAGACGCATCCGCGCTCGGAAGCCTTTGCCAAGTTCGCGGTTTCGGAACTGAACCGCGCAGGCATCGCCATGCATCGCAGGCCGGTGCGCGGCGCAGCATTCTCGGTGCTGAAATCGCCCGACATTCCCTCGGTGCTGGTCGAACTGGGCTTCATGACTGATCCGGGCGACCGGGCCAACCTGTTCGACCCGGATTGGCGGGCGCGCACCGCGCAGGCGCTGGCGCAGGCGATCGGACATTGGGCGCAGGACGACGCCGCCCGCGCCGCCTTGCTGCGCAAGTAGCGCAAGGTTGCTTTGACGGGCGCGGCGACGCTGTCTATAGAGACGCAGGTTATCCCCAGAGGCTTGCCCATTGCTGCGTTTCCTGCTGTCCTTCATCGGCGCGATCTTTTCCTGGCTCGTGACCGCGGTCTTCTTCATCGCCCTGACCGTGGGCGCGGTGTTCTGGATGTATTCGCGCGACCTGCCCAGCCATGAGCAGCTGGCGCAATACGCGCCCAAGACCATCAGCCGGATCTATTCCGCCGAGGGGCGCCTGATCGACGAATTCGCCGAGGAGCGCCGCATCTTCGTGCCGATCGGCGACATTCCGCCGCTGGTGAAGCAGGCTTTCGTCAGCGCCGAGGACAAGCATTTCTACAGCCATCACGGCTTCGACCCGATGGGCATGGGCAAGGCGGTGCTGGATGCGATCAGCTCGGGCGGGCGCAACCTGCGCGGCGCCTCGACCATCACCCAGCAGGTGATGAAGAACTTCCTGCTGTCCAGCGACCGCAGCGTCGAGCGCAAGATCAAGGAACTGATCCTGGCGACGCGGCTGGAGGCGACGCTCAGCAAGGACCAGATCCTTGAACTTTATCTCAACGAGATCTTCCTGGGCCAGAACAGCTTCGGCGTGGCTGCGGCGGCGCAAAGCTATTTCAACAAGCCGCTGACCGAACTGGCCCCGCATGAGGCCGCGACGCTTGCCGCCATGCCCAAGGCGCCCAGCCGCTATCACCCGGTCACCGCCAAGGAGGCCCTGACCGAGCGGCGCGACTACGTCCTGCGCGAGATGTGGCAGAACGGCTATATCGACAAGGCGACCTATGAAGCCGAGGCGCAGCAGCCGCTGCGCTCGGTGCAGAACGGCGACTTCCCCGCCTTCCGCGAGCAGTTGCCGCAGCGCGATTATTTCACCGACGAGATTCGCCGCCAGCTTTCGGCGCAGTTCGGCGCCGAGGAATTCTTCGGCGGCGGCCTGGCGATCCGGGCGACCGTCGACCCCAAGCTGCAAAAGGTCGCCGCGCACGCGCTGCAACAGGCGCTGGAGAAATACGACCGCGGCCGCGGCGTCTGGCGCGGCACCCGCGTCACGATCCCCGCCGAGCAACTGGACAGCGAGCAGGAATGGCGCGCCGCGCTTGCCGATGCCAGCGTGCCGCGCGACATCGAGGGCTGGTTCCCGGCCGTGGTGCTGTCGCTGGAGGGCGGCGACGCCTCCATCGGCATCGAGGATCAGGAGGGCATCGCCACCATCCCGGCCAAGGACGTGCAATGGGCAAGGAAACGCCGCGCCGACGGCACGCTGGCGCCCAAGGCCAAGGTGGCCTCGGACCTGCTGGAGCTGGGCGACGTGGTGCTGGTGCGCCGCATGACCAGCGACAGCGACGGCAGCTTCATCCGCTGGACCCTGCGGCAGGTGCCCGAGGTGCAGGGCGGTTTCATGGCCATGGACGTCAATACCGGCCGGGTCATCGCCATGCAGGGCGGCTTTTCCTATCAAAGCTCGGTCTTCAACCGGGCGACGCAGGCGCAGCGCCAGCCGGGCTCCAGCTTCAAGCCCTTCGTCTATGCCGCCGCGCTGGATTCGGGCTTCAACCCGGCGACCATCGTGGTGGACGAGCCGATCACCGTGAACACGCCCCAGGGGCTGTGGACGCCCAAGAACGCCAGCGGCAAGTTCTATGGCCCGACCCCCATGCGCACCGGGATCGAGCAGTCCCGGAACCTGATGACCATCCGCATCGCCCAAGGCATCGGCATGGACACGGTGGCGAAATATGCCGAGAAATTCGGGGTCTACGACCACCTTGGCCATTTCCTGGCGAACAGCCTCGGCGCGCAGGAAACGACGCTGTTCAAGATGGTTGCGGCCTATGCCATGTTCGCCAATGGCGGCGAGCGGGTCGAGCCGACGCTGGTAGACCGCGTGCAGGACCGCCGCGGCCGCACCATCTATCGCCACGACCGCCGCGAATGCGTGACCTGCGGCCAGCCGACGCTGCCCGCCGGCGCCGCGCCCGAGATCCGCTCGAACCGCGAACGGGTGATGGACGCGATCACCGCCTATCAGCTGACTTCGATGCTGGAGGGCGTGGTCAAGCGCGGCTCGGGGCGTGGGGTGAACCTGCCGGTGCCGGTCGCCGGCAAGACCGGCACCACCAACGACGCCAAGGACGTGTGGTTCATCGGCTTTACCTCGAACATCGTCGCCGGCTGCTACCTGGGCTATGACCAGCCGCGCACGCTGGGCGCCAACGCCTATGGCGGCACGCTTTGCGTGCCCGTCTTCAACGAGTTCATGCAAGAGGCTGTCAAGGAATTCGGCGGCACCGCCTTCAAAGTTCCGCCGGGCGGGCATTTCGTCAACATCGACCGCTTCAGCGGCGCGATCCTCGGCCCGGATGCCAAGGGCGACAACGTGATCGCCGAATATTTCCGCGATGGCCAGGACCTGACCGGCCTGATGCTGGTCGACGGTGGCTTCGGGCGCGCCGATCCGGGCACCTTGCCGCTGTTCACGCAGGCACGCGATGGCGGGCAGGCGGTGACCACCTCGACCGGCCAGAAGAGGGTGATCCCGAAAAAGGCCGATTTCGGCACCCTGTCCTCGGGCGGGCTGTATTGAGGCCGCTTTGCCGGGCGGGTGCTTGCCGCCGCCCGCCGCCCGCGTTATTTGTCCTGCCCTATCCGAAATCCGAACCCAGAGAGTGCCCATGCGCGCCGAAACCCAAGCCACCATCGAGGCGATCCGCAAATCGCTGAAACTGCTCGGCCAGCGCATGGACTGGGAAACCGCGCCGCACCGGCTGGAAGAGCTGAACGCGATGATCGAGGCGGGCGACATCTGGTCCGACCAGGCCCGCGCCCAGAAGCTGATGCGCGACCGGCAGATGCTGTCGGATGCGGTCGAGACCTATCGCCGCATCGAGAGCGAGCTCAAGGACAATGCCGAACTGATCGAGCTGGGCGAGGCCGAGGGCGATGACGAAATCGTCGCCGATGCCGAGGCTGCGCTGAAGTCGCTGGCGGAACTGGCTGCCCAGAAGGAACTGGAGGCGCTGCTGAACGGCGAGGCCGACGGCAACGACACCTTCCTGGAGATCAATGCCGGCGCCGGCGGCACGGAAAGCGCCGACTGGGCCAGCATACTGGCGCGGATGTATGTCCGCTGGGCCGAGAAGAAGGGCTATAGCGTCGAGCTTCTGTCCGAGACGCCGGGCGAGGAGGCGGGCATCCGCTCCGCCGCCTACAAGATTTCCGGGCCGAACGCCTATGGCTGGCTGAAATCGGAATCGGGCGTGCATCGGCTGGTGCGCATCTCGCCCTATGATTCGGCGGCGCGGCGGCATACCTCGTTTTCGTCGGTCTGGGTCTATCCGGTGGTCGACGACAATATCGAGATCACCATCCCCGACAACGAGATCAGGATCGACACCTATCGCTCCTCGGGCGCCGGCGGGCAGCACGTCAACACCACCGATTCGGCGGTGCGGATCACCCACCTGCCGACCGGCATCGTGGTGACCAGCTCGGAAAAGTCGCAGCACCAGAACCGCGCCAACGCCATGGCGGCGCTGAAGGCGCGGCTGTATCAACTGGAGCTGGACAAGCGCAATGCCGCGATCAACGCCCAGCACGAGGCCAAGGGCGATGCCGGCTGGGGCAACCAGATCCGCTCATACGTGCTGCATCCCTATCAGATGGTGAAGGATTTGCGGACCGGGCACGAGACCTCGGACACGCAAGGGGTGCTGGACGGGGCGCTGGATGCCTTCATGGCCGCCACGCTGGCGCTGGATGTGGCGGGCAAGTCGCGGGCCGAGGCGCAGGCCGAGGACTGATCCGTCGCGCCTTTCGCGCGGTTGCATGAGTATTTGGAGAACGAAGAAGCCCGAGGCTTGCGCATCGCGGTGCGGACCGCGACTGTGGCGCCATACACCTTTTCGTCAGCGCGGGAACGCCGAGATTGGATGCTGCGTTGCGGCATAGTATGCTGCGATTGCAAAATGCGGGGTGGGCATGGACGTGAAGCGGATCAATCTGGCGCTTCAGGGCGGCGGCGCGCATGGCGCCTTTGCCCTGGGGCGTGCTGGACCGGTTGCTGGACGAGCCCGGGATCGAGATCCGCGGCATCAGCGGCACCTCGGCCGGGGCGCTGAATGGCGCTGCGCTGGCTGCCGGCCTGTCCTGCGGACCGGGCAGGCGCGGGCGCGAGGCGGCGCGGCAGAACCTGGCCTATATCTGGTCGCAGGTCGGGCAGGTCAGCGACAATTCCGTGGTGCGCTGGCTGCATTCCATGTTTCCGGCGCCGCGCGCCTGGCAGCGGCTGACCGAGCTTTTCTCGCCCGTGGCCTGGCTGGGTTCGCTGACGCGGGTGTTCAGCCCCTATGATTCGGGGCCGTTCTACACCAACCCGCTGGCCGCCATCCTGCGCGAGATGCCGCATCCCCGGCTGGGCCGCGAGGAGGGGCCGGCCTTTTTCGTCACCGCGACCAATGTGCGCACCGGGCTGGTGCGGGTCTTCGGCGGGGCCGAGGTGACGGTGGACAGCATCCTGGCCTCGGCCTGCCTGCCCGAGCTGTTCCGCGCCGTCGAGATCGACGATCCGCTGACCGGAGGGCGCGAGGCCTATTGGGACGGCGGCTATTCCGGCAATCCGGCGCTGTTCCCGCTGTATCGCCCGGACCTGCCGCGCGACATCGTCATCGTCAACATCAATCCGATGCTGCGCGATGCCGTGCCCAAGACCCCGGCCGCGATCCAGGACCGGGTGAACGAGATCAGCTTCAACGCGGCGCTGCTGGCCGAATTGCGTGCCATCAATTTCGTCAAGCGGCTGCATGCCGAGGATCGGCTGACCGGGCGGCCGATGAAGAACGTGCTGCTGCATGCGATCATGGACGAGGATCTGATGAACTCGCTGAGCGCCAGCACCAAGCTGATCCCGAATCCCGGCCTGTTGCAGCGCATGCACGACGCCGGGGTCGAGGCGGCCGATCGGTTCCTGGAGGATGATGCCGAGAATCTGGGCGAGCGCGATTCCTACGACCTGTCGCGGCTTTTTGGCCGCCGCTAGGTGGCCATGGCGGCGGCGATGCGCGCGGCCAGCCGGGCATTGTTCAGCACCAGCGCGATATTGGCGTCGAGCGAGCGGCCCTGGGTCAGCTCGAAGATGCGTTGCAGCAGGAAGGGCGTGACCGCCTTGGCCGCGATGCCCTGCGCCTGGGCCTCGGCAAGCGCCTGTTCGACCACCGGGATCATCTCTGCGCGCGGGATCTCGGCCTCCGGCGGGATCGGGTTCACCACCAGTTGGCCGCCCGAGAGGCCCAGTTCGCGCCGCAGCCGGGCGCTGGCGGCGATCTGGGCCGGGTCGTCCATGCGTAGCGGCGCGGCAAGGCCCGATTCGCGCGACCAGAAGGCCGGCAACTGGTCCTGGCCGAAGGCGATCACCGGCACGCCCAGCGTTTCCAGCACCTCCAGCGTCTTGGGCAGGTCCAGGATCGCCTTGGCCCCGGCCGCGACCACCGTGACCGGGCTTTGCGCCAGCTCCTGCAGGTCGGCCGAGATGTCGAAGCTGGTCTCGGCGCCGCGATGCACGCCGCCGATGCCGCCGGTGGCAAAGACCTCGATCCCGGCCAGATGGGCGCAGATCATCGTGGCGGCCACCGTGGTCGCCCCGGTCCGTCCCAGCGCCAGGCAGGCGGCGAGGTCGGCGCGCGACAGCTTCATCACCTGCTCGGCCGGCGTCGAGGCCAGCGCCTCCAGCGCCTCGGCATCCAGGCCCACGCGGATGCGCCCGCCCATCACTGCGATGGTGGCGGGCACGGCGCCTTCTTCGCGCACCGCGGCCTCGACCTGCTGCGCCACCTCGAGGTTCTGCGGATAGGGCATGCCATGGGTGATGATGGTCGATTCCAGCGCCACCAGGGGCTGGCGGTCGGCCAGCGCCTGCGAGGTTTCGGGGGAAAGCGCGATCAGGGGGGTCATGGCTGGTCCTTTCCACAGACATGGTCGGATGCGGCGTTCACCGCGCGGGTCAGGGCCTCGGCGCGCCCGGCGCCGCGGCTTTCGGCCGCGAGATGCGCGGCAAGGAAGCTGTCGCCCGCGCCGGTGACGCGCATGGCTGCGACGGGGGGCGGTGCCTCGGTCAGGGTCGGCGCGTCCTGTGCCGCATCGGCGGCGGGACGGGCGCCGTCGGTCACCAGCGCGCGGCGGGCGCCGAGCGCGACGACGGCCTCGGCTGCGCGGGCGGCATCGGGCAGGCTGCGGCCGGCCAGCGCCTCGGCCTCGGCGCGGTTCAGGTGGAAGATGGCGCGGGGATGGTCGATCAGCACCCGCAGCCGGGCCGCCTTGTCGGGGCTGGCGGGCACGATGCGCAGGTCGGCGGCCGAGAGGCACGGATCCAGAGCGATCCGGTCCAGGACCGGCGCGGTCAGGTTGCCGTCGAGCACCAGCGTGCCCCGCCAGGGCCGGGCGGCATCGCCCAGCCGGCCGTCGAGCAAGGGGGCGAGGATCGCGGTGCCGGCGGTTTCCAATGCCCGGGCATCGGCGATGGCGGCGACCAGCCCGTCCGGGCTTTCGATGGCCAGGTAGCTGTCGGTGGCAAGCCCGCCGTCGCGCCACAGCCAGCGGGTATCGACGCCGCGCCGGCCCACCTCGGCCACCAGCGCCTCGCCTGGCGCATCGCGGCCGACGGCCGAAAGCATGGCCGGCGCGAGCCCCTGCCGCGCCAGGGCCAGCGCCACGTTCAGCGCCACGCCGCCCGGCTGCCGGGTGATCCGGCCGGGCAGGTCGGCCCCCGGGTCAAGCCGCATGGCGCTGTGCCCGATCACGTCCCATAGCATGGCGCCGAGGCAGAGAATGCGGGGGCGGGTGGTCATCGGCGGGCCTTCGGACGGGTTGCGCCCGCGCAGGCTATCGGTTCACGCTGAGGGGGAAAAGAGGGTGAGAGGCTGGACAGCGACCCAAGCGGGACTCGTTACGGCTGCTTCCTTCCGGACCTGACCGGGTTGGCGAGGCGCCTGCCCGCGCCAACCTCTCGCCGCCTAGATAGGCGCGCGCGCGGCGGGATGCAAGCGGCTTGGCCCGCTAGAGATGCAGCCGCAGGCGCAGGAAGCCGTCAGGGCCCATGCCGGCCGGCTCGGCCCGCGCGGAAAGCCCGTCCAGATGCCGGGCGGCGGCCGGCCCGGTCTCGAACAGGACCGAGGCGCCGGGCAAGGGGCGAAAGCTCCAGCCCATCTGCGGGTCGGGGGCCAGCACGCGGCGGCGCGCCACATAGCGGCGCAGCACCTCGCGGGTGCGCAGGGCGCCGTCCAGCAGCACCGGCCGGCCCGCCGCCACCGGGGCGAACAGGCCGCAATCGGACAGCCGGTAGCTGTTCGTCACCAGGATAAAGGGCTGGTCCGGCACCACCGGGCGGCCGCGATGGGTCAGCGCGCCGATGCGGTGCGAATCGCCATGGGCCAGCCGGCCGTCCGGGGCGTAGCGCGGCGGGCGGCTGAGGTCGATCTGCCAGCCGAGCCCGTCGATGACGTCGAAATTGTAGCTGGGAAACTCCGGGTCGATCAGCGGCTGGTCGGGCCGGCCCGGCTCGATGCGCAGAAACAGGCCGGCTGAGCGTTCCAGCCATTCGCGCAGCTCGGCCCCGGTCAGGCGGATGGCGCAGATCCGGTTCGGGAACAGGTAGAGATCGGCGATGTTGCGCAGCGTCAGTCGCCCCGCCGGCACATCGGTATAATGCTGCGGCCCGCCGCGCCCTCCGGCGCGAAAGGGCGCGGCCGCCGAAAGGATCGGCAGGTCCTGCCAGCGCGTGCCGCGCAGGGCGTGCCGCACATGCCAGCACTGCGCCATGGTCACCAGCCGCAGCCCGGAATCCTGGCCGATCAGCGAGAAATAGCTGTTCAGCGGCCGCTCGGTCCGGCCGATGCGGCGGCGGAAATGCCGCAGGGTGCGGCGGTGGACGGCCAGTGCCGGGCCGGTGACGGCGGGGTCGTCGTCTTCGGTCCCGACCGGCTCGGCGCGGCAGGCAAAGCCGGCGATGCGCCAGCCGTCGTCCGTGGGCAGCAGCCGCAAGTCGACCAGCCCCAGATGCGAGCCCCAGAAGCCCGGCATGACCGCGGGCTTGCCGGCCAGCGTGCCGCGCAGGGCGTCGATCCCTGGGCCCTGCGGATGGTCAGGCGACGGGAACAGCCGATGCGTATGGCCGGCGATCACCACGTCGATGCCGGGCAGGGCGGCCAGGGCGGTCGCGGCGTTTTCCATCATCGGGGCGGGGGCAAGCGCGCCGATGCCGCTATGCGCCAGCGCCACGACCAGATGCGCGCCCTGGTCGCGCAGCGCCCTGATGCCGGTGCGGGCTGCCGGCAGGATGTCCTCGACGGCGATCTCGGATTTCAGCCTCGGCTCCCACGCGACCGTCTGGGGCGGCAGAAAACCCAACACGCCGATGCGCAGCCGCTGCGGGCGTCCTTGCGCATCGTGGAACTGCCGCTCCAGCAGGACATGGCTCGGCACCGGCAGGGGACGCAATGGCCGCAGGTTGGTCGAAACCACCGGGAATGCGGCCGCCTCCAGGGCGCGGCGCAGAAAGCCCAGGCCAAAACTGAAGTCGTGGTTTCCAAGGGTGGCCGCGTCATAATGCAGCGCATTCATCGCCGCGATGGCCGGGTGCGGCCGGTTCGGGCCGATGCCGTCCGATTCGGCCAGGTAATCGCCCATCGGGCTGCCTTGCAGCCCGTCGCCATTGTCGAACAGCAGGCAATTCCGTGCCGTCCGGCGCGCGCGGGCGATCAGCGCCGCCACCCGCGACAGCCCGAGCCGGTCCGAGGGCCGGTCCGCGAAATAGTCATAGCCCAGCACATGCATGTGCAGGTCCGTCGTCGCCATGATGCGAAGCTCGACGGCATTGGCGGCGGAATGCGGATGGATGGCGGAGGACGTGCAGCTCATGCCATGCGAATGCAGACAATTGGTCCATAACGCAACCATGGATTGTATTTCGTGATCAAAGGTCGCTACCGCAGATGGGCGGGCGGACTTGCATGCCGCAACGCAACATGGGATGAGCCGCCAAGCTGCGACCTTTTCATATTGACCGGATTAACGATGAAATTCTCGACCCGACAGGATATCGACCTTGCCGCGGAAGGATTGTTCCGCGCCGCCAGCAACTTTCCTGCCATCGAGCGGCTGCTGGTGCGTCGCGGCGCTACGGTGCGCCGGCTGGACGACCTGGCCGAGCCGGGGGTCGGCATGCGGTGGCTGATCGGCTTTGACTGGCGCGGCCGCCATCGCGAAGTGACCGCCGAGGTTGCGCAGCTGGATGCGCCCGAGGTGGTCGTCATCAAGGGCGGTTCCGACCAGTTCGACCTGACGATCCGCCTGACGGTGGTGGCGCTGACCCGGGCCAAGGCGCGGCTGATCTTCGAGACCGAGGCGCATCCGCGCAGCATGAAGGCGCGGCTGATGGTGCAGACCGCCAAGCTGGGCAAGGCGCAGCTCGACCGCAAGTTCGCGCGGCGGGTCGGGGATTTCATCGCCGCCCTCGTCTCGGGCCAACACGCCTGAGCCTTCCGCCCGGCCCGCAGCGGCGCTGCCCGGCCGCGCTTACTCGGCGGCGGCCGCTTGCGACTGCGCCGCGCGCAGCGGGTCGGCGGGATAGACGCCCAGGATGTTCAGGCTGGAGGTGAAATAATCCAGCTCTTCCAGCGCGCGGGCGACATGCGGGTCTTCGGGGTGGCCCTCGATGTCGGCATAGAATTGCGTGGCGGTGAATACGCCGTCCACCATGTAGCTTTCCAGCTTGGTCATGTTGACGCCGTTGGTGGCAAAGCCGCCAAGCGCCTTGTAAAGCGCGGCCGGAATGTTGCGCACCCGAAAGACGAAGCTGGTCATCATGGTCGTGCCGCCCTCGGCATTGGCGCGGCGGCTGAAATCGGGCTGCCGCGCCATGACCAGGAAGCGGGTGGTGTTGTTCTGGCGGTCCTCGATCCCCGAGGCGAGTTCCTCGAGCCCGTAGATCTCGCCCGCCAGCGGCGCGGCCAGCGCGGCCAGCGCCGGCTCGCCCCGGCGCGCAACCTCCAGCGCCGAGCCGGCGGTGTCGGCGCCGATCACGCTGCGGATGGCGTGGCGGCGCAAAAAGCCGCGGCACTGGCCCAGAAGCACCGGATGGCTCATGGCTTCGCTGATCTGCGACAGCTTCGTGCCCGGCACCGCCAGCAGGCTGATGCGCACCCGCACGAATCCCTCGTCGATGATGTGCAGCCCGGTTTCGGGCAGCAGGTGATGGATGTCCGCGACCCGGCCGTAGGTCGAGTTCTCGACCGGCAGCATGGCCAGTTCGGCACGGCCGCTGCGCACCGCCTCGATCGTGTCCTCGAAGGTGCGGCAGGGCAGCGCCTCCATCTGCGGGCGATAGAAGCGGCAGGCCTGGTGGCTGTAGGCGCCGGGTTCGCCCTGGAATGCGATCACGTTCTGGGTCGAGGCGTCGGTCATGGATCACACCTTGGCTTGGGGTGGCGTCTTGGGGCCGTGCCCTGTGCCGGGGCGGCCTCTACGTCCGTTTTGTGCTTTGCGAGCGACAACTACACCTTGAACCGGCGGAACAAAAGCGGGTAGATACGGCCAAATCCACGGACAGCCCAGGGGATCCGCAGATATGTTCGATACCATGACCGTCACCAAGGCAGCCGGTGCGCTGATCGGCTCGCTTCTGTTCCTTCTGCTGATGAGCTGGGCGGCATCGGGTATCTTTCACGTCGGCACCTCGGGCCACGGCGCCGAGGGCGAAGAGCATGCCCAGGCATATACCATCCCGGTCGAGAGCGCCGGCGGCGCCGAGGGCGAGGCCGTGGACGAAGGCCCCGATTTTGCCACCGTCCTGGCCTCGGCCGATCCCGCCGCTGGCGAGAAGGTGTTCGGCAAGTGCAAGGCCTGCCACAAGCTGGACGGCAACGATGGCGTCGGCCCGCATCTGAACGGCGTCGTCGGCCGCACGGTCGCAGGCGTCGATGGCTTCAACTATTCCGACCCGATGAAGGCGCATGGCGGCGACTGGACCCCCGAGGCGCTGCAGGAATTCCTGACCAACCCGAAAGCGGTGGTCAAGGGCACCAAGATGGCCTTCGCCGGCCTGCCCAAGATCGAGGATCGCGCCAACCTGATCGCCTATCTGGAAGGCCAGCAGTAATCGGCCGGCCCATGCCGCGCAAGGGTGGGGCGTCCCTTGGGGCGCCCTTTTTGCTTGCGGCGGCCGTGCCGGGCATGGCGGATCACGCAATTGCATGTTGAACCGGGGCCGAGGGCTGCTAGCTTTGGCGCCCGAGGCAGGCTGCTGCCCGAGCAAGACCCAAACAAGGATCGACAAGACCCGATGACGATGCGTTTCCTGCGACATGCCCCGATGGTTGCCCTTGTGGCGTTGCTGCCCGGCTGGACCCTGGCGCAGGAGCAGCAGAAGCAGGAGCCCAAGACCATCGTGTCGCACGGCATCTCGGTCTTCGGCGAGCCCGAACTGCCCGCCGATTTCCCGCATCTGCGCTATGTGAACCCGGAGGCGCCCAAGGGCGGCGAGATTTCGGAAAGCTGGCTGGGCGGTTTCGACAGCTACAATCCCTTTACCCATCGCGGCCGCGCCGGCCGGCTTTCGGTCATCATGCTCGAACGGCTGATGGAGGATCCGGCGGATGAGCGTGGTTCGTCCTATTGCCTGCTTTGCGAGACCATCGAATATCCCGAAAGCCGCGACTGGGTGATCTTCCACCTGCGGCCCGAGGCGAAGTTCTCGGACGGATCGCCGCTGACCGCGCATGACGTGCTGTTTTCCTTCGAGCTCTTGCGCGACAGGGGGCTGTCTTCCTATCGCACCGGCATCGCCAAGATGGTCGCCAAGGCCGAGGTGATCGACGATCACACCATCAAGTTCATATTCCAGCCGGATTATCCGCGCCGCGACGTGATCCAGCAGGCCGGCAGCCAGATCGTCTTCTCGCGCGAGGATTTCCGCAAGAACGACCGCGACATCGAGCGGTCGAGCAATATCCCCTTCCTCGGCTCGGGGCCCTATGTCTTCGATGCGGCCGAGATGGGCCGCTCGATGACGGTGCGCCGCAACCCGGACTACTGGGGCAAGGACTTGCCGATCAATATCGGGCGCCACAATTTCGACAAGATCCGCTTCGAGTATTTCACCGATTACGACGCCGCTTTCGAGGCCTTCAAGGCCGGGGTCTATACCTTCCGCAACGAGGTTTCCTCGATCCACTGGGCGACGCGCTACGATTTCCCGGCTCTGAGATCCGGTGCGGTCAAGCGGGAAATGCTGCCCAACGGCGATCTCGCGACCGGCCAGTCCTGGATTTTCAACCTGCGGCGCGAGAAATGGCAGGACATCCGCGTCCGCGAGGCGATCGGGCTGGTGTTCAACTTCGAATGGTCGAACGAGACGCTGTTCTACGGGCTCAACACCCGGGTCAACTCCTTCTGGGACAACAGCGACCTGGCCGCCACGGGCAAGCCGTCCGAGGCCGAGCTGGAACTGCTGAAGCCGCTGGCCAAGGATCTGCCCGAGGGCGTCCTGACCGAGGATGCCGTGGTCCAGCCCGTTTCGGGCAAGTCGCAGCTCGACCGCAGGAACCTGCGCAAGGCCTCGGCGCTTCTGGACGAGGCGGGCTGGAAGGCCGGTTCCGACGGGATGCGCGTGAATGCGAAGGGCGAGCGGCTGAAGCTGGAAATCCTGAACGACAACCAGAGCTTCGACCGCATCATCAACCCCTTCGTGCAGAACCTGCGCGCGCTTGGCATCGATGCGGTGAACGCGCGGGTGGACGACGCCCAGATGACCGCCCGCACCCGCAGCCACGATTTCGACATGATCACCGACAATTTCCTGCTGGGATTCTATGTCGGCGGCGGGACCGAGCAGGTCTTCGGCTCCGAGAACGTGGGCGACGTCTTCAACCCGGCCGGCCTGGCCAATCCCGCCATCGACGCGCTGATCGAAAAGGGCATCCAGGCGACCACGCAGGAAGAGATGGACACCATCATCCATGCGCTGGACCGCAGCCTGCGCGCGCTGCGCTTCTGGGTGCCGCAATGGTACAAGGCCGAGCATACCGTCGCATATTACGACATTTTCGCCCATCCCGAGACCTTGCCGCCCTATGCGCTGGGTGAGCTTGATTTCTGGTGGTATGACGCGGATAAGGCGGAAAAGCTGAAACAATCCGGCGCGCTGCGCTAGGTCCCCCGGGGCCGGCGCGGATCAAGGCGGAGCAAGGGGACGGATGGCAGCCTATATCCTGCGGCGCTTGTTGCTGATCATACCCACGCTGATCGGCATCATGCTGGTCAACTTCACGCTGACGCAATTCGTCCCCGGCGGCCCGATCGAGCAGGTGATCGCCCGCGTCCAGGGCGAGGGCGACGCGCTGCGCAACATCACCGGCGGCGCCGGCGACGCACCCCAGAATACCGAATATGCCGGCGCCCGCGGCATCCCGCCCGAATTGCTGGACCAGTTGGAAGTGCAGATGGGCTTTGCCAAGATCGTCTGCACCCCCGCGCATCAGGGCGAGCCGGACCTGAAATCCCCCGACTGCGCCAAGGAAAAGATCGGCGCGGCCGAACGTTTCCTGATCATGCTGGGCAATTATGTCCGCTTCGATTTCGGCATCAGCTTCTTCCGCTCGATCTCGGTCATCGACCTGGTGCTGGAAAAGATGCCGGTCTCGATCACGCTGGGGCTGTGGTCCACGCTGATCGCCTATCTGATCTCGATCCCGCTGGGCATCCGCAAGGCGGTCAGGAACGGCACCTCCTTCGACACCTGGACCTCGGGCGCGATCATCGTGGGCTATGCCATCCCGGCCTTCCTGTTCGCGGTCCTGCTGATGGTGCTGTTCGCGGGCGGCAGCTATTGGCAGATCTTTCCGCTGCGCGGGCTCACCTCGGACAACTGGTCCGACCTGAGCCTTTGGGGTAAGGTCAAGGACTATCTGTGGCACATCGCCCTGCCGGTGACCGCCACCACCATTTCCAGCTTTGCCACGCTGACGCTGCTGACCAAGAACAGCTTCCTGGACGAGATCAACAAGCAATATGTCATGACCGCCCGCGCCAAGGGCCTGACCGAGGGGCGGGTGCTTTACGGCCATGTCTTCCGCAATGCGATGCTGATCGTGATCGCCGGGTTTCCGTCCATGTTCCTGGGCGTGTTCTTCGGCTCGTCGATCCTGATCGAGACGATCTTCTCGCTGGACGGGCTGGGCCGGCTGGGCTTCGAGGCCGCCGTGCAGCGCGACTATCCGGTGATCTTCGGCACGCTTTACGTCTTTGGCCTCATGGGCCTGGTGGTCGGGATCCTGTCGGACCTGATGTATGTGCTGGTCGATCCGCGCATCGATTTCGAGCGGAGGGCCGGCTGATGGCGATGACCGAGCTGAACCGCCGCCGGCTGCGGAATTTCCGCCGCAACAAGCGTGCCTTCTGGTCGCTGGTCGTCTTTACCGTGCTGTTCGTGGCCTCGCTGTTCGCGGAACTGATCGCCAACGACAAGCCGGTCCTGGTCAGCTACAAGGGCGAACTGCATTTCCCGGTCTATCGCTTCTATCCCGAGACGGCCTTCGGCGGCGATTTCGGCACCGAGGCGATCTATACCGATCCCGGCGTGCAATGCCTGATCCGCACCGGCGGGCGTGAGGAATGCTGGGACGACCCCGAGGCCACCGAGCGCGAGGCGCGCGAAACCGGCCAGGTCGCGGGCGAGGCGGTCGAGCGGGGCTGGATGCTGTGGCCGCCGATCCCCTATCACTATCGCACCATCAACAATGTCGGCACCGCCCCCAGCGCACCCGATGCGGCGCATTGGCTGGGCACCGACGACACGGCGCGGGACGTGCTGGCGCGGGTGATCTATGGCTTCCGCCTGTCGATCATGTTCACGCTGATCGTGACCGTGGTCGCCTCGCTTCTGGGCATCGCGGCGGGGGCGGTGCAGGGCTATTTCGGCGGCCGCACCGACCTGGTGTTCCAGAGATTGCTTGAGATATGGGGCTCAACCCCATCGCTTTACGTGATTATCATCTTGTTCGCGATCCTGGGGCGAAGCTTCTGGCTGCTGGTTTTCGTCTCGATCCTGTTCGGCTGGCCGGCGCTGGTCGGCGTGGTGCGGGCCGAGTTCCTGCGGGCGCGCAACTTCGAATATGTCCGGGCGGCGCGCGCGCTTGGGGTCAGTGACCGCGTCATCATGTTCCGCCATATCCTGCCCAACGCCATGGTGGCGACGCTGACCATGCTGCCGTTCGTCGTCACCGGCACCATCTCGTCGCTGGCGGCGCTGGATTATCTGGGCTACGGCCTGCCCAGTTCGGCCCCCTCGCTGGGCGAACTGGCCTTGCAGGCCAAGCAGAACCTGCAGGCACCCTGGCTGGGCTTCACCGCCTTCTTCAGCTTTGCCATCATGCTGTCGCTGCTGGTGTTCATCTTCGAGGGCGTGCGCGACGCCTTCGACCCAAGAAAGACCTTTCGATGACGCCGGTTCTGGAAGTCAGCGACCTGCGGGTGGGGTTCCGGCAGGACGGGCAGCTTGCGCCCGCCGTCAAGGGCGTCAGCTTTACCGTCGGCAAGGGCGAGACGGTGGCGCTGGTCGGCGAATCCGGCTCGGGCAAATCGGTCACGGCGCTTTCGACGGTGCGGCTGCTGGGCGAGGCGGCAGAGGTCTCGGGCTCGGTCCGCTATGCCGGGCGCGAATTGCTGGGCGCGGCCGAGCCGGAACTGCGTCGGGTGCGCGGCAACGACATCAGCTTCATCTTTCAAGAGCCGATGACCTCGCTGAACCCGCTGCACACGCTGGAGCGGCAGCTTGCCGAAAGCCTGGCGCTGCATCAGGGGCTGCGCGGCGCGGCGGCGCGGGCGCGCATCATCGAGCTGCTGACCCGCGTCGGCATCCGCGACCCGGAAACGCGGCTTGCCGATTACCCGCACCAGCTGTCCGGCGGCCAGCGCCAGCGGGTGATGATCGCCATGGCGCTGGCGAACGGGCCGGAACTGCTGGTGGCGGATGAGCCGACGACGGCGCTGGACGTGACCATCCAGGCGCAGATCATGGAACTCTTGGCAGAGCTCAAGGCCGCCGAGGGGCTGTCGATGCTGTTCATCAGCCACGATCTGGGCCTGGTGCGGCGCATCGCCGACCGGGTCTGCGTGATGAAGGGCGGCGAGATCGTCGAGCAGGGCCCGGTCGAGCAGATCTTTGCCCATCCGCAGCACGAATATACCCGCATGCTGCTGGCCGCCGAGCCTCAGGGCCGCGCCGACCCCATTCCCGCCGATGCGCCGCAGGTCGTGGCGACGCAGGATCTGCGGGTCTGGTTCCCGATCCAGCGCGGCTTCCTGCGCCGCACCGTCGGCCATGTGAAGGCGGTGAACGGCGCCACGATCTCGGTCCGCGCCGGCGAGACCCTGGGCATTGTCGGTGAATCCGGCTCGGGCAAGACCACGCTGGCGCTGGCGATCATGCGGCTGATCGAAAGCGAGGGGCCGATCCTCTACATGGGCCGCGACATCTCGAAACTGCCGGGTCGGGCGCTGCGCGGCTTGCGCCGCGACATGCAGATCGTGTTCCAGGATCCCTTTGGCAGCCTGTCGCCGCGCATGACGGTCGAGCAGATCATCTCCGAGGGCCTGGGCGTGCATGGCATCGAGCCGGGCCGCGACCGGCGCGGGATGGTGGACGAAATCATGCGAGAGGTCGGGCTGGACCCCGCCACCATGCACCGCTATCCGCATGAATTCAGCGGCGGCCAGCGCCAGCGCATCGCCATCGCCCGCGCCATGATCCTGAACCCCAGGCTGGTGGTGCTGGACGAGCCGACCAGCGCATTGGACATGACCGTGCAGGTGCAGATCGTCGAGCTTTTGCGGCGGCTGCAACGCAAGCACGGGCTTACCTTCCTGTTCATCAGCCACGACCTGCGCGTTGTGCGTGCCATGTCGCACCAGATCATGGTCATGCGCGCGGGCGAGGTGGTCGAGCAGGGATCGACCCAGGCGGTCTTCGACAATCCGCAAAGCGACTACACTCGCCGTCTGATCGAGGCGGCGTTTCTTACGGTAATAAGTGAAGATTTTTCGGTAAGTTAATGAAAATACTGTTTGTTCACCAGAATTTCCCGGCACAGTTCCTGCATCTGGCGCCGGCGCTGGCCGCGCGCGGCCATCACGTCGTGGGCTTGACGGACGAAAAGAACCCGCGCCCTTCGCCGGTCCGCGTGGTGCGCTACAAGACGCCGCCCGAACTGAACCTGTCGCCGATGCTGGGCCGGGCCTATAGCGAGATGGCCGAGCGCGGCTGGCTGGCCGCGCGCGGCTGCCGGGCGCTGCGCGATCGTCACGACTATACCCCCGACCTGATCTTCGGCCATAGCGGCTGGGGCGAGACGCTGTTCCTGCGCGAGATCTGGCCGGACGCAAAGCTGCTGGTCTATGCCGAACTGATGTATCGCACGCGCGGCCACGACGTCGGCTTCGATCCCGAGATCAGCCCCGACAGCGACGAGGCGCGGGTCAACACCGTCGCGCGCTCGGCGCATCTGATCCAGGGGCTGGTGCAGGCCGATGCCGGGTTGGCGCCGACGCGGTATCAGGCGGATTCCTTTCCGCCCGAATTGCGCCGCAAGCTGACGGTGATCCATGACGGCATCGACACGGTAAAGGTCTGCCCCAATCCGCTGGCGGAATTCCCGCTGCCGGACGGGCGCAAGTTGCGGGCGGGGGACGAGGTGCTGACCTATGTGTCGCGCTCGCTCGAACCCTATCGCGGCTTTCACCGCTTCATGCGCGCGCTGCCCGAGGTGCTGCGCGCGCGGCCGAATGCGCAGGTGGTGCTGGTCGGCGGCGAAGGCGTCAGCTATGGCGGCCTGCCCAAGGATGCGGCCGGCTGGAAGGAAAAGCTGCTGGCCGAACTCGACGGCCAACTGGACCTGTCGCGTGTCCATTTCATGGGCCGCGTGCCCTATCCGCAATATCTGGCGCTGTTGCAGGTCAGCCGGGTGCATTGCTACCTGACCTATCCCTTTGTGCTGAGTTGGTCGCTGACCGAGGCGATGGCGGCGGGCTGTTATGTCGTCGGCTCGGATACCGAGCCGGTGCGCGAACTGGTCCGCGACGGCAAGAATGGGCGGCTGGTTCCGTTCTTCGACCAGTTGGCGCTGGAGGTGGCGCTGATCCGCGGGCTTGCCGGCGACCCCGATGCCGCGCGGCTGCAAGCGGCGGCGCGCGAAACCATCCTGCAAGGTTATGACCTGCACCGCCACAGCCTGCCGCAGTTGATCGACTGGGTGGAAAGCTTCGCGTCCTAAAGCTCGATCTCGTTTTCCGGATCGCGCTCGGGCAGCGGCAGCGGCGCGTCGGGGGTGTCGGGCAGCGGGTCCAGGCGCGGATCGTCCCCGGGCGCGGGGCGCAGCATGTCGCGCAGCGCATCGCCGACCGGCGGGGGCGGCGGCGCATCGGCACGGCGGCGGATCAGGATGTCGCCATTCTCCAGCCGCTCGGGCGCCTGATAGTTGCGCACATCGTCCATCAGCTTGCCGATATCCTCGAAGACCGGCGCGACCGCGCCCAGCGTATCGCCCAGATCGCGGCCCAGCCGGTCCAGATGCGGCTCGGCCCGGTCCAGCAGGTTGCGCATGAAGTTTTCAAGGCCCCGTTCCAGCATGTCGGATTCCGGCGCGGGCATGTCCTCGGAGGGCGGTTCGTCTGCCAGCGGCGGCTCGTAATCCTGCGCCACGGCGGCTGGGGCCATGAGCGCGCAGAGGATCGCGGGGACAAGGAGGTTGCGCATGGGCCGGTCCTTCGGCTGTTCGCAGGGGAAACGGATGCCGGACCGGGCGGGTTCCCTCAGGCCGGGCGCATCCGGTGCATGTTGCGGAAATTCTCCCAGGCTTCGTTCAGCGCGCGGGTGCGGGCTTCGGCCAGGCGGATCGCCTCGGGCGGCAGCCCGCGGGCGATGGCGCGGTCGGGGTGGTTCTCGCGCACCAGGTCGCGCCAACGCCGCCGCGCCTCGGGCAAGGGGGTCTCGGGCGTCACGCCCAGCACCTCGCACGAGGGGCAGCCCTGTCGGCGGTCGTGGCGGGCACGGATCGCTGCCACCTGCTCGGGCGGCAGGCCGAAGATGCGCGCCACCTCGTCGATGAAGACGATCTCGGCCTCGTGCAGGTCGGTATCGGCGACGGCGATGATGAACAGCCCCTCGACCACATCGGCCAGCACCGGGTCGCCCTGCGGGAACATGGCCGCGATGCGCCGGGCCCAGGCGTCGAAGCCGGCCACGTCCTGCCGCGCCAGGTCGAAGACGCGGGCGGCGTTCTTTTCCTCGGATCGCGGGATGATGAAGACGCGGCGAAAGGCCGCGACCTCCGAGCGTGCCACCGTGCCGTCGGCCTTGGCGAGCTTGGCCCCCAGCGCGATCACGGCGATGGTGAAGGCGACCGATTTCTCGGGCGGGGTGGCGGATCGGCGTGCGCCGACGATCGCCGCCAGCCGGTCGGCGATGCGCTGCCAGAAGCTGCGCGGCTTCGGCAATTCGGGGCAGGGCTGTTTCTGGTCCTTGATCGCGGCGTCCATGGCGTGCAGCCTAGGTGGGGCGACGGGTCAAGTCCACTGACATTCCCGCCAGTTATGTGGCTTTACCTGCGGCTTTCCAGTGCCGCCTTGATCACCAGCACGACCAGCGCGATGACGGTCAGGGTCGAGGCTGCGGCAAAGGCGCCGGTGGTGTTGAGATCGTTGAACATCAGCTCGATCTGCAACGGCAGGGTGTTGGTCTGGCCCCGGATCGAGCCGGAAACCACCGAGACCCCGCCGAATTCGCCCACCGCGCGGGCGGTGCAGAGCACCGCACCGTAAAGCAGTGCCCAGCGGATGTTGGGCAGGGTCACGCGGGAAAACACCTGCCAGCCGCGCGCGCCCAGCGTGACCGCCGCCTGTTCCTGCTCCGAGCCCTGAGCCTGCATCAGCGGCAGCACCTCGCGGACCACGAAGGGGGCGGTGACGAACATGGTGACCAGCACGATGCCGGGCAGGGCGAACATGACCTTCAGGTCATGCGCGGCGAGCCACGGTCCCAGCAGGCCCTGCCGGCCGTAAAGCAGCAGGTAGCAGATGCCGGCGATGATCGGCGAGATCGAAAAGGGGATCTCGATCAGCACCATCAGAAGCTTGCGCCCCGGAAAGCGGAAGCGGGCGATGGCCCAGGCGGCGGCGATGCCGAAGGCGATGTTGACCGGCACCACGATCGCCGCGACCACCGTGGTCAGCCAGATCGCATGCACGACCAGCGGGTCGGCGATGTTCTTCAGATAGACCGCCCAGCCGTCTGCGAAGGCGCGCCAGAAGATGAAGGCCAGCGGTGCCACGACGAAGATCGCCGTCAGCGCGAAGGCCAGCCCGATCAGCAGGCGCGGCACGGTGCGGCTTTGGCCGGGGGCGTGGGTCAGCGCAAGGGTGCTCATCATCGCGCCTCCAGATGGCGGGCGGCGCGGAACTGGATCAGGTTCGACAGCGCCAGCAGGATCAGCGCGATGAGCAGCAGCACCAGCGCGATGGCGGCGGCGCCCTGGTAGTCGTATTCCTCAAGCCGGATGAAGGCGAGGAGCGCCGCGATCTCGGTCTTGAAGGGCAGGTTGCCGGCGATGAACACCACCGCGCCGAACTCGCCCAGGGATCGGGCGAAGGCCACGGTCGAACCCGCCAGCCAGGCCGGCAGGATCGCCGGCAGCACGACGCGGCGGAAGATGGCGAAGGGTCGGGCGCCCAGCGTCATCGCCGCCTGCTCCAGCGCCGGGTCCAGATCCTCCAGCACCGGCTGGATGGCGCGCACCACGAAGGGGATCGAGGTGAAGGTCATGGCCAGGATCACGCCGCCCAGCGTATAGACCAGCTCGATGCCCGCCCCGGTCAGCGGCGCGCCGAACCAGCCGTTCGCCGAATAAAGCGCGGTCAGCGAGATGCCGGCGACGGCCGTCGGCAAGGCAAAGGGGATGTCCATCAGCGCGTCCAGGATGCGCTTGCCGGGAAAGTCGTAGCGGGTCAGCACCCAGGCCATCAGAAGCCCGTAGAAGGCGTTGAAGACGGTGGCCGCCGCGGCGGCGGTCAGCGTCACCCGCAGCGCCGCCAGCGTGCGCGGCGCGGTGACGATGGCCCAGAACCGCGCCGGCCCGATCTCGGCCCCTTTCAGGACCAGTGCGATCACCGGGATCATGATCACCAGCGCGACGTAAAGCAGCGTCGTGCCGAGGCTCAGCGAGAACCCCGGCAACACGCGTTTCGCGCGGATCGGCGCGGCGGCGGCGCTCATTGGTTGACGAAGACCTTGTCGAGGATGCCGCCCTCGGCCAGGTGCTCGGCCGTCACCTTCGCCCAGCCGCCGAAGACCTCGTCCACGGTCAAGAGCTTCACCTCGGGGAACTCGGCGGCGTATTTCGCCGTAACCGCCTCGTCCGTGGTGCGGTAATGGTTCTCGGCCAGCGTCTCTTGCGCCTCGGGCGAATAGAGCCAGTTGAGATATTCGGTCGAAACTTCGGCCGAGCCGTTCTTTTCGGCATTCTCGGTCACCAGCGCGACCGGGAAGGCGGCGAACAGGCTGGTCGCCGGGGTCACAGCCTCGAAGCCCTGCGCCTCGTATTGCTTGGCGATGCCCTTGGTCTCGGCCTCGAAGGTGATCAGCACGTCGCCGATATTGCGCTCGGCGAAGGTCTGGGTGGCGGCGCGGCCGCCGGTGTCGAAGACCGGCACGTTGGCAAAGATCTTGCCGACGAATTCCTGCGCCTTCTCGGGCGTGCCGCCCTCTTGCGTCAGGGCATAGGCATAGGCGGCCAGATAGG
This sequence comes from Paracoccus sp. SSJ, assembly GCF_030234105.1. NCBI lineage: Bacteria > Pseudomonadati > Pseudomonadota > Alphaproteobacteria > Rhodobacterales > Paracoccaceae > Paracoccus > Paracoccus sp. SSJ. The sequence continues at coordinate 96,980 of NZ_JASSPE010000002.1, read as the reverse complement.
TATAGCGCCCGTTGCCGCTGGTCTTGGGGTTCGGGAACACCGCCTGCACGTCGTCGCGCGCCAGGTCCGACCAGTCCTTGATGCCCTTGGGATTGCCCTCGCGCACCAGGAAGGCCGGCAGCGAGTAATAGGGCGAGGCGCCGTTCGGCAGGGCATCGCGCCAGTCCTCGGCCACCAGCCCGTTCTGCGCCAGCACGTCCACGTCGGTTTCCTGGTTGAAGGTGACCACATCGGCCGGCAGCCCCTCTAGGATGGCGCGCGCCTGTTTCGACGAGCCGCCATGGCTTTGGTCGATGGTCACGTCGCGGCCGGTCTTGTCCTTCCAATAGGCCTGGAATTCGGGGTTCAGCGCCTCAAACAGCTCGCGGGCGATGTCATAGCTGACATTCAGGATCTTGTCCTGGGCAAGCGCCGGGCTGCTGCCCAGGAGCAGGGCCAGTGCGGCGACGTGAAGCTTGCGGATCATCATAGGCTTTTCTCCTTGCGGGGGAATTCGGCGGCGGCGGGTTGCGGAGACAGGGCGCGGGGGCCGGGAAAGATCGTGCCCGCCTCGGGGCGCAGGTCGACGCGGGCTCCGGGGACGAGGCCCTGCGCCTCGGGTGCGCGGCGGGGCAGGTCGATGCCGAACCGGCCCGTGCCGTCCGTTCCCTTGTCATCCTCCAGGTCCAGTCGCAGCAGGGCGCCGTTGCTGGTGCGATGCGTGATCTGCCAGCGCCCGGCGGGATCGGGCAGGGGCGTCACATCCGCGGGGCGCAGGAACAGCGTGGCCGGCCCGTCGGGCAGGGCGCGGCGGGGCAGGCGGCTGCCGTCCAGCCCCGGCGCCTCGGCCCGGCCGGCTTGCAGCGTGACCGGCAATTCGATGGTCGCGCCCATGAAGCGGGCGACGAAGGGGCTGGCGGGATGGTCGTGGATCTGGTCGGCATTGCCGATCTGCTCGATCCGGCCGTCGCCCATGACCACGACGCGGTCGGCCAGCTCGAATGCCTCTTCCTGGTCATGGGTGACGAAGATGGTGGTCGAGCCGGTCTGGTCATGCACCTCGCGCAGCCAGGCGCGCAGGTCGCGGCGAACAGCAGCATCCAGCGCGCCGAAGGGTTCGTCCAGCAGCAGCACGGTGGGCTCGATGGCCAGCGCCCGGCCAAGGGCGACGCGCTGGCGCTGCCCGCCCGAAAGCTGCGCCGGATAGCGCTCGCCCAGATGGGCGATCTGCAGGAACTCCAGCAGCTGGTCGACCTTGGCCGCGATCACCGCCTTGCCCGGCCGCTCTGCGCGCGGGCGCACGGTCAGTCCGAAGGCGATGTTGTCGCGCACGCTCATATGCGGAAACAGCGCGTAATGCTGGAATACGAAGCCGATGCGGCGGTCCTGCGCCGCCAGATGCAGCCAGTCGGCACCATGCACCACCAGCCCGCCCGAATTCGGCCATTCCAGCCCGGCGATGATCTTCAGAAGCGTGGTCTTGCCCGAGCCCGAGGGACCGAGCAGCGCCACCAATTCGCCCGATTCGATGGTCAGGTCGATGCCGCGCAGCACCGCGGTGCCGTCGAAGCTTTTGGTCATGTGCTCGATGACGATGGACATGGGCGCCTCCGTTTCCGTTGCAGAGGTAGCGGGCGCATCCTGGACCGGCAAGCCGCAGGGACGCGGCGGATGGCGCGGCATGGCGAATGTTTTCCCGCCGCTGGCCGGGCGGCGGATCGCTGTTCCCCCTTGCCCCTCCCCAAGCGGAAAGCGTCCGGGCTGGGCCGGGCTACGGGGCGCATTCTTCCTTATTTTTCATGCCGTCCGGACGCACGGGGCTTCGCAAGCCGGCGTGGTGCTGCTAGGGTCCGCCCCGCAGCGGACAAGGGGGCACGGCGATGGATGGAGAGGGTCTGGCGATCGGGCGGGAAAGCCCCCTGGGCGAGGACCTGGCATTGCTGTTCGAACGCCACACCGCCGACATGCATGCCGACACGCCACCGGAATCGATCCACATGCTGCCGCGCTCCGCGCTGGTCAGCCCGGAAATCGCGTTTTTCGTGCTGCGCGAGGGCGGCGTCCCGGTCGGCATGGGCGCGGTCAAGCGCATCGCTGCGGATCATGGCGAGATCAAGTCCATGCATGTGCTGGCCGAGGCGCGCGGCCGTGGCCATTCGCGCCGCATGCTCGACGCGCTGATCGCCCATGCGCGATCCGAGGGCATGGCACGGCTGAGCCTCGAGACGGGCGTGCAGCCGACCTTCGTCGCCGCGCGCGGGCTTTATGCGCGGGCGGGTTTCGTCGAATCCGCGCCCTTTGGCGATTACCGGCCCGATCCGAACAGCGTCTTCATGACGATAGACCTGGAAGGCGCTGATTGAGCGGTTGATTCAGCCGTCGTCCTGCGCCATGACTGCCGCCATGCGGCCCCGTAGCTCAACTGGATAGAGCAAGCGCCTTCTAAGCGCTAGGTTCCGGGTTCAAGTCCTGGCGGGGTCGCCATTCTATCAAAAAATGCTTTAAATATCAGGCGCTAGACGCCCGGTTTCCATTCTGGGTCTGATCGGTTTCCAATTTCTGTTCCTGATCCGCCCCGGAGAGGATTCGTTTTCGGTCGGCAGCCTTGCTGTAACGCTGCACCTCGGACAGGCTCTCGTGACCCGTCCAGGCCGCGATCTGATGCGCCGTCGCTCCCGCCTCGGCCAGTGCCATCGCGCGGGATTTGCGCAACCCATGGGCCGATTTTCCCTTGATGCCGGCATCAGCCGCAGCGCCGGCGAACCAGCTGCTGAACGCCTTTTCAGACCTGGCTCTGCCCTGCGCCGTCACCAGCCATGTCATGTGGCGCGGGGCTTGGGCGATGGCCTCTTTCAACGCGTCCAGATCGGCCTGCATGCCTATGGCAAAGCCGGGCAGGGTGCGATTGAATGGCACCGAAACCTCTCCCCCGGTCTTTCGCTGCCTGAACGTCAGCCACCCGTCCTTGCTGACCATGCCCGGGCCGATCCTGACAGCATCCGATGCGCGCGCGGCGGTCCAGTAAATCAGTTCCATGGCAAGCCTCTGCGGTGAGGACATGGGCCAGCGCTTGCGGAACTTCTCGATCTCGTCCGGCAACCAGGGTTTGAAGCCGTCGCTTTTCGCTGTCGCGATCTTGTCGACCTCGGCTGACGGGTCTTGCGCGATCAGCCGATTCCTTTTCGCCCAGGTGCAGAGGCATCTCCAAGCCTTCCGGCGGTTGTTGGCCGGGTGCGGCGCGAGCTTGGAGATATCCGCCTCGATATGAGAGGCGCGCAGATCCACGAGCCTCGCGTTTCCCCAGGTGTCGGCGATATGGCTCAGGTGCCGTCGCCGCTGCTGCTGCGTCGTCGTGGCCATGCCGGTGAAATCAGCGCTGCGCTGATAGATGATGATCGCGGCGGCAATGCTGCCGTTCGCCACCGGCCGGCCCTTTCGCTCGGGGGCTGAGGCAGCCAGCGCGGCGGCATAGGCCATCAGGAACTCAGGGCTGTTCTTCGGGCCGTCGGGCAGGCGGACCAGCTTGTGACCTGGCACGGCCAGATAGGTGAACTGCCGGCCGTTGCCTTTGGTGATGGTCTTGACGTGCTTCAGCTTCACCGCATTGCTCGCAGGATTTCGTCGCATGTGTTCACGCCTTCGCCTTCCTCCCCTTCGATGGGCAGGCCAGAGGCATATTCATCAAGCGCCAGCCTGTCGTAAAGGCGCTTGCCCCCCAGCATACGCCTGGGCAGGCCGAGGCCTCGCAACGTGGTCTCGCTGATCCCGAGATAATGCGCGGCCTCGGGCGCAGGCAGAAGGCGAGGCGCAAAAGCTGGCTCGTGCTTACCCATCACGCCATCCTCCTCTTACCCTTCCTCGCCTCCCGAACCCGATGTTCCAGCTTCGCCGTCGTCATGATGACGGGCTTCAATTCGGCCGGCGCGCTGTCGTAGCTGCGCCCAAAGCGTCCATTGAGGCGCGGCAACAAGGCGCGCGGCACCGCTTCCCAGTTGCTCGGGTCGGTGTTGGTCTTGTCGCCGTCGAGGCATTTCAGGGCATGCCCGACCGGGATCGGGCCGTGCATCTCCTCCCACCGGATCAAATGGACAGCCCGCCAGCGGGATTGCAGCGGCAGGCCATCGTGGATCTTCCGCTCCAGATAGCCATCCTTGCTCATTCGCTCGGTGCCGATCGGCTTGTAGAGCCGCACGGCAACGCCCTGGCGCTGGCCCGGCTTGAACATCGTGGCCATGGCCTTGGCCCGCACATGCTCAGGCATTGGCTTGCCCTTGTTATGCGGCACCTGCCCGGGGACGAATTGCCCCGTGCGTCCGGTGAACCATCCCTTGCGCTTGCACAGAGCCATGAAGTTTGCCAGCGACACGTCCTGGCGCATGAAACGAGCACAGAACAGCGCATGGGCTTCTGTCCGGGGCAGTTCCTTATGCGCCTCGATCCACGCCAGTTCCTCGGGCTCATAGTCGATGGCGCGACCTTTCATACGTCGCTGCTCCCGATCTTGGGCAGCATGGGCAGGACGCCCTGGCCGTGTTCGGCGAACAGCTTCGCCGCCTTCAGCTGAAGATCAGCGTTGCCGACGATGCGATCGGCGACGGAAACGATCGCATCCGCGCGCTTTGCCTCCTGTTCGATCTGCTCGGGCGTCAGGGACTCGTCGGCAAGGCGCTCCAGCTGGGCAAACAGGTGGTTGTTCAGATCTCCAAGCTTGTTTTTCATCGTGAGCTTCCTTCGATGGTGGCCAGCTTGCGCTCGGCCGCAGCGATCCAATTGCGGAAGGCCTGTTGCAGCCCGGCCGTGCCGCTGGAGTTGATGCCGTGCATGCGGATGGTGTTGGTCCAGGCCTTGTCGGCGATCCGCGCGCCATAGGCGGTGCGCAGGTGGTCGGCCAACAGCTCGGCCGCCGCGCGGTGTTGTCGGTGCTGGTCAGCCAGATCGCCGGCGTCGCTGCTAATCGCGGGTAGGGCGTCCAGGCGTGCCCGCAAATCGGCGACGGTATCACGGATCGATTGCAGGTCGATTGGCTTCTTAGGCATCAAGCTTCCTCCCATGACTTCCCCAGAAATCGGCGCATGCCGCGATGGCGTGATCGGCCATGGCCTTGGGCTTCAGGTGGTCAAAGATCGGGTTCGGGCATGCCGCCAGTAGCACCCTCGCTGCCTCTGTGGTCCTCGGCGCCGCCTCGCTGCGCTGGTTCCACCGCCTCATGCAATCCGCCTTCGCCAGGGCAAACCGCACATCTGGGTCACTCTTGGCGGAGCCGACGACGTCCTTCGTCCACCGCGGCGTCATAGTGGTGTTGCAGGCGAAGTTGTTGCACCGGACGGCGGCGCCGGTGTGGCTCGCGGGCCCGCCGCAGAACGGGCAGGGCAGAAGTTCTGTCCCGGTCATTGGAATTGCACCCCCGTGACCAGAACTGCGCGATCATCCTCGGCCTGGCAGCGGCACCACATTTCGTCGAACTCGGCCGAGGATTCGTTGGTGCGAATCCAGAAGCGCGTCACCTCGAAATCATCGAGGTCCAGATCGTCCTCGGTATAGCCGGCATAATATTCGGCAGCCTCGACGATCCGCTCGCGCGTGATCGTGGCGGGCGGCACGTCACCCCAGGCAAAGCACGCCCAAGGGTCTCCATCCACGTCGGTAAAAAACTCAAGGCGATGCGCCGTGTTCATCGGTGCCTCCTGACAGCTAACCATTCGGGATGGCGGCGCCGCAGCGCCGCGCACCGGAATGGTCAGGTCAGGAAAAGCGGCCCATATAGACCGGAAGCCCGGTCTCCTCGCTGGCCGCGGTGGCGATCTGCGCGAAGTGCGCGCGGCGCTGGTATTCGACGCGATGCCACTGGAAGCCCAACCCGACAGCACCGCCACCAGCCGCGCGCCAGCGGAACAGGCAGGTCAGCTCCTCGGGTTCCTCGCCGTTGTAGATCGGGATCGAGAGGGTGAACTTCTCGGGGATGATCACCCCCTCCTGAACCTTGGTATCGCTTTCGAACACAAGCTTGCGGTCGCCATTGTCCAGGCGCACGGCGGATTTGTAGACCTGCCCCACCGTCGCCTCGAAATCCCGGCTGATCTCGATCATGGTCGCGGCTTCTGGCGTGCCGACATCGACGCTGTTCTCTTCCAGGAACCGCGCGAAATCAGCCTGCGGATGGATCTTGCCCTCCATCTCGTCCCAGCGGGAAAACTCCTCGGACGGCCGCAGGGCTAGAGTCACGGCATGGGCATTGTGCCCCGGCGCCGGGAAGGCATCGCCCTGGTTGTGATCGTGCCAGTCCAGCCGGGCCGAGATCGTCAGCGCATCGAAATCCGCGATGATGATCGAACGGTCGGATTTGTAGCGGTTGATATAGGCGGAAAGCGAGGCGCGATCATCGACGGTCACTGCCTGCCGCACGCGCGACGGCAAGCGGTTCGGGTCGCTGATATCATGCAGCTTGATGCGCTCCGGCAGCGCCGCCCAGGTGCGGCCGTCCGGCCCGTCGATCACCGGAGATGCGATGCGCGCGGCCTCCATCGCGGTGTCGAGGGCGTTGCGCGGATCGATTTCAAGCAGGATGTTGGTGCCCTGCGGCTGGTTCGGGTTCGGTGCCATGGTGTCTCCTTTGGCGATTGATGCGGATCAGGCTTCGCTGGAGCGGCGGCGCTCCAGCTCGTCCTCGAAATCCATCTGGTTGGGGTCGCGGCGGGTCAGGCGGTCGGAATCGGACGCGAAATAGATCCCGGTGCCCATGCTGCGGCTCGGCTTCTTGATGGTGATTTCCGGCACCACCTCGATCTGGCCCGCCTTGTTCGTCTTGAAGCTGGCCTTGAAGGTCAGGCTGCCATTGCCGCCGGTTTCGCGAATGGCGGCGACCAGCTCAGAAAGCTTTTGGTCGCCGGTCTCCAGCAGCTCGCCGCGGCGGAAGCTCTGGATGAATTCGAGGAAGTTGAGTTCATGCGCGGCCATGGCAATCACCTCACCGGCGCGGCCGACGCGCTGTCGGAGGGGCCGCCAGTCTTCGTGGCCATCACCTGCGGCATGCCGGGCTGGTCCGGGCGAACCTGAAGCCGTTCCTCATCGAACCACTGCGCCTGCTTGAACTCGCCGTCCTTGCTGGGCGCCTGGAGACAATATTGGCGGCAGCCGCTGATGTAGTCTGCGCGCCCCGTGATCGTGCCCGAAAAGCCGCTGACCATGTCAGTAGCTTCGAAGCCGAGCGGGTGAGCGAAAGGCGTGTCCATTCAAAAGCTCCTCTGCAAGCCCGGAACCGCCGGGCGCGGTATGAAAGCAAAGGCGCTGGCCGCCCCGGGCACGGGAGGGAGGGAGGAACTCAAGCCCAGAGCGGCCAGCAAGTGAGGGTGGCGACAAGCCGTCAGGCCACCCATTCCGTTGCGCAGACCGGCACGGGCACGGTCCATTCGCGCGGATCCCGGTTGTCGAAAAAACGCGCCAGCATCGCGGCGCTCAGCAGCCGGGCCTGATGACTGCCCCGACGCCGGATGGCGAAATGCTGCTGCATCACAGCCCCTCCGACAGAGAGACCCAGCCCGCCTCGCGAGCCTGCACCGCAGTAGGCGACAGCAGGTCCAGCATCGTCTTTCCGTCAAGCTGCCCGATCATCCACCCGAGCCCCAGCCCGAACAGAACAACCGCGACAACCCAAATCCAGATGAACACCGCACCCCAGGCAATCGGCCGACGCCCGGAACCCGGGCCATCAGCCTCGGGAACCCCGTAGATCACAAAGGGATCGCCGCCAGGCGCGAAGTCATGAACCGGAACCCCATCCTGCCGCCGGTGCACGGCGCGCAGGGCAATCTCACCCGCCTCAGCCGCAGCGCGGCGCAACCGGGCCGGGGTGCGACACAGATAGGTGTCGACCTTTGCGAAATCGGCGCGCGCTTCGCGGTTCTCGCGATCCCAGCGCGCATCATCCTGACCTGTCGAAAGCATCGCGTCGTTCTCCCAGTCGGCGGCGTGCCGATGGTTCGACCATAACGGTTAATATACCGCTGTCAACAACTGAACGGTAAACATACCGCATTGCTGTTTTTCTAACCGATTCGCCCTTGGCGTCCTGCTGGCAGGATGGGCGGCGGTGCGTGCCTGTTGGCGCCAAACTGCGGCCCAAGGAAAAAGCCCGCCTGAGGCGGGCGAGGAGGTGGAATTGATAAGGCTGATAATCCTTGGTGTGTTGGCGTCAGATAGTGCCGTGTTGCTTGTGCGCCGCGGCGAGATCGACCCGTTGCTCTGCCCGCGTTGTCCCGAGGCGGCGGATTCTTGGCTACAGCCGAAGCCTCACCCCGAAATCGCCCTCGTCTATGTCCCGACCGTCGCGACGAAGCCATCCTCCGGTGATCATTGCGTCAGCGCCGGTAGTTGCGCCTGGGCGGCCGAGCTCTGCCAGATGCTTGTTCCAGCGGATTGCATCCTTTCGCGAGAGGTATCCGACCTTCTTCCCGCTGATGTGAACCGCTACGGCATTCTTGTCGTGGGGGTTGTTCGGCTCGGGGCGAAGCTCCGCCCGACGCTGAAGATTATAGCCATCCTCGGTCTTCCCTCCGCAGATTTGAGACAACTCGCGCTGATAGTGGGATTCTCCCACGGCTTCATACGGATAGTCTCTGCCGTTAGGTGGAGGATCCGGCAGGGTTGTCAGGATCACATCCCTTGTCTCGTGTGGGCGCGGGGTGGGCTTTCCGAACAGCCATTTCAAAATTCCCATCGGCATGTCCTGTTGGGTTGGTTGCATGATCGGCGGATGCTCGCCTAAAGTTCTCGTAATGTTCTTGAGAGTCGGAGGGGAGGATGGATGAGCGGGAATTCATGGCTGAAGTACGTAAGTTGTCGTATTTGCAAAAGCTTTTGTTGCTTAAGGCTCTCCGGTCTGCGAGTGCTGGGCAAGGCGAACCGTCGCAAGAGCAGCCTGAGCGGCTTCCTCTCGTCGAGACTCGGGGACCCGCCGCAGCTCGTTGAGAATTTGTTGCTCAATCTCCGTTAGCTCTTCCTTGGAACCGGCGCCGGTGGCTAGCCACTCCTTAGATACTCCCAAGACCTCGGCTACAGCTCCGAGCGAATCTAGCCGAGCGGAGGTTTCCCGCCCTTCTCTGACCGCCCGCCGCCAATTTCGGATCAAGTCACCTCGCGGCTTGCCGGTAGCTAGACTGGAAATAGCCTGATCAGACAGGGGCTTGCCGCCCGACATTTCGCGGGCCTGATCAATGCGGGCAAGTATTTCAGCAAGTTGCGACATACGGTCAATTTACCGTCCAGCGCGCCAACCGCATCCGGTTAGAATACCGTTGACAATACGGTATATAAACCGCATCCATTGGGCATGGATATCGATGATCTCATAGCCCGAGCCGATGCGTACAAGGCGGCAGCCGGCATCGTAGACGATTCTACGGTCTCGTACCGCGTGTTTGGGGATACGAAGAAGCTCGGCGCGCTGCGCCGCGGTGCGGACATCACTACTCGCCGATTTCTGGCGGCATTGCGGTGGTTCGATCAGAACTGGCCCACATCCGAGCCTGCAAAACCTCCCGAGGACGCGGCATGACTGTTCATCATCCCGCGCCCTCTTTCCGTTCTGGTGATCGTCCTTCTGCACGGGGACACAACAGCACAGGACCATCTGAAATGTCTTTCCGAAAATGCGGCGGCGAGGAGGCCGAGCGCGCCTGGTTCGCCGGGCTGCTCTGGCGGGCCTTCCCCGAGGCGCGGAGCGAGAACGAACTGGCCGAGCTTGCGGCCGAGGTTCTGACCTCGGACAGCCGCCCGGTGACCTCTCGCACGGTGCGCAACTGGCTGCGCCGCGAGAACGCCCCGCATTTTCGCTATGTGCTGAAGGTGATCGCGCTGGTCGGCGCCGAGGCCGTGTTTCAGGTCATCGACCCGGAGGTGCAGTGATGCGGGTCTGGTGGCGCATCGCCCAGCGGTATTACGCGGCCCGCCATCGGCGGGCCCTGCGGCTGGCCGGCGAGTCCTCCGCTGCGGCCGATCGGTTCAAGTCGCAGTCGGAAAGGTTTTTCCAACGGATCAAGGGGGCGCGAAAGCAATGACGGGACGGCCAGCAGAAGCAATCTCGGGCTATGTCAGTGTGGCGGCAGCAGCGCGCGAACTCGGCGTGACGGCCAAGACGATCTACAAGCACCTGCGGGCCTATGGCGATCTGTCCCGGCTTCAGCGACGGATGGCGGCGCTGCGTGATCCGCGCGGCCTTGCGCTGCCCGATGGCAGTTTCGTCCCGACGGTTGCCGAGGCCGCCCGCTGCCTGGGTATGAGCGAGGATGGCATCAACCATCACCTGCGCGAATACGGCCATCTGCGCGGGGCGGGCACGGTGCAGCGGGATCGGCCGGCCGGGAGCGAGGGTGCCCGCCGCGTCAAGCTGGCGCCGGTTCCCGGTGTCGAAATCGCCGGCCCCGATCCTCGGCCCGAGACGGCGCCGCGCGGCAGCCGCATGGTTTCGGGACGCGCGGTCGATGTCGAGGCGGTGATCGCCACGATTCGGCAGTGCCGCGACGATTATCTGGCTGAGCGCGAGAGGGCGGCATGATTGCCGTCGTTCACCCCAACGCCTTGCGTAGCGCTTCGTTCACGAAGGCGCTCTTGTTGTCGAGCTTGTCGAGCGCGGTGGCGATCTCGGGTTCGATCATCAGGTTCATGCGCACCTTCCGTTCGGCGGCCGGCATGGCCGGGCGGCCGCGCTTCGCAGTCGCGAAGAAGGTATCGTCCAGCTCGCGGACTTCGCCGTTCTTGCCGATCAGCGGCTCACGTTTCTTCATAGCGTTTCCTTTCCCTTGCATTGGCCTTCCGCAGGCTGATGACGCGCAGCTTCTGGCCGCGCCAGCACCAGGCCACCACGCAAAGCCGGTTCTCGACAGGGACGAGGCTGACGAAGCGGGTCTCGCCGTAATCCGTGCGGCTGTCCTCGACCGTCAACGCGGCATCCCAGTCCGCGTGCGCGACGGACGCGAAGTCCAGGCCCCGCTCCTGCAGGGTGCGTTCGCGCTTCTGTTCGTCCCAATCCAGTTCCATGGGATTTATATACACACTGATATTCTGGCGGTCAATAAAGGTGTGTATGAAAATTATGGGGTAGCGGCATGAGCAATGAACAGAAGCGCGTCGCGGAGACCGCCTTTGCGTTGTGGGAAGAGGCCCTGGCTCATGAAGCGCGTCCCGAGGATGCGATTGCCTTGCTGGCTGACGCTTGCGCCTATGGCCTGAACGAGGGCGATTTCGATCCTCGGCCAATCGTTGATCGTCTGACGACTACGTTCCACAGGCTGCATTTCGCCAAGCATGTTGGGTTTCGGCAATGACCGCGCCCTCCGCCAAGCCGCTTTTCCGGGCCATCAGCGGCCAGGGTGCGACGGTCAAAGAGCCGCTGCCGCTGATGCCTGAGGCCCCGATCCATGTCCGGCCGCGTGTCGAGGTGCGCCGTGCCGAGGATTTCTATCCGACAGGCCAGCCGGAAGCCGTGCGCGGCCTGCTGGCCCGCGACGGCGCCCGGATTCGGGAATGCGGTAGCGTCTGGGAACCGGCCTGCGGCGATGGGGCGCTGGTGCGCGAGATCCGCGCCGCCGGCATCACCTGCCATGCATCCGACCTGATCGACCGCGGTTGCGAGGATGCGACCATCGGCGATTTCTATTCCTTCGACCGCAGCCCGGCGCGGGCGATCATCACCAATCCGCCATTCTGCGAAATCAACGCGCGGGACGGCCACGGTCGCTGGCTGCGCCACACGCTGGACATGCCGGGCTGGGATTACCTTGCCCTGCTGCTGTCCTGGGACTGGCCGGCGGCGCGGGCCAACGGCCTCGGGGCGTTGCTGGACGCACAGCCGTTCTCCTATTGCTACCTCATGCGCTGGAAGCTGGATTTCACCGGCGAGGGCAGCCCGCCCCAGCGCAATGCCTGGTTCATCTGGGACCGCAACCGGCAGGGCGCCGAACCGGCATTCCGGTTCATGAACCGCGAGGACGGCCAGACGCTGCATCAGGGGGTGCTGCTGTGAGCAAGCACCGCATCCGCCATCAGAACGCATACCGCGCCGGCATCCGTGACGGGGTCATGATCTTCCTCGCCGCCCTGCTGGCGGTGACGCCCCAGGCTGCGCATGCCGCCCTGCGGCAGCTCGCCGAACGGATCGTCGGTCGGCCTGAACATCAACGGATCGAGAGGGACAAGTCGTGATCCGCACCGAAATCCTATCCACGGCGGGCGATTACGTCACCCGCGACCGCGCCGCCACCCATGGTCGCGCCGAGGACGGCTTTGCTGCCATCGCGCAGGTCTGGGATGCCCTGGACGCCGCGCGCGGTGACCGGCCGCGCACCGTGCTCGACGTGGCGCTCTACATGGCCGGCCTCAAGCTCGTTCGCGGCGCCACCAATCCGGCCCATGCCGACAACTGGGTTGACCTCGCCGGCTATGCGGCCTGCGGGGGAGAGATCGCGACAGGGGGTGCGGAATGAGCGCGGCCAATCGCAGCCTCGGGCTGGTATCGACCTCCGATCTGCCGGAATACCCCATCTCGGCCGAGGATCGCCTGGATGCGCATTTCTTCGTGCCGTGGAACCTGAAGCGCTGGCGCAAGAGCGTGTTCCGCAACCTCGCCGAACCGGAGGTCGGCTGGTTCGGCTTCCTGCTGTTCTGCGAGAGCCACGATGAAACGCCCATCGGCACGTTGCCGACGGATGACAGGCTGCTGGCGAAAACCCTCAGCATCTCGGTCGATCACTGGCAGGCGCTTTGCCGCCGCGAGGTCTCACCGCTGCACAACTGGCATCGCGTGATGTGCGATAACGGCGAAATCCGCCTCGCGCATCCCGTGGTGACCGAGGTCGCCCTGCAGGCGATGAAGTCGAGCCGCAAGAACAGGGCCGAGCGCGATGAACGGCGGCGGGCAAAGCGGGTCAAGGATCTGCGCGAGATGATCGAAACCCGGATTCGCGCCGTGCAGCTGCTGCGCGATCCGACCTTTGTCGATCGCTTCAACGACTGGCTGGAGAACCGCTATCCGGACAGCCAGCGCCGCGAGGCGTTCATCCGCAGCGCGCTCGACGAATACCAGATCGAGGAGGGCGGATGATGGTTCGTGCGGTTCTGTCACATTCTGTGACCGTCACAGAATATTCCGGAACAATCACAGAAAAACACGGAATGAACACGGAAGATCACGGAATTTTCCGTGTTCCTGCGCGTTCGGCCCCTTTTTTTGCCCGGATTCTGTGACCGCTGAAAGGAAAAGAAACGAGAAGAAAAGAAATGAAAGGATATAGGCCGAGCCCGGACTTCAGCCGGTGTGGCTTGTGGATAAGTCAGCAGGCTGGAGAAGATGACGATGGCGATGACGGGGACAAAGGCTGAAGCCGAAGAGCGGGTTGATACGCTGCTGCTGGAACCTCTGGCGGGGCTGAAGCGCGGCAAGGACGGCGAGGGCCGGCGCATGAGCGCGGAAGCCCATGCGAAGATGCTGGCGCGGCTGCGGTCCTGGCTGGCTTATCTGGATGATGAGCAACTGGCCGGGCTGCGCGATCATATCGTGGCGCTGTCGGTCAAGGGCGAATGGCCGACCGAGGCGCAGATCAGGCGAACGGCGATGATCCTGAAACCGGCCCCGCCGGAAACCTATCCCTATGTGCGCAGCATGATGACCTCGCGCCTCGGGTTCCGGGCCGTGGCCGAGGGCTGGGCCTTCGAGATGTATCAGGAGGTCAAGCGGCACGGCCCGCCGCCTTTCGTCGAAGGCGGCTGGAAGGAAAAGCAGTTGCGCGAGGAGGCGGCGGACAACCAGCGCCGGTTGCGGATCGCCGAGGAGAATATCGCGGCGCGTATCGCGACCGAGGATCAGAAGGCGTTCCACGCCCATTGGCATCGCGACATGGCCGAGATCAGGGCCATGCAGGACGAAAAGCGGAAAGAGGGGCCGGCGGCATGAACGCGATGTGGCCGAGGCGCGCCGCCGTGCGCGAGATGACGATCCAGCAGGCGCTGGAATGGGCCTTTGCGGTCGAACATGCCCGGATCGATTTCGATGAAACCGGGGCGCATGAGTTCGACCGGCCCGGGGTCGACACCATCTGGATCCTGCAGCGCCATCGTGAGCTGGGCTGTCGGGTCGATGGCGGCGGCACCAGCGATCCGCATCCCGATGCGCAGATCATCGCTGCGGCGGTCGAGGCGTTGCCCATCGGGGTGGGCGGCAGGCGCATGGCGCTGCTGGTTGCTGAATGCGCCCGGGCGCGGCGGGTGCCGGATTGGGGGCAGCGCGAGCGGTTCGCGGTTGTTCCGTGCGGATGGGATGCTACGGATACCGGCTTCACCGCCCATGAGGTCAAGGGCGATATCTGGGTCTGGCGGGACAGACACCGAGTTCGCCGAGAGCGCCGGTTTCCTGCTTGTCCGGTGATCTACACGGGGACGCCTGCCAGCATTGCCGCGGCGCGCCGGACGTATCTGAATTGGTATGGCGCGCTCCTCCATCTCCTGTCCGTTCTGGGCAATTCATTGGCGCTCACGTATGTTCATCTGGTGGATGGACTGCCTGAACTGTCGCCTTGGCGAAAAGGGGATTGACGGTGCACCAAAAATAGTTGACCTATTGCAGTGACCACAGGTGCGCCCCGAGGAGAAATCCTCGCGGGCGCTTCTCATTTCCGGGGTGCCGTGATGCTCAAGATCAGCGTCGATGATCGGGAGTTGCAGGCCAATATGTCCCGGTTGGCGGATCGCGATATCAACGTTGCCGCGACCTGGGCGCTGAACGACACCGCGGCCGATGTGCTGAAGCATGTGCAGGACCGGATGGGCGAAGTCTTTGACCGACCGACCCGGTTCACGAAGAACGCCTTCACGATCAGGGGCGCGCGGCCCAGCAATCTTGAGGCCGAAGTGATCGAACGGCCCACGGTCGGAAAGCGGCATTACCTGAAGGTTCAGGAGTTCGGCGGTCAGCGCGGCCAGACTGGTCTGGAAGGTCTGCTGGATGCGCGGTTGGCATATACGGGCATCATCGCTGCGGCGGTTCCTGCCGGCGGCGCCAAGCTCGATGCGCATGGCAACTGGTCGACCGGAGAGCGCAACCAGGCGCTTTCGGCGGTGCAGGCGCAGCGCGACACCACCTCGAACACAACGAAGGTGGCGCGGAAGCGCAACAAGCGCAGGGCCGGGTTCTTCGTTCCGCGCGAGGGATCGAAACTTTCTCCGGGCATCTGGAAGCGCAACCCCGACGGGTCGATTGCCAAGGTGTTGCATTTCACCCGGTACATGCCGACCTATGACAAGCGGCTCGGGTTCTTCGACGGGGCCGAGGAGGTCTTTCGGGACCGGCTTCCGGGGCACCTGCGTCGGACCTTCGCGAAGATGGTCGAGCGGCGGGCCTCGGCCGACTGAAATCCGGTCGGGTCCTTCCTCGAAAACGATCTGTCGGGGGTCATTCGCGCCCCGATGTTCGCAAATTTTTTTAGGCCAGTGAAATCAGGGAGATGGGGTTGTTGTTGGGGTCTGACACGCCGGCGCAGGATGATGCGCCAAAGCTCCTCGACGTCGAGGTCGGCGACGATCTTGCCGAAAAGCTCCGCCGCTTCCCGCTGCCGGACGGCGTGCTCGACGCGGACATGAACCAGGAAGAGATCGCCCAGGCGCTCTCGACCACCGTCAACACGGTTTCGAAATGGATCCGCGACGGGATGCCGGTGGCGCAGGTCGGCGGCAACGGCCGGGCCTACGTGTTGCGCCTGTCGCATTGCTGGGCCTGGCGCCATGCGCGCGAGGCCGAGGCCGAAACCAGATCGCGGCACAACGAGAACCAGATCAACCTGCTGCGGGCGGAGTTCCTGGGCGTCGATGTCAACAACCCGGCCGCGCAACTCAGCGCGAAAGAGCGTCGCGAACTGGCCGAAGCGGACATGCGCTGGTCTGAGGCGCAGCGCCGGCGCGGCCAGCTGGTGCCGCTGACCGATGTGATCGAGCTGCTGGAAAGCGTCGGCAAGATCGTCCGCGACGGCATCGAATCCATGCCCGACCGTCTGGAGCGGGAGCTGGACCTGGCGCCGCCGGAAGTGGCGGCGGTGGGCCGTATCGGCGCCGACATCCTGAGCGCCATCGCGGACAGGATCGATGAGGAAGAATTGCAGGGCCGCGACCTGCCGGACGTTGAACCGGGGGCGCGGCTTCTGATCTGAAGAAGGTGCGCAAGGGATGCGGACGCTCGACAGCTTCGAACCGTTGCCGCCCTATGCCGACCCGCGCGTTGCCCTGAAATTCGCGATTCCCGCCTGGCGGCCGGCCGAGAAGATCTCGGTCACCGAAGCGGCGGAAAAGTATATGCGGGTCAACGTCTCCGGGCAGTGGCAGCCGTTCCGCCGCGACGTGACGCCGTACATGGTCGAGCCGACCGACATGATCGCGTCGCGCGCCTATCGCGGCATGGCATTCTGCGGCCCGTCCCAGTCGGGCAAGACGCAGATGCTGCAATCCGCCATCGCCTATACGATCTGCGCCGATCCGGGGCGGGTGGCGCTGTTCCAGATGACGCGCGAGGCGGCGGCCGAGTTCGAGCGCAACAAGATAGCGCCGATGGTGCGCAACAGCCCGGAACTTCGCGCCCGGCAGGCGCAGGGCAGGGGGTCCGACAATATCTATCACAAGCTGTTCACGGGCGGCACGCAGCTGACCCTGGACTGGCCGACGATCACCAAGCTCAGTTCGGCGACCATCCGTCTCGTCCTGGGGACCGACTACGACCACTTCCCGGAAAGCATCGACGGCGAGGGCGATGCCTATTCGCTGATGCGGGCCCGGGCGCGGACCTATCTTTCGCGCGGCATGGTGGTTGTCGAAAGCAGCCCGGGCGCGCCGCTGAAGGACGAAGCGTGGAAGCCGGTCACGCCGCACGATTGCCCGCCGGTGGAATACGGCGTGCTGTCGCTCTATCCGCATGGAACGCGCGGGCGGTGGTATTGGCCGTGCCCGATCTGCGGCGAGGAGTTCGAGCCGTCGTTCCGGCGCTTGCGCTATCCCGAAAGCGCGGACCCCATGGAGGCCGGCGAGGCGGCGCAGATGATCTGCCCGCATTGCCGCCAGGGATTCGGCCACGAGTTGAAGCGCGAACTGAACAGCGCCGGCCGGTGGCTGCACGAAAGCAGCGTGCCGGGCCCGGACGGATTGCCGGCCCTGGTGCCGATAGAAAGCGGGCTGGTTCGAAAGACGGACATGCTGAGCTATTGGCTCGACGGCGCCGCAGCGGCCTTTGCGTCCTGGAGAGAGTTGGTGACGCAATACCGGCAGGCGGTCCAGACATTCGAGGCCACGGGCGATGAGGAAAAGCTCAAGACGGTGATGAACACCGGCCTTGCGCAGCCGTATTTCCCGCGCTCGGCAATATCCGAACTGGAGGTGACCGTGCAGGGATTGCGCGAAAAGGCCCGCGGCATGGACCTGCCGAAAGGCGTCGCCCCGGCCTGGGCCCGCTATATCACGGTGTCCGTCGACGTTCAGGGAACCCGGTTCGTCGTCGGGGCGACGGCCTGGGGCGAGAACGGCCAGCATATGCCGATCGACAGGTTCGACCTGTTCCAGGCCCCGGGCGACGACGAAAGGACGGTGAAGCCGTTCGAAATCGCCGAGGACTGGGTGGTTCTCGAACCTCTGGCGGATCGCAGTTGGCCGGTTGCGGGAAGCGGCGCCCGGATGACGGCGCTTTCCATCGGTATCGACATGCATGGCGGCGGCGCCACGACCGACAACGCCTATCGGTTCTATCGCAGTCGCCGCCGCGCCGGGCAGGGCCATCGGTGGTATCTGACCCGGGGCGAGGGCGGGCTGAAAAAGCCCGACCGGGTCTGGCTGAAGGCGCCGGAAAGCGCCAGCCAGAAGGCCAAGCGCCGCCGGGTGGCCAAGGATATCAGTATCCTGTTCATGGCCACGGATCGGCTGAAGGATGCCGTCATGGCATCGCTGCGGGCGGATGCGGGGCATATCAATGCGTGCCTGATCCCGGAATGGATGGGTGATGATCACCTGACCGAGTTCACCGCCGAGCGCCGGCAGGATGACGGTTGGGCCAAGCGGCCCGGCATGGTGCGCAACGAAAGCCTGGACCATCTCGTCCAGGCGCGGGCGATGCATATCATCAAGGGCGGCGAGCGGATCGACTGGTCCGATCCCGTCGATTGGGCGTCGTGGGGCGAAAAGAACCCGCACCTGATCCTGGTCGCGGTGGATGCAGAGGATGAGGCGCCCGCCGCCGAGCAAAACGAAACCGATGATGCGGCGACACCGCCGGCGCCAGTCGCACCGCCGTCGGCGCGCCGGGCGGTGCATGCGGCAGCCGCGGCGCCTGGTCGCGGTGGCTGGATCCAGAAACGAGGAAGGTGGCTCTGATGGCCTATACAGCAGCGGACCTTGCCGCGCTCAAGGCGAACATCGCCAAGGGGGTCACCTCGCTTGAGGTGGCGGGCGAGAAGGTCACCTTCCGCAGCCTCGATGAGATGCTGAAGCTTGCCGCCGTCATCGAGGCGGAACTGGATGCCGGCCTGTCGCGGCGCGGCGGGTTGCATCTGCCGACCTTCTCCCGGGGGTGACATGAACATTCTCGATCGCGTCATCATGGCGCTG
This sequence comes from Paracoccus sp. SSJ, assembly GCF_030234105.1. Classification (NCBI taxonomy): domain Bacteria; kingdom Pseudomonadati; phylum Pseudomonadota; class Alphaproteobacteria; order Rhodobacterales; family Paracoccaceae; genus Paracoccus; species Paracoccus sp. SSJ. Next base: position 78,380 of record NZ_JASSPE010000002.1, on the reverse strand, counting down.
TCGCCGCGCCGGGCGGCGCAGCGCGAGAAGGCCCGCACCATCGCCATGCATTACCGTGCCGCGAGGCTCGGCTATCGCAACGACGGGATTCGTCCCAGCGGGTCGGATGCCGACCTTGCCGGCCGCAACCGGCGCATGATTGCGTTCTATGCGCGGGACATGATCCGCAACACGCCGTTCTCGGCGCGCGTGCAGCAGGTCATCACCGGCAACGTGGTCGGAGACGGTATCATCCCGAAGATCCAGCCTTCGAAAGGGCTGGCCGATGAGGTCCAGAAGAGGATTCGCGCGCGCGGCCTCGATCTGATCGAGGATCACCTCGACACCACCGATATCGATCGCAACGGCCTGTTGAATTTCTACGGGCTGCAAACTGCGGCGATGAACACCATCGTCGATGCCGGCGAGGTTCTGATCCGCAGGCACCGCCCGGCAAATGCCGGGCTGGCGCTGCCTCTCCAGATCGAGGTGTTGGAGCCGGACTATATCGACGACAGCCGGTTCGGCCGTTCGATCGAGGGCAACGAGATCCGCGAGGGCATCGAGTACGACAAGGACACCGGAGACCGGGTTGCCTATTGGCTCTTCACGCAGCATCCCGGCGGCGAGTGGCGCCCCGGATCGTCGCCCTACATTTCGGAACGGGTGCCGGCGGAAGACATCATCCATGTTTTCCGGGCCTTCGACCGGCCGGGGGCAACCAGGGGCGTCAGCTGGTACACGCCCATCGCTGAAAAGCTGCTGAACATCGACGATTCGGAAGATGCGCATCTGATGCGCCAGAAGATCGCCGCATGCTTCGCCGCCTTTCACCGCATGGGCGCGGATCGGAAGCCGAGAGACGAACTCGGCGGGACGCTCCAGCCCGGCGTGATCATGGAGATCGCCGAAGACGAGGAGATGGAATTCTCCGACCCGCCGGAAGTCGGCGATTTCGGCGATTTCCAGAAGAGCGTGCTGCGGTCGGCGGCCATGGGCGTCGGCATCACCTATGAGGCGCTGACCGGCGATCTCAGCGGGGTGAACTTCAGTTCCGCCCGCATCGGCCGGCTGGAGATGGATCGGAACATCTCCCGCTGGCAATGGCTGATGATGGTGCCGATGTTCCTTCATCCCTTCGGCCGCTGGTTCGTCGAGGCCTGGGCCGAGGCCGAGGATGACGAGATGTTCCAGAGGCTGATCTGGGAAGATCGCCGCACTGTCAGGCTTAGTTGGGTGCCGCCGCATCGCATCCTGGTCGATCCGGCCCGGGAGTTCGGGGCGCTGCGCGAGGCGGTTCGCTCCGGGTTCCAGTCGCGTCAGGGCGTCGTTCGCCAGCTTGGCGTCGATCCCGAGCGGCTGTTGCAGGAGCAGCTGCAGGACAAGGAGGAGGCCGACCAGTTGGGCCTGCCCTTCGACAGCGATCCGCGTGCGGACGTGTCGAGGAAAAATCCGACCTTTACCGACAAGGACCACAACGATGAATGAAATCTTCCTGACCGGGACGGTCGGCAATTCCTTCTGGGAAGAGGATTGCTTCACGGCCAAGACGGTTCGCGAGATGATCGCGGGCATGTCGGGGCCGCTGACCGTCCGTATCAACTCCGGCGGCGGCATCGCGACCGAGGGACAGGCGATCTATACCTCGCTGAAGAATTATGACGGCGAGGTCACGGTCATCATCGAGGGTATCGCCGCCTCGGCCGCCTCGCTGATCGCCATGGCTGGCGACAAGATCGTCATGCCCCTGGGCTCGATCATGATGGTCCACGATCCGGCCAACTGGTGGACGCAGGGGCGTGGAACAGAGGACGATCACCTGCACGCGGCGAAATCGCTCTCGGTTCTCGCGAATGCTTATGCCGGCATCTACGCCGCACGCGCCGGCATCTCGGTCGAGGAGGCGCGCGACATAATGAAGGCGGAAACCTATTTCGACGGCCCTGACGCTGTCGAAGCGGGTTTTGCCACGGAAACCGATGAGGGCACCGACGCGGCCGCCGCGGCGCTCTTCGACTACCGACTCTATCCGAAGGCTCCCGAAAGCCTGCGGCAGATCGGTGACGGGCTGGCGAGGCAGGCCAACGTATCGATGATCGCGGCGATGATGGCCGCGCCGTCTCAACCCAAGCAGAAAGGGAAAGCGATGCCGAAGGGTAAAAAGGCGCAGGGGCGCGCACAGATGGACGATCAAGAAGAGGAGCGCCTGGAAGAGGACGATCCCGAACTGAACGAAGAGGACGATCCCGAACTCGAACAGGAGGATGATCCGGAAGCCGAAGAGGACGACGATCCCGAGGCCGAAGAAGAGGTCGATACCGAAGCCGAGGAAGAGGACGAACCCAACGCCCACGCCACGGCGATCCTCAACTTTGCGGCTTCGCGTAAGATCGGCGCGGATATCGCCATGGGCTGGATCAAGCGCGGGCTGACCATCAGGCAGGCCACCAAGGAGTACAAGATGAAACATGCCAGGGGCGCCACCATGGCCCGGCCCGGTGCGCCGCGCAGCTCCATCATCCGGGACGAGCGCTCGACGCGTCGCACGGCGATGGCGTCGGCGCTGCATGCCCAGATTACCGGCCGCGATCCCTCGACGCCGGCGGCCCGTCCCTACATGGATATGTCGCTGGTCGAGATGGCCGCGGCCGCCATCGGGCACCGGGGCAAGATCCGCTCGGCCGGCGACAAGGTCACCGTGTTCATGGATGCATCGCATTCGACCTCGGATTTCCCGGCGATCTTCCAGAACGCGCTGAACAAGGTGCTGCTGGAACGCTACAGCGAGTTCCAGCCGACCTATCGCAGCATCTCGAAGAAAAAGAACTTCCGCGACTTCCGGCCCATGCCGCTGGTCCGGGCGGGTGATTTCCCGATGCTGCTGCCGGTCGGCGAGACAGGCGAGATCAAATGGGGCACCTTCGGGGAAAGCGGCGAGACCGCCGTGATCGTGCCCTATGCGCGCGGTCTGACCATCAGCCGTCAGATGATGATCAACGACGATCTGGGGGCGATCAACGATCTGCTGTCGAGCTACGGCGAGACGGTAGCGCATTTCGAGGAGCGCACCTTCTATTCGGGGGCGCTGACGGCGGTGCTGTCGGACGGCAACCCGCTGTTCCACGCGTCCCGCAACAACCTCGCCCCTGCGGGCGGTGAGATCGAGGCCGATACGGTCTCGGCCGGCCGGGCCGCCATGCGCGTGCAGGAATCGATCGACGGGCTCAAGCTGAACCTGTCGCCGTCCATCCTGCTGGTCGGACCGGAAAACGAAACGGCGGCCGAAATGTTCGTGGCGCAGATCACGCCCACCGCGACGGAAGCGGTCAACCCGTTCTCCGGCAAGCTGAAGCCGGTGGTGACCACGGAAATCGAGGACGGCGCCTGGTATCTGCTGTCCGAGCGCGCGCCGTGCTGGGTCTACGGCTTCCTGGAAGGGCAGGAAGCGCCCCGTGTCCGCACCGAAGAGCCCTTCGGCACGCAGGGCTTCTCGATGACGGTGGAACACGACTTCGGCTTCGGCGCCGCCGACTTCCGCGGCGGCTGGAAGAACCCCGGCTGACCGGCGCCGATGAGATCACCCTGACAAAGAGCCGCCCGCGAGGCGGCTCTTGTCGTTCATCACACTGAAATTCCGGAGCGGAACATGAAAAACTATCTGCAAAAGGGAACTTCGGTTTCCATCCCGGCGCCGGCGGCGGTCAATTCCGGCGATATCGTGGTTGCAGGAGTGCTGGCCGGCGTGGCCGGTCACGATGCGGCCCTGGGCGATCCGGTCGAGGTCCATCTGGTCGGCTGCTATGAGTTGCGCAAGGTGTCGGCGCAGGCCTGGACTGTCGGCGCGGCGGTCTACGTCACCCCGGCCAGCGGCCTTTGCACCGTCAGCCCCGCCGCCGGCGCGATCTTCATCGGCGTGGCGATCGAGGCGGCGGCCAACCCGTCCGGCACCGGCAAGGTCCGCCTGAACGGCGCTGCACCGGCGGAGCCCGAGGCCTGATGTCCCGCCTGTTCCTCGGGATGACCGGGCTGCTTTCCGGCGCGTTCGGCGACCAGGTCCGGTTCATCCCGCAGGACGGTGCGGAACGCGACATCCAGTCGCTCTTTCGCGAGGCGCCGATCGAGGTCGAGGGGGCGGATGGCCAGATCGTCCGCATCGATGCGCCGAGCTGGCGCGTTCGCCGCGACCTGGCGCCCGAAGCCCGGCGCGGCGACTTGGTCCTGGTTCCCGACGGGCGCAGCTACAAGGTGATGACGGTCTATCATTCCGGCTCGCCTGCCGCCGATGCCTTCCTGATTTGCGAACTCCAACTGAGTGCCTGACATGCCGCATTATCGATCCGCATACCGCGCGAGCGTTCTCGCGGCGCTGACCGCCAATGCCCGCTTTGCGGGCTTCACCGCACCGAAGGTCTGGACGGGTTCTATCGATGCGGCCAGCCTCCCGGTCATCGGCGTTCTGACGCCGCAGGAGCGTTGCGAACGCGACACCCAGACCACGACTGCGCGAGGGACGCTGTTGCAGGTCGCCGTCCGTCGGCTCGGCGGCGACGATGTCGAGGACGATCTGGACGATGACAGCGAGGTCATCGAGGCGATCGTGATGGCGACGCTGCGCAGGCTCGACCGGGCCTGCGCGCTGGAAGACACCAGCGTCGTGACCAACACCATGGCGGAACGCAATGTCGGCACCCTTGTCATGAGCTTCCGGCTGCGATCCTGGCGGCCGGTCGCAACCCTTCCCTGAAATCCAGACCTGGAGTGAAACACCATGCCGGACGGTATGCTTGGTTATGGCGCGACGGTGCGCATCGGGCGGGGCGCGACCCCGACCTTTACCGAAATCGAACTGATCGGCGACCTCGCCCTGCCCGATGAGCAGGTCGATGAGGTCGAGGTTACGCATATGAAATCTCCCGGCCGCCGCCGGCAGTATATCGCGGGCCTGATCGACAGCGGCGAGATCACCATTCCGATGAACTACATCCCGGAATCGGCGACCGACGTGCTGCTGCAATCGATCAAGGCGTCTGGCGAGGAGGTCATTCTGGAGATCACCCTGGCCGGCGCGGCCGCACCGGAGTCGTTCGCGGCCTTTCTCAAGGGCTATGCCCGGACGGCGCCGATCGATGACAAGATGACCGCCGAGGCCACGTTCCGGCTCTCGGCCCAGATCGTGAGCGGGGGCTGATCATGGCGGGTTTCACCGGCGAGGTGATCGCGAAACTTGGCGCCGCGGAATATTGCCTGGCCCTCGGTCTGCGGGGCGTCGCCAAGCTCCAGGAGCAATACGGCGCCAATCTCGACCCGATCCAGAACCTGGGGCAGGAAGAGGGCGAGTTGCCGGATTTCAGCGTCCTGCTGCGCATCGTCGACGTGGCGCTGGAGCGTCATCATCCCGATGCGCCGGGCGACGTGGCGGAGATGCTCCTGGCTGCGGATATGGCTCTGCCCGGCAAGTTGCTGACGGCGGCGTTCCCCGAACAGAAGGGTGCGGGCAAGGCGGGAAAGGGCAAGGCGAGGCGCTGAACCTCGCCCGGCTCTACGAGGCGTGGCTATCGCTGGGGCAGTGCCCCGAGCGGTTCTGGATGATCACGCCCCGCCTCCTGCTGTTCGAGATGGATGCCGCCCGGGCCCGGATCGAGCGGCATGAGGATGTGATCCTGACGGCGGCTTGGGCTTCAGCCGCGCTGCAACGCGTCAAGAAGCTGCCGAAGCTTTCGGAGATGCTGCGGCGCGGCCCAAAGCCAAAGCAGGATCTGCGGATGTATCTGGACGGTGCCAAGGCCCGGTTGCCCGCCATCACGATGGATCAGTGGCGGGCTCGGGCTGGAGGATGATTTCGTAGATGATCAAGGATATCCTTGGGCCGTTTATTGAAATTTCCGCCTTGGCAACTGCGTTGCACTCATTACCCCGGGGAAATAATTCAAGCTTGCAGTCTTTAATTGCAGCAAGGGTTTCGCGATCTACGGCCAGTTCGACCGAGTAGATGTCGTCTGATGTTCTGAAGGACCAATCTCCCGACAGCTTTCCTATTTGTCCCTCGGCTAGAACCTCCTTTCCAGAAATCGATTTGGCAACTTCCTCAATAGGCGGCAGCGCGTCCTGTGCTGCCGCCTGAAACGCCATCATTGAAAATACGATGGCTGCAATCGCCCTCATGGATATCCTCCTGCCTGGAGACGACAAATGACCAGTTCTGCGACGGTTGGCCGCCTTCGGGTCGGCCTGTCACTGGATAAAGCTGCCCTTCAGGAAGGGATGAGGCAAGCGAAAGCCGGCCTGGCGCGGTTTTCCGCGGATGTCAGCAAGAGGCTTGGCGCGCTGGGGAACGTCCCGGGTGTCCGGTCCTTGCAAGGGGCGCTGTCGTCGATCGGCACCAATGCCGCCGCCGCCATGGGCAAGGGCGCTGCGGTGGCGGCGACGGCCCTGGCCGGGCTGTCGGTTTCGGCGATCAACGCGGCCGGCGAGATTCAGAACCTGTCGCGGCTTTCCAACGCCATGCCCGAGGAGTTTCAGGCCTGGGCGGCCGGGGCGCGCACCGTCGGCGTCGAACAGGACAAGCTGGCCGACATCCTGAAGGACATGAACGACCGTGTCGGCGATTTCATCTCGACCGGCGGCGGGCCGATGAAGGATTTCTTCGAGGTGATCGCGCCCAAGGTCGGCGTCACGGCGGATCAGTTCCGCAAGCTGTCGGGTCCGCAGGCCCTCCAGCTTTACGTCGACAGCCTGGAAAAGGCCAACGTCAACCAGCAGGATTTCACATTCTACATGGAGGCCATCGCTTCCGACAGCACCGCGCTGCTGCCGCTGCTGAAGAACGGCGGCAAGGCGATGCAGGAATATGCCGCGCGGGCGAAGGCGCTCGGCGGCGTCATGAGCAATGAAACCGTTCGCGCGCTCGCCTCGATGAAGGCCAGCCTGAGCGAAGTGGGGATCGTCATGCGGGGGGTGCGCAACACCCTCGGCGCCGCCTTCGCCCCCATGGTCGAATCCATCGCCAAGTCGTTCGTGTCGCTGATGACGAAGGGTAGCGGCCTGCGGGTGGTGTTCGACGGGATCGCGGGTGCCGTCAGGATCCTTGTCAACTTCATGTCGTCGATGGTGACCATCGTGTCGTCGGTTGCATCGGGGTTGTGGAATCTCACGAAATCCGCGGCGCGGGCCGTCGATGAGGTCACCGGGATTTCCGATGCGTTCCGATTGATGATCGCGAATTCGCCGGTTGGGCTGATCTATCGGGCCGTCACCGGGATGGCAGCGCTGATCAAGGCGACAGGGGGCGTCGCGGGCGCCTTCGCCGAACTGCGGAACGTTGCCGCCGAGGTGTTCGAGCGAATCGGTATGGCGTTCGACATGGTGCCAGCAGCCATCGAGGCAGGGGTGGAATCCATGAAGCGGATATTCTTCGCCGGTCTGCATGACATGCTGGCGAACTTTTCCTGGTTCCTGTCCCGGATTGCTGCCGGGTTCAATAAGTTGTTCGGAACGACTCTCAGCGAGGCCGAGCCATTCCAGGACGTAATTGCTGGACTCAGCAACGCGTCATCAAATGCAAAGGATGCCTCTGCAAGGGCTGCTGGTGATCTAAAGAAGGTCTGGTCTCAGGTCAGTGCCCCGCTGCAATCGGTCGCCCGGATCAACGGTCTGATCGCCAAGTCTGCCGAGGATGCGGCGAACAGCCTGGGCGATGGTGCCGGCGGTGCGGGTGGCGGGCTCGCGGCGGCTGCCGACAAGGCCGGCAAGTCCGGGTCGAAGGCGGCGGCCAAGCTCACGCCCTTGCAGGAAGTGCTGAAGCGCCTGCGCGAGGAAAGCGAAAAGCTGAAAGCCACGCTCTGGATGTCGGATACTGAGGCCACGGTCTGGGAAAACCTGCGCGAGGCCAAGGTGGCGGCCACCAGCCAGAGCGGCAAGGAAATCGCGGCGCTGACCCGGACCAACGAGGGGCTGAAGCAGCTGAAGGAATCGACCGACAGCTGGCGCGACAGCCTGAAATCGACCTTCGGCGATCTGGTATCCGGCGCATCGTCCTTCAAGGATGCGTTGCGCTCGGTCCTTCAGCAACTGGCGAAGATGTGGGCGGACAGTGCCTTCATGAGCCTTTGGGGCGGCACCGGCATGGGCAAGTGGTTCGGCGGCCTCCTGCCGAAGATCGGTGCCAATGCCAACGGCACCAACGATTGGCGCGGCGGCCTGACCCGGATCAACGAGCGTGGCGGGGAGATCGTCGACCTGCCGTCGGGCACGCGGATCATTCCGCATGATGTGTCCATGCGTCTTGCCGAAGGCGCCGCCGAGATCGAGCGCACCTCGGTCGAGATCATCCCCAGCCCGTATTTCGATACGCGGGTGGCGCAGATTTCGACGGCGGGCGACATGCGCACCGCGCAGATGGCGCGTCAGGCCATGCCGGGCCAGCTGCGCGACATGCAGGCGAGGGGCACCAGGTGAACCGCGATATCATCGACGTGCCGCTGATCTTCAACCGGGCGCTGAACGTGGATTGGCGCCCGGACTGGCGCGGCCAGCCGCCGGCCGAGGGAACGGACGGATCGGAGCAGGTGGTCTATAACCGCATGCCGCGCTTCGTCGGCGCTCCGTCCCTGGTCTTTCCGCCCGCGATGATCGGCGCCTGGCGCGCGCTGATCTTGCGCGGCGAGGGCCGGGTGAACGCCTATCGCATGCGGATGGTCGATCCCGCCGTGTTCGACCTGGGCGGTGCCGACGACTGGAGCCGCCAATGGCGGGCCTACCAGGGCGGCATATGGGTAGAGCCGCGCCCGCAGATCACCTGTCCGGCCGGGGCGGCTGCCGGAGCGACCAGTATCGTGGTCGATGAGCGTGCGGCGCCGCGGCCGATCCCGGTCGGCTCCTATCTCAGCCACAATGACTGGCCCTTCGCGGTGGTCGGCAGGTCGGGCAGCGGCGCGGCGACCACGTTGCAGGTCAAGATGCTGCGCCGGGCGATCCCGCCTGGCGCGGCTATCGACCTGCTGGCGCGCGGCCTGTTCATCGGCAGTTCCGATGCCATGGGGCTGCCGGAATACGGCCTGGACCGCGTGGCCCGGCCCCAGCTCGATCTCATGGAATGGATCAACAGGTCATGAACATCTTTCCCGCCGGCTTCAACCCGCGCGCCGATGCCGTGGGGCTGATGGACATGGTCTCCATCGACACCGCCGACGGCGTTTTCCGCTTCCTGCTGGGCGCCGATGGCCGGTTCATGGACGTGGCCGACCGCGAATGGATCGGCAGTCAGCTGATCGACAGTTCGGAACTGCGGCTCTCGATCCAGGGCGAGGCGCCGGCGGGCTCGCTGTCGCTGACCTTCATTCCCGACCCGGATGATGGCGACCTGGTCGCGCAGGTCCGGGCGCTCGGCACGGATTACGTCAGGGGTCGCGATATCGTCTTCTGGCTCCAACCCATCGGCTCGATGGCCGAGTTTCACGCGCCGGTCCATCCGCCGGTGCGTTGGCTCACCCGGCGCGGCGGGCATATCGAGTTCGACCTGTCGGGCGGGCTGGAACGCCGGATCACGCTGACCTTCGAGGGGCCGTTCACCGGGCGCAACACCGCGCCCGGTCTGCAATACACCGTGGCGGACCATGCCCGGCTGATCGGGGCGCCGAACAGTTCCCTGCGCTTCATGCCGACCGACACGTTCCAGGAAGAAAAGCTTTTCGGCTGATGTCACCGCTCTATGCAGAACTGAACCGCTGGCAGAGGGTCACCTACCAGTGGGGCGAGAACGATTGCGTGACGCTCTGCGCGGACTGGATCCTGCGCATGCGCGGCGTCGATCCGGCCGCCGACGTGCGCCTGACCTATGAAAGCGCGGCCGAGTGCCAGCGCGTGACCCGGTTCTTCACCGATCCGGTCGGCGCTGTCGGGCCCTGTCTCGACCGGGCCGGCCTCGCGCGCACCGGCCAGCCCCGCCCGGGCGATGTCGGGGTGATCCTGCTGCTGACCGAACGCGGCGTGGCGCGGCCGCATATGGCGCTCTGCCTCGGCCGCACATGGGCGCTGAAAGACCAGTCCGGCGCCGTCAACGCGGTTGTGCCGCTCAAGATCGCCGCCGCATGGGAGGTTGGCTATGAGGCTCCGTAGCCTGGCGCTGGCGGCGCTGCTTTCCACCACCTGCCTCAGCACGCCCGCCGAGGCCGGGCCGGTGATCCCGTTCATCCAGGGCGTCTGGGTCGGCCTGACCACGGGCGCCGCCGCCGGCGCCGGGATCAGCGGCGCCTTCGCGGTGGGCATGAATGCCGGCGCATGGCTGGCCGGCGGCTCGTTCCTGTCGCGCGTCGTGGTGTCCATCGGCATGTCGGCGCTGGCCCAGAGCCTGGCGCCCAAGCCGCAGATGCCGTCGCCGCCCGAGATCATGGCGAACTACGCCCAGGACGTGTCCTGGCAGGACCGCGTCTATGGCCGGGTGCGCAAGGGCGGCCCCTATGCGCTGGCGGCCTATTCCAGCGCCTCGATGACGACGCCGCTCGGCGCGGACAACCGGCGCAAGCGGCATTACGGCGTGATCATCGCCGCGCACTCGACGCTGGGGCCGGTACAGCACTATCTGGACAAATGGCCGGTCGAGACCGATGCCAACGGCTGGGTGTTGACCGATCCGGTGCTGTGGCGCAACCCGCCGGCGAAACCGTCGGACTATCACGGCTCGATCCGCACCTATACCGGCCATTCCAGCCAGGAGGCCGATCCGGTCTGGCGGGCGACCTTCCCCGAGGTATCGGTGTCCGACGATTTCGCCGGCCTGTCCTATGCGGCGCTGTCGGCGGCCCGGCCCTCGATGGAGGAGTTCCAGAACATCTATCCCGGTGGCCGCGAATGGGCCTATGCCCCGGTCTGGGACGGCTGCGACACGGTCTACGATCCGCGCACCGATACCCATGGCTGGACCGACAACGCGGCGCTGGTCATTGCCGATGTCGCGACCTGGTTCGGCAAGGAGGTGGACTGGGATGAGGTGGCGGCCGAGGCGGATATATCCGACCAGCTGGTGACCAACCGGGCCGGCGGCACCCAGCGGCGCTGGACCATCAACACGGTGCTGCGCAGCGATATGACCTGGGAACAGGTGCGGGCGCATCTGATGATGTGCTGCGATGCCTGGTTCTACGAGCGGCCGGACGGAAAGCTTGGCTTCAGGGTCGGGGCTTATTCGGCGCCGACGCTGACACTGACCGATGAGGATTTCCTGTCGCTCTCGATCCGGCACAAGGCCACCGGCCCGGACGAGGTGGGCAGCTATGCGCTGCGCTATGTCGAGCCGGCCCGCGACTGGAGCGGCGAGGTCAGCGGTGCGGTGGTGCTGAACCCGCTCGGCGACCGATCCGAGGAGGAGTGCAACGGCGTCGACAGCCACAACCAGGCATGGCGCATCATCTGGCGGTGGGCCAGGGCGGCTCAGCCGGAATGGCAGGTCAGCGGCACGCTGAAGGTGATCGGCTACGACTGCATCGGTGAACGGTTCCTGCGCATCCAGCATGCGGAGACCGGGCTCGATTGCGTGGTCGAGGTGGCGATGCTGACCCGCGTCGCAGGGACGCATACCTTCTCCATCGAGGCCGCCTCGGTCGAGCCGGGGGATTTCGATCCCGACGCGCTGGCGCTGGAGCCGCCCCGCACACTGCGGGCGACGATTTCCGAGGATCGGATCGTCGCGGCGCCGGCCTCGCTCTCCGGCTCGGTGATCGAGGGCACGGGCGGCGTGGCCATGATCGAATATGTCTGGCCGGCCCAGCCCGAGGATCTGCGCCAGCAGCTGCGGTTCCGCTCGCCGGGCGCCGGCATCGCCGATTGGCAGACGGTCGATGTCGGCGCCGGGCAATCGACGCAGGTGCTCTCCGCCTTGGTCGACGGGCAGGATTACGAGGCGCAGATCCGCAACCGCACGGGCGGCAATCGGGTCAGCGGATGGGTGCCTGAGGCACCGCTGGTCCTGCGCGCCGTGGCCAACAGCGTGCCGCCGGCGGCCATGCAGCATTTTACCGGCGCGGCGGCAGGATCGTCGGTCGGCCTGGCCTTCATCCCGCCCAACGATCCGGTCTATGCCGCGGCGCGCATCTTCCGGGCGACCGACAGCACGTCCTTTAACGACGCCGTGCATGTCGGGACCGAATACGGCGCCCCGAACCTGGCCGACGAATGGGCCGATCCGGCCCCGGGCGTCGGCGACCACAGCTATTGGATCGAGCCGCTGAACGGCTCGGGCATCCCGGGACCGCGCAGCGGCCCGGTCACGATCACCATCATCTAAAAGAGGGCAGTCATGGCGACACAGATCGCTGGCCCCGTCCGGTTGCCGGACGGGACGATCCCGGCGCATGGCCGGGTGATCTTCCGGCCGAAAAACGGTGGCATCGTCGGCGCGACGACCGTTTCCGGCGGCGCCGTCATCGCGCCGATCAGCGGCGCCGGTGCGATCGATGTCGAACTGGTCGGCCGCGCCGGCGGGACGCCCTACACGGTGGCGGTCGAGCACTGGTCGGACGTAGAGAACCGGCTGGTCACCACCATGCTGCCCGATGTCGTTCCGACCGGCGCGGCCGGGCCGTTCACCCTGGCCGATCTGGCGGCGGTCGAGATCCCGCGCGACGCCAGATCGGAGGCGATCTGGAAGCGCGGCGACACCATCAACATCGGCGGGCAGTGGATCGATGAGTTCGGCCGGCCGGTGGACCTGGCCGGCAAGACGGTCGCGGCCGCCATGCGCGGCCCGGACGGCGTCACCCGGACGCTCAGCGTCTCGGTCTCTGACGCAGCCAAGGGGCTGCTGGAGATCTCCATGCCGGCCGGACAAACCGCCCTGCTGCCGCTCGGGCCGCACGCCGTCGACGTGAAGATCACCAACGGCGCGCGCATCAGCCGGACGCAATCCGGGACCATCAACATCGTCCGAGAGGTGACACCGTGAGCATCATCGACAAATCCCGCCTGCTGCTGTTCGTCGGCGGGACGGTTCCGGGCGCCGGCGCGTCGGCCGGGGATCTTGCCGCGCTGGAAGCACAGGTCGAGGGTAAAGCCGATCAGGCATCTGTTGACGAACAGCTTTCCGGCAAAGCGAACGTTGCCGACCTCGGGACGGCGGCGGCGGCCGATGTGGAACAGTTCGTTGATCGGGAGGAACAGGAATCGAAGCTCACCTTCGGCGCCGTCGAAGGCAGCCCATTCGACGCGCATATCAAAGATTCCCGCGGCGATTTTCTGGCCGGCTGGGCACCGGATCGCGCCTCTCTGGCCGGGCTGGATTTCCTACGCGACGACAGCCTCGACTATCCCGTGGTGGTGGGCAGCGACAACTTCGTGCTGTGGTATCCCAACGATGACGAACCCGCACCGCCGCCCGCCCTGACGCCCTATTTCGGGACGCATCTCTACGGCATCGAGGGCGAGCGGCTGCCGATCTACGCCATGAGCCTGATCGCCAACCGCGAGGACGCGCGCGCGATGCGCCTGGTGCTGGCCGGAGTGGCTGGCGGCATCAGCTATGGCGATGCCCGGGTCGAGGCCGATGCCGAAGCCCTCGGAGCATCGGCCGCGCTCCAGCTGCGGGACCGGGGCGACACGGGCGGCCCGTTCGTGGAACTGCCTCTGACCGTCCATGCCGCGCCGAAAGCGCCGTCTGTGGGCGGTGCCCCTGTGGTGCTGTCCGTTGGCTCCAGCAGCACCTGGCGCTCGGGCACGGCGCTGTCAGCCGCCTATCTGGAAGAATGGGGGTATGAGCCCGATTTCATCGGCACGCTCTGGTCCGAGCCCGGGGGCGATGCCCCGGCGCAGCTGGGGGAGGGCAAGCCCGGTCACTGCCTCCAGGACCTGACCTATGACGTGACCACGCGGGTCAGCCCGCTCGCGCCGGGCGACGAGGCGCTCTACAACGCCATGTCCACGGCGGACAAAATGTTGCGCAACACGATGTTGAGGGCCGCCACGGGCGGGGATGACCCCGAGGATATCCGCAACGGCTATGTCCTGGACTTCGATTTCTATGTCACCCGCCACGAACTCGCGACGCCGACCGTGCTTTGGCAGGCCTATGGCACCAACGATATCCGCGACATTCCGGCCGCCGAGATCGAGGCCCGAATCTATGACATGGACAGCCTCGTGTATCGCCGCTGGCACGCGGCCTATCCCTCCGCGCCCGTGGTGCGCTCGCTGCCCGGCACGGCATGGGACGCGGCGCGCAACATCGTCTGGACCGAGGGCTATATCCCGGCGATCCGAGGCATGCTGCGGGCGGCGGCCGAGGCGGCCGGCCCGGTGCTGCTGGCGCCGACCTGGGCCATGCACACCCCCGAGGCGGGCTATGACCTGACGCCATCCCCGGCCGTGCCTGATCCCGTGACGGGCCATATCGTCCGCACCATCGGCGACACCATCCACTCCACCGGCGCCAGCCGCCGTGAGCTTTTCCGCGCAGTGGCCGCCGCCATGGCCTGCGCCTCCACCGGCAACTTCTGAGGATATACCATGTCGCTTGTTATCCGCACGGCCCAGCCCGCACGCTCCCGCGCCCGCAAATACCTGCCGCCCGTGATGCGCGGGCTCGACTACCTGTTCCTCGGCGATGCCGACGATCCGGGCCGCAATTGGGCCATTGATCGGGCTGACGGCGAGATCAACGGCACGCCCGTCCGCGCGCCCGATGGCATCTCGTGGCGCTTCAAGGGCTTTGAAAACTTTGTCGAGACGCCGAGTTGGGAGGTCGATGATGAGACGCATTTCATCGTCTGCCGCACCTTCGACACCCTGGCCGACGATGCCCACCGGCCGGCCTTTTTTGGCACCTATACCGGGCCGCCGGTCAAGCAGGACACCTCGACCGTGACGGCCGGCACGCGGCTTTACATTTCCGCCGCAGGGCAGGTCAATTACGGGGCAGGGCGGGGCACCACCGTCGATGATGACGAGCCCTCCATTGCCGGTGTCAGCGCGGGCGGTGTCGAGAATTACCGCCTCTACCTGTGCCAGGCTGCGGCGCAGAACCGGATCACCAATGTCACCACCGGCGCGACCTTCCTGAACAGTGTCACCAAGCCCAGATTTCCGGCCCGCCGGCGCTATCGCCTTGGCTCGGCCTACGTCACCAATGGCGGCGAGTGTGACGTGTTGCTCTGGGCCAAATTCAGCGCGGTCCTGACCTCGGACGAGAATGCCGCAATGGTCGATGATATCCGGCGCTATTGCACCGATCTGGGTGTCACGGTCTGACGGCCGACCCCATCACCGTGACTGACCTGCCCCGCCTCGCGCGGGATTTTTTATGCGCAGGAGGCGACATGACTGACCCCGGACCCTTCCGCAGCGCCGATTTCTGGATAGCGGTCGGCGTGGCCCTTATCGTCAAGATCAAGACCAGCGCGAGCCTCGGGCCGGTCAAGGTGATCACCTCAATGATCGTGGCGGCTGGTGCGGCATGGGTCGCATCCGACTACGCCGCCGAGACGTTCGGCGTTCCGCTGCCCATTGCTGCAGCGGTCGTCACCCTCACAGCCGAGGGCGCGATGCGCTGGTTGCTGATCGCGGTCAATGATCCAAAGCAGGCCATCGACCTCTGGCGATATTGGAGGAAGTAACGACCCCCGGGGCGGGTAGGTTATGCGTGTCCGGGGGTCGCCTGCTGGAACAATAAGAAAAGCACCAGCGTGCCAGCCATTATATCCGCCCGGCTGGCTCAAGGGCGACAAATAGCCCCGGACAAACAGCACTGTCCGGAGTCCGCTCATTCAAAGCCGATCAACCGAATAGAGTCGAGTGATGAATGCTTCCGATCTTCGAAAGCCGGACTATTTGACGTATGGCCCCGGCTGTCCTCCCAGCAGCCGGGGCTAACCTGCCGGAGGCATGGCAGGCCGAGAAACTTTAACGGCACTTCTTGAACGATCAAGGGAGGCGGCCCCGGCGCAAAATACACGCTGAACATGGCCGGGGCCGACCGACCCTGCTGCCCGCAGTTCGGTCGTTAAACTTTAGCGGCTGAAAATGGTCGGTCAACCCAGCGGATTGGCTGAAAACGACCCCCGGGGTGGCGTCCGATCCGTGCCGGGGGCTGGCTGGCGCGGGTAACAGTGTGCCAGCGCCGGGATCTTAGCGGCCCATCCCCACCCGTCAAGAAATCGCCGAATACACGACGCCCGCCTCGCGCGGGCTTTTTCTTTGGAGAGACCATGTATCCATCTGGGTTCAAGGGCCGCGCCACGCGGCTCACCGATATCGACGTGCCGCGGGTCGGGCGCCTGATCGGCGTGGGCGAAGACGAAATTCGCGCCGTGATCGAGGTCGAGACCTCGGGCGGCGGCTTCGACAGCCAAGGCCGGCCGAAGATGCTGTTCGAGCCGCATCGCTTCTACCTCGAACTGGGGCCGGGCCAGAAGCGCACCGCGGCCGAGGCCTCGGGTCTGGCCTATCAGAAATGGGGCACGAAACCCTATCCCAAGGACAGCTATCCGCGCCTGGCGCTGGCCATCAAGATCGACGCCAATGCCGCGCTGCGCTCGGCCAGCTGGGGGCTGGGGCAGATCCTCGGCAGCAATCACAGGGCCGCAGGCTTTGCGACGCCCGGCGACATGGTCGAAGCCTTCTGCCACAGCGAGGCCGCGCAGCTGGAGGCGATGATCAGCTTCATCATCTCCGAGGGGCTGGACGATGAACTGCGCCGGCATGACTGGTCGGCCTTCGCCCGCGGCTACAACGGGCCGGGCTATGCCACCCACGGCTATCACACCAAGCTCGCGGCGGCCTTCAAGCGCTGGCAGGCCATCCCCGATACGCTGGCGCCGGCCTGTCCGAAGATCGGCCTTGGCAGCCGGGGCGATGCCGTGCGCCACGCCCAGCAGCGCCTGACCGCGCTCGGCTTCGATCCGCGCGGGGTGGACGGGATCTTCGGCGCCAATACCCGCACCGCCACCATCGCTTTCCAGAAATCCGCCGGCCTCAAGCAGGACGGCATCATCGGGCCCAAGACCTGGCCCGCCCTTCTCAAGGAGAACTGATCCATGACCCTATTCTACCTGTTTTGCCTCGCCGCCATCGCCTTCGCGGTCTGGACCATCGGCTGGCTCATGCCGCCCCGGGCGAAGATCTTCTTCGGGATGCTGCTGACCGCCCTGCTGTTCGTCAGGGTTGCCCACGCCGGCGTGCTGGATGTCCTCACGACCGCAGCCGCGCCGCATCTCCTGGAACTGATCGGCCTCGCGATCACTGCCATAATCGGCTGGGGCGTGAGGCAGGCCAGCAAGCGATGGGGCATCGAGATCGAGGCGAAGCATCGCGAGGCGCTCCATTGGGCCCTTTTCACCGGCGCCCAGCTTGCGCTTGAGCGCAGGCTGACCGGGAAGGCAGCCCTCGACCTGATCCTCGCCTATGCTCGCAGAAGCGTCCCCGACGCAATCATCAATCTGCAGCCGACGCCCGAGGTGCTGACTGATCTCGCCAAGGCCAAGCTGGAACAGGTCGCGGCCAAGAAGGTCAAGGAAGCAAGCAGCGCGGCCGTCGATAAGCTGGCCGATGCCCTGCGCCGCGCCGGCGCGGCATGATCGTGCCAGTTCTGATCCTGATGGTGGTGGCGGAGATTGCCGCCGCCGCGGTGATCACCATGCAGGCTGCTGGCCTTTGGATTGACCGCCGCGCCACATAGCGCTTACGCCCCCGTCCCGGTTCGCCCGGGGCGGGGCCTTTTTGCGTTTCTGGCACCTGATCATGCACGCTACCATCGTAGGACTGACGATTCGGAGGCCGCCCCCTTGTGCAACCAGTATGTCCCGCCCGAGAGCTATGACGAATTCCGCCGGATGTATGACTATGACGTCGAGAACCTGACCGGCAACGAGCCGTGGTTCGATGAGGCGTTCCCGGATCGGACGCTGCCCATCGTGCGCAAGGGTGGGGCCGGTCTTCAGTTGGTCAAGGCACGTTGGGGCATGCCGTCGCCGCCGCGATACCTGAGTAAGTCCGGACGCGATTCCGGGGTGACCAATATCCGCAATGTGGGTAGCCCCCATTGGCGCCGCTGGCTCGGCCCCGAACATCGCTGCCTGGTGCCGGTCAAGCGCTTCGCCGAGCCGGGCCCGGACGGACGCCCGGTATGGTTCGAAAGCGCCGACGGCCGCCCCATGATGTTCGCCGGGATCTGCGTTGATGGGTGGGTCAGCATCCGCAAGGTCCGCGACGGCGAGACTGAGGATGACCTGTTCGGTTTCCTCACCACCGAGCCGAATGCCGAGGTCGGGGCAGTCCATCCCAAGGCCATGCCGGTGATCCTGCGCACGCGCGAGGAATGGGACGCATGGCTCAACCTGCCCTGGGATGAGGTGCGCCATATGCAGCGGCCGTTGCCGGACGGTGCGCTCCGGGTCGTGGCTTAACCCCGTTCAAAGAACCCCGGATGCGGCCGGTTGATCCCGAACTGGATCGTCCCGGGGCCGAAACGCTGGTTGATGAAGTCCGCCGCCGCCGATGCGCGCTCGCCCAGGGTTCGCTCGGCCGGTGCTACCGGCAGCAGCAGATCGCCGGTGCGCGAGGTTAGATGATCCACGTCGCCCAAATGCACGCCGATGCTCAGCAGCTGCGTGCCGCGGATTTCCGGCCATGCCCGGCGCCAGAGCGCCCGGTTCATGCGCATGAATTCCAGCGTGTCTTGCGTTGGGGCGCAGCGCATGGTGCGCGCCCACGGATAGCGGCCGAGCGGCGACAAGTGCAGGCTGAAACTGCCTGCGACGCGCCCATCGCGCCGGAGCCGCGCCGATGCTTTCTCCAGCAGCCAGCGCGAAACCAGATAGGCCTCGGCCGGCGCCCGGAACTCGGGCGCCAGCACCTTGCTGTTGCCGAATCCGCCGCGCTGCGTCTTGACCAACGGGATCGGCTCGCCCTGGAGCGCCCGGACGAAGCGTTCGCCCTCGACCGATCGCCAGATTGCGCGGGCGTGGCGCGGATCGAGGCGGCAGAGCGACACCATGTCATGCACCCCGGCGCGTTCCAGCCGGGCGCGCATCGAGCGCGAGATGCCCGGAAGATCGTCCAGCGCGAGGTGCGCGATGCGGTCGGGCATGTTCTCGCGCGAGAGCCATTGGCATCCGTTGGGCTTCTCCAGCTTCCCGGCAATCTTGGCCAGCAGGTGATTCGGCCCGATCCCGGCCGAGAACCGCAGGCACTCGCCCACTTCCGCCGCCACGGCTGCCTTGAGCCGCGCAACAAGCGCGCGGGCGCCGTCCAGTTCTGTCGCCTCGCCTGACAGCACGATCTGGAATTCGTCCACCGAGCGGATGCGCTCCAGTTCGGCATAGCGGTCCAGCACCGCCGCGACCCGCAGATTGAACCGGACATAGAGCCGGTGGCGCGAGGGCAGGAACACAATGCCCGGGCAGAGCCGCCGCGCGTCGGGCACGCTGGTGCCGGTCTTCACGCCGTTCGCCTTGGCCTCGTAGCTGGCCGCCACGCAGCAGCCCTTCTCGTTCTCCATGGCGGTGATTGCCACCGGCCGGCCGCGAATCGCTGGGTTCAGCTGCTGCTCGACGCTCGCGAAGAAGCTGTTCATGTCGATGTATAGCGTGCGGAACGGTCCCATTGCCCTAGATCCTGCGGATGTTCATCAGGCAATTAATGTTCTATTTATGTTCTCATCTGGCAAGAGGACGAAATGGACAGGAAACAGCAGCTCAGCAACGTCAGTTTCGGGGGTGCCTGGTCGGAGCAGATCGCCGAAGACGAGGCGCTGGCGCTGGCCATGGCGCGTCTCGACGGGGCCGTGATCGACACGCTGGCCGAGGATCTGCGGGGCGATGCGGAGCTTGAAGCGGCGCTAGGCTTGGCTGCGGCGGCGCACCCGAAGGGCGCGATGCTGGCCGCTGCGTGGGGCAAGGCTCTGGGCCAAGCGAACGGGGGCTTGCGCCATGCGGAACTGAAACGGATCGCAACCGCGCTGCGGGTGGGTATCGGCGCCCGCCTGCCGGCGCATGAGAATGGGGAATGACGATGCAATTTAGACCATTAAACTGCAGACTTATGGCCTACGGCGCAACGCCGGAACAGCTAATCGCCGATGAGATCGGCATCGTTATTCCGGGAAGCGAGGTAAAGGGCGTCCGCCACTTCGGCCTGGACCGCTGGATGGTCGATGTGCGTAAGACACGACATGAGAAACCTGTGACGGTGTGGGTGAAAACGAGGGTTGTGGACGACGCGTTTCTACAGATCCAGCTTGTCGACCAACCGTCGCTTGCCGGGCTCTGAATTCCTGATCTTAAGGAAAAGCCGGGCCCGAAGGCCCGGCGCTATGAAAATGGCTAAACGAAACTGATTAACTGAACAATCAACTACAGCGCGAAGGCGATTCGTGACAGTTGTCTATTGGGTCAAGATGACGGCTGCCACCCCCGGTTCCGACCGAGGATCGGTTTCCAGTGCGCCTCGCAAGTGATTGATTTTATATGCGGCATATCCTCGCCGGTTTACGGCGTAACCGATTGAAGCCATGCGATTATGGCCCTACTGGCGGGGTCGCCATTCTATCAAAAAATTGTTTTAATACGATACGTTAGCGGCGCTGTTTCCATTCCGGGCCGGTCCTTGCTGCGCCGGTCTGGCCGATATCCGCCGTCATGCCCGGCAGGCGGTTCTGGTCGCGCCCATGATCTGATACCCTATCGAAAGTTGCATTTCATCGGATCAACTCTCTCAAGGCGGGTATCTATGTCCTTTGCATCGGCGAACGAACGCTATTTCGTCAGTTTGGTCAACCAGGCCCGCCGGGCCGAAGGACATTCCGCGCTGGCCATCGAAAAACGGCTGAACGATTCCTCGGAGGATCATAGCCGCTGGATGCTGGAGACGGATGTATTTTCCCATACCGGCCGGGGCGGTTCGTCCTCGCGCGAGCGGATGGAGGCGGCGGGCTTCGATCTGGCCGGTGGCTGGATGACGGCGGAGAACATCGCCTATGTCAGCATCCAGGGCGAAAGCGACCTGCGCGACGAGATCCGCCAATTGCACCAGAACCTGATGGACAGCCCCGGCCATTACAGGAACATCATGAGCGACGCCGCCTATATCGGCATCGGGCTGGAGGTGGGCTATCTCAAGGTGAACGGCCGCGATTACAAGGTGCTGATGGCGACGCAGAACTTTGCCGATACGGATGGGCAGGTGCGCGTCGATACCGGCACCTTCGCCCGGGTCGCAGAGCCTGCGCCCAACCTGGCGATGCAGACCCGCGCGGACTGGCTGGAAACCTTCAACGGCGAGCTTTTCGTCACGCCCGGACCCGCGCAGAACACGCCGCGCAACGACGATTATCGTCTGACGGCCAGGCATGACGTGGCCTCGGGCGGGAACGGCAACGACTGGATGGAAGGCAGGGCGGGTCGCGATACGCTGAACGGCAATGCGGGCCACGACCGGCTTATCGGCGGTGCCGGCTTCGATTCCCTCAACGGCGGTTACGGCAACGATACGCTGCAAGGCGGCGACGGCAACGACACGCTGGTCGGCGCCGCCGGGCGTGACCAGCTTCGCGGCGGCGCGGGCAATGACACGCTGTGGGGAGGTGCGGGATACGACACCTTGCTGGGCGGGCCCGGCGCCGACAAGCTGGACGGCGGGGCGGGCAATGACTGGCTGAGAGGAGAGAGCGGCAACGACACCCTGACCGGCCGCGCGGGCAACGATACGCTGCATGGCGGTTATGGCAATGACCTGCTGAATGGTGGCTATGGCGCCGATGCGTTCATCTTTCGCAGCGGTCACGGCGCGGATACCATCTATGGCTATCAGCAGGGCCTCGACAGGCTGCTGATCGGGAACGGCCTGCTGGACGACAATCCTGCCGCCTTCATCCGCGACCACATGCGCCAAACCGCGAATGGGGTGGTTATCGATTTCGGCGACGGCGACCGGATCGTCGTCAACGGCCAGGGCCTGACCGTCGCCGGGGTGGCGGACGACATCTTCGCGATCTGACGCCTGGCCTCGGCTTTGGCGGGAAATCGGTGGCCGCAGGGTTTTGAGGCGTTTCCCACGTCCGCCCCTTGTGCGAGGCGCGCGGTGACGGTGACGGTGACGGCGCTGCCAACCCGTTCAGGCGCCGCGCCGTCGGCAGAATCTTCGCGCCAATCGGATCGATTCTCAAAGCAATTTGCGGGGCTGCGGCAATGACGCGCATCTGCCCGCGATTCGCGACGGACTTCAATGCGATAAAGGCTCTGGCTGACGCATCGGCGTATCGAGCGCGATGCTTTTCGTGCCCGAAGAGAGCAGAATGCGGACCGGCCCGGAGAAGGATGTCGCAAGGCGCCATCCCAGATGCGGCAACAGCCCGGTGCCGGAACAGGTGGTCTGACCGTTACGCTCCGGTGCGCGAGGCGCAGACCTTGGGCGGCCAGTGCCCCGAGGCACCAATGCGCGAGCCGTCACGAGAACGCTCAGGAGAGGATCGGGAGTTTCAGGGATCAGATGGTGCCCGGAGGCGGATTCGAACCACCGACACGCGGATTTTCAATCCGCTGCTCTACCAACTGAGCTATCCGGGCGCCGGAGCATCTTGCTTCGGACTGGCGCGTTGTTATGGCAGGGCCGTCTCGGTGTCCAGAGCCAAAAGCAAAATTTTCACGCGTCCCTGTCATTATCCTGGACGGGCTCGCCGGGGATGCGATAGTCGCCGCGCAGCCAGCGCGCCAGGTCGACATCCGCGCAGCGGCGCGAGCAGAAGGGCCGATAACGCTCGGAGGCGGGCTTGCCGCAGATCGGGCATTTCATGCGTCGTTCCCCGTCCCGGCCAGCCGCGCCAGCGGGATGCGGTCGCGCTTGCGGCTGAGTTCGTAAAGCCCCATCGCGGTCCAGCCGATCAGCACCGTTTCGGCCGATTCCGAGCGGAAGGCGGCGCGCAGCACCTGTTCCAGCGTGCCGCGGTCGCGCTTGGGCATGGGTGCGAAGTCGATCACGATCTGGCCGCCCAGCCCGCGCAGGCGCAACTGCCGCGGCAGGTCGCGGGCCAGCGCGATATTCGCCTTGAGCCCCGCGGCCGGAGAATGATCGCTGCCGGTATTGACGTCGATGGCGACCAGCGCGCGCAGCGCCTCGATCTCGGCCCAGGCACCGCCGCCCAGGTCCAGGCGCGGGTGCAGCATTTGCAGGACGGCGGCCGCGGCCCCCGTCGCCTCGAAGGCATCGTCCCCGTCCTCGACGCTGTCCGGCGGCGGATCGGCCCAGTCCTGCCAGGCCTGATCGGCGGGTTCGGGCGCATCCAGCAGCAGTTCGGGCGCGCCCTGGTGATCGGCCGTGACGGCTTGCGCAAGCTCAAGAAGCTGCTCGAGTTCGGCCGCGATCCCATCGCTCCCGGCCGTGGCCGCGATCGAGCGAAAGACGATGCCGGGCGGGTCTTCCAGGCCCTCCAGGGCGGCTTCGCCCAGGCGGGTAAGCGCGTCGCGCAATGCGCTGTCGCGGATCCGGCGCGAGACGTTCACGCCGGGCGCGCCGGGCGTCACGATGACATGCCGGCCGCGGAAATTCAGCCGGGCCGAGACCGGCACGGCCTTGCCGTCCTCGGCGCTGCCATTGACCTGCACCAGCAGGGACTGGCCTTCGCGCAGGCCGGAACGGTCGCGCAGGAAGCCGCGCGCGCCTTCGGGCAGGCGCAAGAAGACGCCGCCCTGGCCCTTGACCAGCCGGTCCACCTTGGCGCGGCAGATCGCGCCGGGGGCCAGCGGCGTCGCGCCCGCCGGATCGACGACCAGATCCTCGAGCCGGCCGTCCTGCATCAGGGCCGCCGCATTGCGGCCGAATATCTGCCCAAGGACGATCTGGCGTCCCTTCATGTCGCTTTTCCTTGAATTCCGATGGCGGCGAGCAGGGATGCGGTCTCGGCCAGCGGCAGCCCGACCACGCCGCTATAGGAGCCCTGCATCCAGATCGCAAAGGCCGAGGCATGGCCCTGGATGGCATAGGCGCCGGCCTTGCCCTGCCACTCGCCGGTGGCGAGATAGGCGTCGATCTGCGCTGCGGTGAGGGGGCGGAAGCGGATGGTGGTTTCCACCAGCCGCTCGCGCAGGCGGCCGTCATGGGCCAGCGCCACCGAGGTCAGCACCCGGTGGCGGCGCCCCGAGAGCAGTTGCAGGAAGCGCCGCGCCTCGGCGTCGTCGAGGGGTTTTCCCAGGATCCTGCGCCCCGCCACCACCGCCGTATCGGCGCAGAGGATGGCGCCATGGGCACTGCCGGCAAGCGCCGCGGCCTTTTCGCGCGCCATGCGCCGGACATAGTCGCGCGGGCTTTCGCCGCGCCGCGGGGTTTCGTCGATTTCCGCCGGCAGGATCATGTCGGGCACGATCCCGATCTGGGCCAGCAGTTCCAGCCTTCGCGGACTGGCCGAACCGAGAATCAGCGCCGGCGTGTCGGTTTCCGCTGCGGCGGCGCGCGGCTCGGGGCCGTTTCCGGCGTCTCGCGCGACATTCGGCATGGTCACGTCGCGCTCCGAACCGGCGGTCTTACTTGAAGCGGTAATTGATCCGCCCCTTCGTCAGGTCATAGGTGTTCATTTCCACCTGAACCTTGTCGCCGGCGAGGACGCGGATGCGGTTCTTGCGCATCTTTCCTGCCATATGCGCGATGATCTCATGGCCGTTCTCTAGCTCGACCCGGAATGTCGCGTTGGGCAGGAGTTCCTTCACGACGCCGGGAAATTCGAGCATTTCTTCCTTGGCCATGTTCTCTCCTGTAGGGTGACCCGCGTTTTGGGCGGGCGCAAGCTACATGCGTCCAGACGGGCCGTTTTTCAAGGGGAATCTGGGCTTGCCCGGGCTTTCCGCAGTCCGGTGGCATATCGGCACGGGCTATTTCGTGGAAAAGTTGCGCGATTGCGACGATCGGCCCGGGTTGCGCGCGGGCGGTTCATCCGACCTTGACCATGGGAGGCGCGGGCCCAGCCATGCGGAAGCCGTCGGGGCCTTCGTGATCCGCAAGCGACAACCCCACGTCGTCCGGCGGCGGCTCTGCATCGTCAGGCGGCGGCTCCGCCCCTTCTGTCCGCCAGCCGTCCGCTGTCACCGAGGCGGGGGTGGGCGGCGTGTCCTGGCCGATATCGCGCAGGCGGATGGCATGGAACCCGTCCTTTTCCCCCAGCCGTCCGCGTGCGAGAAGTTGGCCCTGCGGCGTTTCCAGCCTGGCTTCGTCGAGCACGTTCTGGGGCAGGGGCAGCAGCGATCCGGTGGCCAGGCCGCGCAGCTGATGCAGGCTCAGCCGGCGGCGGCAGAGGATGCCCGCCAGCCGGATCGGGGCCTCTTGCACCGCCTCGGCCAGCGATGGCGCGACGGGCGGGTCGGCCGATGGCGCGACCGGCAATCGCGACTGGTTTCCCGCGATGGCGGGCACCGCATCGGGAGGGGCGCCGACCCCGGCCGGCAGGGCGATCATCAGCCTGCCGTCGCGCTGCCCGCCGGTGCCGATGCGAAAGCGGAAATCCAGCCGCGTCATCTCGCCGTCCTCCAGCAGCAACGACAACGGGCGCGGATCGTCCATGAAGGTCGCATAGCGATAGGCACCGAAATCGGGGCAGCCGTCCCGCGCCGCGCATTCCCGGCCCAGTTCTGCCAGCAGCGCATTCACGAAATCGGCCGAGATCGCGGCATCCGTCCGCGTCGGCCTGCGCGGCGGGGTGGGGCGCGAGGTCACGCGGCCGATCGCCTGCATCTCGATCAGCGCGGCCAGCAGGTCGGGGCAGATCGCCACGACGCCAAGCGCGTCGCGCCGGCCCCCGACGACCGCAAGCAAGGCGCGCTCGGGCAGGAGTTCGGGCAGTTCGGCCAGCACCATGCCCGCCCGCTCGACCTTTTCGACAAAGACCGGCAGGCCGGCCTGTTTTTCGGCCGCGCGGGCCAGGGCGGTGGCGGCGGCGCGCTCCAGCCGGAATTCGGCGGCCTGCCGTGCGGAAGGGCCCGCAGCCGCGCGGGCTCTGTCGCGTTCGGCAATCCAGCGGCGCAGCACCCGGCCGGGCGCCGGGGCCGCGGACCCGTCCCGTTCCGTCCCGGTTGGTCCCGGGTCGTCCGAAGTTTTCCCTGCCGCGCTTTCCATACCCGACCGAATCGATGCTGCCTTTGGCGCAAGATGGCACGGACTGGTTGCGGAAAGGTTTAACCCGCTGCATTTTCCGTATTTTCCGCGCGGCGTGGTGGGCGCGGCGGCAGCGCGATGCGAAAGCAGGCGCCGCCCTGGCCTGGCAGATAGGCGATCGTGCCGCCCAGGAAATCCATGATCTCCTTGCAGATCGCCAGTCCCAGCCCGGCACCCCCGGCGCGCGCGGGATCGTCCAGCCGCGCGAATTTCTCGAAGATCAGCGCGCGGTTTTCCGGGCCGATGCCCGAGCCGTTGTCGTGGATGTCGATCTCGGTCCAGCCCTGGGGGTTGCGGCGGGTGTCGATGCGGATCGCGGGCTCGCTGGCGTCGCAATATTTCCGCGCGTTCGAGATGACGTTGATCAGCACCTGCAACAGCCGGTCCGGGTCGGTGATCACCGGCAGATGCTCGGCGACCGGGTTGCGGCGGATGGCGAATTCGCGCCCCGTCGCACTTGCCCCCGCGGCGGCCAGCGCGCGCCCGATCAGGTCGTGCAGGTTGACGACGCCGGGCTTCAGTTGCGCCCGGCCCGCCTCCAGCACCGAAAGGTCCAGCAGGTCGTCCAGCAGCCGGGTCATGCGGCAGGCCTCGTCCTGGATGATCCCGGCGAAGCGGGCACGGTCCCCGGTGGGCAGGTCCGGTTCCATCAGGATCTCGGAGAAGGCGCGGATCGAGGTCATGGGCGTGCGCAGCTCATGGCTGATCTGGCCGAGAAAGGCGTCCTTCTGCGCGGAAAGCGTGGTCAGCTTCTCGTTGCTTTCCCGCAGCATGGCGGCGGTTCTGGCCAGTTCCGCCGAGGTGAGTTCCAGCCGGCGATTGTCCTCGCGCGCGCGGCTGGCCTCGCCCGCGACCTCCATCAGGTCGGCCACGGTGACGCTGCCGCGCCCGCCGACCCGCGCCATCAGCGCCGAGGCCGTCGCCGCGCCCACCGTGCCGGCCAGGTGGCGCTCGAACCCGGCGAGAAAGCGCGGGGTCAGGTCGGGAAGATAGCCGGATTTTCCCTGATCTTCCGCGGCCTTGCGGAACACCTCCAGCGCATGTTCGTTGCCCCAGATCCGCCCGGCCAGCGTCAGCAGCGCCTCGGCCTGCACCGCTGGGGCGGTTTCGCTGGCGGCGGCGTCGGGGGCGATGGCATGGACGAAGGACAGCGCCTGCAACCGCTCGGTCGGGTCGGGGAAATCCATGAGGGAGGTCAGCACCAGAAGCAGCAGGTTCACCGCCAGCGCCAGCAGCACCGCCCCCGCGAAAGCATCGATTCCGGCAGGAAATGCCGGCGGAGCGGCCAGCCCCAGCGAGGGCAGAAAGACCGCGCGTCCCCAGATCAGCGCTCCCGCGACGATCCCGGCGATGGCGCCCCGCCGGGTCGCGCCGCGCCAGATCAGCCCCGCGATCATGGCCGGCAGCACCTGCGCCATGCCCGAAAAGGCGACCGTCCCCATGGCGGCCAGGGCGGTGGTGCCCCCGGTCATGCGGTGATAGAGCCAGCCCGCGCCGATCACCGAGACGATGGCCAGCCGCCGCGCGTTCAGCATCAATGCGCCCAGATCGTCGCGCGTCTGCGCCGGTTCGGACAGCGCCGTCTGGCGCAGCCAGAGCCACAAGGGTACCAGCCAATGGTTCGCCATCATCGTCGACAGCGCGATGGCGCTGACCACCACCATCGACATGGCCGAGGAAAAGCCGCCCAGGAACACCAGCGCCGCCAGCGTGTCGCGCCCCTGCGACAGCGGCAGGGCCAGCACGTAAAGGTCGGGGTTCGAGCCCTTGGGCAGCAGGTCCGCGCCGACCACGGCGATGGGCAGCACCAGAAAGGACATGGCGGCCAGATAGGCGGGAAAAGCCCAGCCGGCCTGGCGCAGCCGATTCTCGTCGCTGGCCTCGACCACCAGGACGTGGAACATGCGCGGCAGCACCATCACCGCCGCCCCGGACAGCGCGATCAGCGTGAACCAGCGATCCGGCCGGATCAGCCAGCCCTCGCCCCCGGCCGAGACCGCCATGCGGTCGATACGCGCCAGCACGTCGGCAGGCCCGTCCGCGATCCCCCACAGCACATAGGCGCCGACGGCCAGAAAGGCGGCAAGCTTGACCACTGCCTCGACGGCGATGGCGATGACGACGCCGTGATGGCGCTCGTTCGCGGCCAGGTTGCGGGTGCCGAACAGGATGGCGAAGGCGGCAAGCCCGACCGCCACCCACAGCGCGATATTGCCGGGCAGGGGGTGGCCGCTGGTGGCGAATGCCGAAAGCGCCATCGAGACCGATTGCAGTTGCAGCGCGATATAGGGGGTCGAGGCCAGGACGCCGATCAGCGTCACCAGCGCCGCGAGCCCCGCGGACTTGCCGAAGCGGCTGGAGATGAGGTCGGCGATCGAGGTCACGCGATGCAGCCGCGCGACCCGGACCAGCCGCCTGAGGCCCCACCAAGCGCCGGCAAAGACGATGCCGGGGCCAAGGTAGATGGTCAGGAACTCCAGCCCCGAGCGGGTGGCGTAGCCCACGGCGCCGTAGAAGGTCCAGGCCGAGCAATAGACCGACAGCGACAGCGTATAGATCACCGGCCGGTCCATCCAGCGCCAGCGGCCGGCGGCGGCGGCCCGGTCGGCGGCATGGGCCAGCAGGAACATCAGCGCGACATAGACGACCGAGGCGGCGCCCAGGGTTTCAGGCGTCATCCTCGTCCTCCGCCTTTCCGCGCCCGATCATGCGGTGCAGCGCGGCGGTGACGGCGATGGTCAGCGCCCAGCTTGCCGCCAGCCAGACCGCGCCGCGCGCGTAGCTGAAATATTGCGGCAGCCACATCGGCGGCAGCACCGCCAGCAACGCGAACAGCACCGGCAGGACCCGGATGGCGTCGCCCAGCCGGCGCTTGCGATAGGCATCGCGGCCAAGGAACAGCCGGCGCATCCGCGACCTCAGCCCGCGTCCAGAAGCTCGCGCACCATGGCGCGCAGATCGGCATTGGCAAAGGGCTTGGCAAGCGTCCGGTCCGCGCCCTGGGGCAGGTTCGCCATGCCGCGGGCGCTGAGCAGCAGCACCGGCAGCGTCCGCAACTCGGGATCGGCGCGCAGGTCGGCCAGCACCTCGGCGCCGCTGCGGCCGGGCAGCATCACGTCCAGGATCACCAGCCGCGGCGCAAGCGCGCGGATGCGCTGGAGGGCGCCGTTGCCTTCGAGCCATTGCTCGCATTGCCAGCCCTCGCGCGACAGGATGAAGCGGACGGCCTCGGCGATGCTGGGTTCGTCTTCGATCAGCAGCACATCGACACTTGCGGTCACGGGCGGCACTCCTGGGGCTTTGCGGCGATCATGGCGGCGGGCGGGGGCATTGTCAAAATCAGGCTGGCCCCAGGATCGAGGGTTCGTGCCTTGCGGCACAGTCGGGACGGGGACAGATGCGGCAGGCCGGCCCCACCCCCAGCGCCGGGCGGCCGTCGCGGCCCGGTGCGGGGCGGATCAGCATCTGCGCGCGGCTGAGCGCGGGGCCGCCGAAACCCATGGGCAGCAGCCGTTCGGCGACCGCCCAGGCAGAGAAGCGGTGGCCGTTCGTGGTTTCGATCAGCCGCGCCACCGGCAGTTGCGGCTGGGCCAATGCCTCGAACAGCGGCCAGAGCGCGCAGCCCTCGCCCGGGCGCGGCAGCTCGAAACCCGGCGCGGCGTGGCGAAACAGCGTGGCGCCCGAGCCGTCGCAGACCACCAGCCCGGCCTGCGCCCAGGCGCCCGGACGCAGCATGCCCAGCCGGCGCAGCACCAGGTCCAGCGGCTGCCCCAGAATCGCTGCGATCACCGCCGGGTCGTCGCCGGCCTCGTCCACCGCCGCCGCCAGCGCCGCATCGGGCAGCGCGGCGCGGTCGCGCGCCTGTGCCGCCAGCAGATCCTGCGCCATGACCCGCGCCGCATCCGAGGCAAGCTCCGTCGCCTCGGCGGGCTCGGGCTGGCCGGCGGCGATCCAGGCCTCGACCTCCTCCCGCGGAGACATCGGCACCGCCTCGTCCTCGAAGCTGTCCAGATAGGCCACGAGCGATTGCGCGGTGCGGGACAGCCGCTGGCTGTCGCTGTCCAGGTTGGCATGGAATCGGTCGCGCCATTCCGGCTCGATCTCGGGCGTCTCGGCCAGGATCGAGGCGGTCGAGCGCAGCGCCGTGACCGCCGATTGCACCTCGTGCAGCGTCGCCAGCAGATAGGGGTCGCGGGTCATGCGGTCCGACAGCGCGATCAGCCGCCGCTCCAGCGCATCGGCGCGGCGCGTGACCCCGGCCAATGCCGAGGCCCAGCCGGGAAACCGGGCGGCGAATTCGGCGATCTGGTCCAGCTCGACCGTGGCGCCGGGCTGGTCGGCGGCGCGCGCCGCCGCCTCGCGCAGCGCGCCGATCAGCGCCTCCTCGCGGTCCGAGGCCAGCTCGGTTGCGTCGATCTCCAGCGCATCGGCCAGCCGCGACAGCAGTTCCTCGCCGACCGGGCGGCGGTTGTGCTCGATGAGGTTGAGATAGGCGGCCGAGATCTCGGCCCGGCGCGCCACCTCGGTCTGGCGCCGGCCGAGCGACAGGCGGCGCTCGCGGATGCGGGTGCCGATCAGGGGGCGTGCGACGGGATGGCGGGGCAAGGAACGTGGCATGGCTCAGATCCCGTCGCGGGTCTCTTCGAGGTGGCGGATCGCCTTGACGACCAGGTCGGCGAAGCTTTGCGCCGACAGCTTGTCCTTGAGCGTCTGGCTGACGTTCGAGACGGTCTTGTAGCTGATGTTCGCCCGCTCGGCGATCTCGCGATAGCTGAGCCCCTCGGCGATGGCGCGCAGGATGTCCAGCTCGCGCGGGGTCAGGCGCGGCCGCGGCGGCGTGGCGCCGGGCCGCTCCAGCAGGGCGATGCGGCGCGCCAGGTCGGCCGGGACGTAGTCCCCGCCGCGGGCCACCTCGCGCAGCGCCTCGCAGATCTCGTCCGAGGGCGAATCCTTCATGATGATGCCGTTGCAGCCGGCCTGCAGCGCCCGCCGGGCGATGATCGGGCTGCGATGCATGGTAAAGACCAGGATCGGCTGGTTCGCGCCGGCGGCGCGCAGCCGCTCGATCAGCCGGGCGCCCGCCAGCTTGGCCTCGCCCATGGTCAGGTCGACGACGATCACGTCCGGTGCCTGCCGCCGCCAGGCCCGCCAGCCCTGCGATGGCGTGGCGGCGGCGATGACCTCGCAATCCAGGCGGCCGCGGGTGATCCATTCCCAGCCCTCGGCGACGACCGGGTGATCGTCGACGATCAGCACGCGCAGCGGCGGGGCGGGGCTTGGGACGGTTGCGGTCATCGGGCTGATCCTTGCTCGGGCGGGCAGGGCAGGTGGCATTCGGTAAGGGTCCAGGGGCCTTCGCGCCGGGGCGGCTGGTAGCGCCCGCCAAGCGCGCTGGCGCGGTCGCGCATGCCGGCCTGGCCAAGCCCGGCCCGGCTGCCCGGTGCGGTGGGGCCGCTGCCGTCGTCGGCGACGCGGGCGGCGATGCCGTGGTCCTCATGCGCCAGGGACACCCGGATCGCGCCGGGCGCGGCATGGCGCAGCGCGTTGAGCACGCTTTCCCGCACGAAGCGGTAAAGCGCGATCCGCCCGGCCTCGCCCGGCTCGGGCAGGTCGGGCGGGCAGTCCAGCGTGATGGCGGTATCGGGCGCGATCTCGGCGAATTCGATCAGCAGCTCTTGCAGCATCTCGGCAAGGCTCGCGCCCTCGGCCGGGGCCAGCCGCAGGTCGTCGATGGCGGCGCGGGCGCTTTGCCGGATCGCCTGCGCGTGGCGCGAGACAGCGGAAAGCGCCTCGGCCAGCGCCGGGTCGCGGCCGCTCCCGGCTGCGCGGCCGGCCTGGCCCACGGCCGCCTGCAGCGCGAAAAGCTGCGGGCCGATGCCGTCATGCAGGTCGCTGGCGATGCGGGCGCGCTCGGCCTCGGCCAGGGTCAGCATCCGGCCTTGCAGGCGGCGGTTCTCGGCCCGCTCTCCGGCCAGATGCGCGGCCAGCGCGTTGACGCCGTCGGTCAGCACCGCCAGTTCCGCCAGCCCGGTCTGCGGCGCGGGATGGTCCAGATCGCCCGCCCGCATCCGGTCCAGCGCCGCGCCCAGCAGTCCCAGCCGCCGCAGCACCAGCGCGGTGATGGCCATGGTGACGCCGATCGCCACCAGCGCCATGGCGGCCAGAAGCGGCAGGATCAGCCGGAAATCCGCCCAGGCCTCGGCGATCTCGTCGCGGGGATCGGTGCGGATCTCCAACACGCCCAGCACGTTGGGATATTGCGCGATGGGGATCAGTTCGTGCAGCGGCTCGGGGCGGATCAGCGCGGCGAACCATTCCGGCACCTGCCCGGGCGGCAGGCGCGGTGCCAGCGCCAGCGCCACGGGCTGGCCCCGGGCATCGCGCAGCTCGGCCGACAGGTGGCGCTGCGCCTCGATCTCGGCGGCGATGCGGGCTGCCTCGGCCATCATGTCGCGCCGCTCGAAGGCGGTGGGCAGGTGCAGCGTGGCAAAGGCATTGGCCAGCTGGAAGGCCGAGCCGGTCTCGTCCCGGGCCGAGTTGCGGGCATTGAGGATCAGCACCGTGGCGACGATGGCGACCATGGCGAGCCAGGCTAGCGCCGAGCCGCCAAGCGCCAGAAGCCGCAGGGCCACGCCATGCGTGCGCCCGCGCCGGACCGGCGCGTCCCGGGCAGCCGCGATGTGGCTGGTTGCGTCCATGTCTCTCCCTGCCGCCGCGGCGGCTCCTCGGCAAAAGACTAGGACGCGGATCGGGGCGGGGCAAGCGGGCTGCGCGCCATAAGGAAAGGGCCGGGACGCGCAGCGCAGATCCCGGCCCCCAAGGCTGTCTTGCGTCCCGGCTCAGGCGCGGGACGCTGCGGGCTCCGCCGGCTCGGGGCGGCCGAGCGCGCGGCGCACCAGCACGAAGAACAGCGGCACGAACAGCACGCCCAGCACCGTGGCCGAGACCGTGCCGCCCAGCACCGTGGCGCCGATGGTGTTGCGGCCGTTCGCGCCGGCGCCAGAGGACAGCACCAAGGGCAGCACGCCCAGCGAGAAGGCG
This sequence comes from Paracoccus sp. SSJ, assembly GCF_030234105.1. Classification (NCBI taxonomy): domain Bacteria; kingdom Pseudomonadati; phylum Pseudomonadota; class Alphaproteobacteria; order Rhodobacterales; family Paracoccaceae; genus Paracoccus; species Paracoccus sp. SSJ. The sequence continues at coordinate 45,248 of NZ_JASSPE010000002.1, read as the reverse complement.
ACCGAGGTCATGATGATCGGCCGGAACCGCTGCCGCGCCGCCTCGACCACCGCATCGTAAAGCGGCTTGCCCTGTTCGGCCTGTTCGCGGGCGAATTCGACGATCAGGATGGCGTTCTTGCCGGTCAGCCCGATGACCGTCAGCAGGCCGACCTGGAAGAACACGCCATTGTCGAAACCGCCCAGCCAGGCCCCGACCAGCGCGCCCAGAACCCCGATGGGCATGGCCAGCATCACCGCGAAGGGGATCGACCAGCTTTCGTAAAGCGCGGCCAGGCACAGGAACACCACCGCCAACGACAGGCCGTAAAGCAGCAATGTCTGGTTGCCGGCCTGCTGTTCCTCCAGCGACAGGCCGGTCCAGGCCACGTCGAAGCCTGCGGGAAGCTGCGCGGCCAGTTCCTCGATCGCGGCCATGGCCTGGCCGCTGGAGACACCCGGCGTCGGGCTGCCCTGGATCTGCATGGCGGGCACGCCGTTATAGCGGTCCAGACCCTGCGGCCCATAGCTCCAGCGCCCGTCGGCGAAGTTAGAAAACGGCACCAGCCCGCCCGAGCTGTTCCTGACCCGCCACTTGTCGATATCGGTCGGCACGGCGCGGGAATCGGATTCGCCCTGCACATAGACGCGCTTGATGCGGCCGCGGTCGATGAAGTCGTTCACATAGCGCCCGGCCCAGGCGACCGAGAGCAGGCTGCCCACATCGGTGGCCGTGACCCCCATGGCGCCCGCCTTGCGCCAGTCGATGTCGAGATTGTATTGCGCCGCGTCCTCCAGCCCGTTCGGCCGGGCCGACGCGATGCGGTCGTCTTGCCCGGACATGCCCAGCAGCTGGTTGCGCGCATCCAGCAATTGCTCATGCGCCTGGCCGGCACGGGCCTGCAGGTAGAAGTCGAAGCCCGAGACGTTGCCGAGCTCGATCACCGAGGGCGGAACGATGGGGAAGGCCATGGCGTCGCGGATGCCCATCAGCGCCGGGAAGGCGCGTCCGGCGATGGCCTGCACCGACTGCTCGGCGCCGGGCCGCTCGCTCCAGTCCTTGAGCCGCAGGAAGGCGATGCCCATGTTCTGCCCCGATCCGGCGAAGCTGAAGCCCGAGACGCCGAAGAAGGACTCGACGTTGTCGGATTCGTTTTCCGCGAAATAGTGCTGGATCTGGTCGATCACCGCATCCGTGCGCTCGCTCGTGGCGCCGGTGGGGCCCTGGACCAGCACGAACATGATGCCCTGGTCCTCGTCGGGCAGGAATCCGGTGGGCGTGCGCAGGAACAGGAACACCATGGCCGCGCCGATGCACAGGTAGATCAGCATCATCCGCAGCGGGCGGCGGATCAGCCAGTTCACCGAACTGCCATAGCCGTGGATGGTGCGGTCGAAGCCGCGGTTGAACAGGCCGAAGAAGCCGCGTGTCTTGTGGCCGTGCTCGTTCTTCAGCAGCGTGGCGCAAAGCGCCGGCGTCAGCGTCAGCGCCACCAGCACCGACAGGCCCATGGCCGAGGCGATGGTGATGGCGAACTGCTTGTAGATCACGCCGGTCGAGCCGCCGAAGAAAGCCATCGGCACGAAGACCGCCGACAGGACCAGCGCGATGCCGATCAGCGCGCCGGTGATCTGGCCCATGGACTTGCGCGTCGCCTCGCGCGGGTCCAGCCCTTCCTCCTCCATGATGCGCTCGACGTTCTCGACCACGACGATGGCGTCGTCCACCAGAAGGCCGATGGCCAGCACCATGGCCAGCATGGTCAGCGTGTTGATGGTGAAGCCAAGCGCCGCCAGCACGCCGAAGGTGCCCAGAAGCACCACCGGCACCGCCAGGGTCGGGATCAGCGTCGCGCGCCAGTTCTGCAGGAACAGCAGCATGACGAAGAACACCAGCACGATGGCCTCGACCAGCGTCTTGACCACCTCCTCGATCGAGATCAGCACGAAGGGCGTGGTGTCGAAGGGGATGACGTAGTCCATGCCCTCGGGGAAGAAGCGGGCGAATTCCTCCATCCGCTCCTTGACCCGTTCCGCCGTGTCCAGCGCGTTCGCCCCCGAGGCCAGGCTGATCGCCATGCCCGAGGCCGGCTGGCCGTTGTAGCGGGCATTGGTCATGTAGTCCTCGGCGCCGATCTCGACCCGGGCCACGTCCTTGAGCAGGATCAGCCCGCCGTCCTGCTCGGCGCGCAGCACGATCTGCTCGAAGTCCTCGGGGGTCGAGAGCAGCGATTGCGCGGTGACGGTGGCGTTCAGCATCTGCCCCCGGGGCGCGGGCTGGCTGCCGAAGGAGCCGGCCGAGATCTGCGCGTTTTCCGACGAGACCGCCGCCACCACGTCCGAGGGCGTCAGCTCGTAGGCGGCGAGCTTCGAGGGGTCGAGCCAGATCCGCATGGCATATTGCGCGCCGAAGACCTGCACCGAACCCACGCCCTCGACCCGGCTGAGGTCGTTCACGAGGTTCGAGATCAGGTAGTCGGCCAGGTCCACCTGCTCATAGCGGTCGTCGGCCGAGGTCAGGCCGATGACCATCAGGAAGCCCGAGGCGGATTTCTCGACCGTGATGCCCTGGCGCTGCACCGGCTCGGGCAGCAATGCGGTGGCCTGCGCCAGCTTGTTCTGCACCTGCACCTGGGCGATGTCGGGATCGGTGCCGGTCTCGAAGGTCAGCGTCGTGGTCGAGGTGCCGGCCGAGGTCGAGCTGGACGAGAAATAGCGCAGCCCATCCAGCCCGGTCATCTGCTGTTCGATGATCTGGGTGACCGTATTGGCGACCGTATCGGCCGAGGCGCCGGGATAGGTGGCGCGGATCGTCACCGAGGGCGGCGCGATCTGCGGATATTGCGCCACCGGCAGCGAGGTGATCGACAGCAGCCCGAGCCCCATGATCAGGATCGAGATCACCCAGGCGAAGACCGGACGGTCGATGAAAAAGCGGGCCATGTGCGGTTCCTGTCCTGTTCCCTCGCGGCGTCCGGGGTCAGTTCGCCGGCTGTTCGGCGCCGGCCTCGGTTGCGGGCTGCGCATCCTCGCCCTGGCCCTCGGCCTCGATCTCGGGCTGGGCGGCGGGCTGTTCTGCTTCTCCGGCCTCGGGCGCGGCGGCCTGGCGTTCCTCGGGGGCGACGGTCATGCCGGGGCCGATCTTCTGCAAGCCCTCGACGATGATGCGGTCGCCGTCATTCAGCCCCTCGCCGACGATCCAGCTGTTGCCCATGTCCTGAAGGATGGTCAGGGGGCGCTGCTCGACCGCGTTGTCGGCATTGGCCACCAGTGCGACGGGCTGGCCGCGACGGTCGCGGGTGACGCCCTCTTGCGGGGCAAGGATCACGTTGCGCGCCGTGGCCTGCTGGACGACGGCCTGCACATACATGCCGGGCAGCAGGATGCCGTCGGGATTGGCAAAGGACAGCCGCAGCGTCACCACGCCGGTCGTCTCGTTCACATAGGGCTCGGCGGCGGTCAGCCGGCCTTCGTGGCCGTATTGGGTGCCGTCCGCCAGGCGCAGCGTCACCTTGCGGTCCTGCTGGCCCTCGGCGTCCTGCGCAGCCATCTCGCGGCGGAAGCGGATGAGCTCGGCCGCCGACTGCGTCACGTCCACATGCACCGGGTCGAGCTTGCGGATCACCGCAAGCGGCGTCGGCTGGCTGGCGGTCACCAGCGCGCCCTGGCTGGTCTGCGCAAGGCCGATCACGCCATCCAGCTCGGCGCGGATCGTGGTGCGTTCCAGTTCGATCCGGGCGGTCTGCAGCTGCGCCTCGGCGACCTTGACGGCGGCCTCGGCGGAATCGCGGGCGGCGATGGCATTGTCGGTCGTGCTTTCGCTGGCGACGCGGCGGTCGCGCAGGGCGCCGACGCGCTCGGCCTCGCGGCGCGCCGCCTCGGCCTGGGCGCGGGCCTGGGCCACGGCGGCCTCGGCCTGGGCCACGGCGGCCTGATAGGTGGTGGCGTCGATGCGGAACAGCGGGTCGCCGACCTTCACATGGCTGCCTTCCTCGAACAGGCGCTCGGTGACGATGCCGTTGACCTGCGGCCGCACCTCGGCCTCGGCCGAGGCGGTGACGCGGCCGGGCAGGGTGGTGGTCAGGGCGACGTCCTGGGCATGGAGCGTCACCACCGTCACGGCCGGCGGCGGCATCTGCGAGGGATCCTGTCCCAGGGCGGCCAAGGGGGAAAGCCCCGCCGCAAGCGGAAGGATCACGGAAATCGCCATGCGGCGCGATAGCGCGAACATCGTTTTGCTCCGGCATTTGCTGACGCAAGCATAACGAACAGTTTCGCACAGGATGATCAATCCCAAAATCGTTTCGGACCGCGACGTTGCATCACCGGCCGCGCTCCGCCGAAAGGCCGGTGGGGCTGCGGGGAAACGTCGCCGTCGCCCAGGCGGCGCGGGGGCTTGAGTATTTGGGGAACGAAGAAGCGCTGGCGCAGATTGGCCTTGCGGCGGTCGGCGCGAGACAGTAAGCAATCCGGGCCTCGCGGGTGTAGCTCAATGGTAGAGCCGCAGCTTCCCAAGCTGAAGACGAGGGTTCGATTCCCTTCACCCGCTCCAGCCTTTCCCGCAAGCCGATCGGTTCAGCGCAGGCCCATCTCGGCCAGCGCCCGGGCGATTTCGGGCGGCAGGTCCGGCTCGTCCCCACGTCCCGCCGGCAGGTCTGGCGGGGCCTCGGCGCCGGGCAGGTAGCGCCAGCCCTGGAAGGGGCGGCGGGGCACGGCGGCGACGCGCACCAGCTCGGGGTCGAGAATCAGCGCGCAGCGGCGGATGCCGTCCTCGCCCAGCACCTCCTGCAATTCCAGGACGCGCTGGCGGGCCTGCATCACGCCCTTGAACACCCAGTAGATCGAGCCGCCGTCCAGCAGTTCCGCCTCGCGCTTGGGCCACATGCGGGTGACATGGCGGGCCGGGCCGCCGCCGAAGCGGTGCTTTTGCCAGGCGGCGAGTTCGGCCGGATCGTCGCAGCCGACGCAGAGTTTCATCAGGTTCAGGGACGCGCTCATGCGCCAGATATAGCCCGGCGGCCGGCGGGCGCAACCGGCAGTCCGGGCATCGGGGCCTTGAACCCGGCAGCCTGCGGCGTTACGCCCGGGTGCTGGTTTTGGGAAACATCATGTCCGATCCGATTGCTCGACCGCTCCGCAGGCAATCCCTGCCGGAATTCATCGCGATGCTGGCGCTGATCTTTGCCGTCATCGCCTTCTCTATCGATTCCATGCTGCCGGCGCTGCCCGAGATCGCGGCGGCCCTGACGCCCGGGAACGTCAACCGCGCGCAACTCGTCCTGACCTCCTTCGTCGGCGGCCTGGGGCTGGGGCTGTTCGTCGGCGGTCCGCTTTCCGACGCGCTGGGGCGCAAGCCGGTCATCATCGCCGGTTTCGCGCTTTACGCCCTGGCGGCCGTCGCCGCGGTCTTTGCCGATTCGCTGGAGCTGCTGCTGGCGGCGCGTTTCGTGCAGGGCATCGGTGCCGCCGCCCCGCGCATCGTGGCGCTGGCCATGGTGCGCGACCTGTATCAGGGGCGCGAGATGGCGCGGATCACCAGTTTCGTCATGATGATCTTCATCCTGGTGCCCGCGGTCGCGCCTTCGATCGGCGCGGTGATCATTCATTTCGTCGGCTGGCGCGGGGTGTTCGGCTCTTTCGTCGTGCTGGCGCTGATCGGCAGCCTGTGGCTGAACCTGCGCTGCCCCGAGACCCTGCCCGAGGCCGTGCGCCGGCCCTTGAACCTGCGCAGCCTGGCCGCTGCCGCGCGCGAGGTCATGGGCAACAGGCAGGTGCAGCTGGTGACGGTAGTGATGACGCTGGGCTTCGGGCAGATGTTCGCGCTGCTGAGTTCGGCCCAGCAGCTTTTCTCGGACACCTATGGCAAGGGCGAAAGCTTCCCGCTGTGGTTCGCCGCGATGGCGCTGCTGTCGGGCAGCGGGACGGTGCTGAACGCGCGCTATGTCATGCGGCTGGGCATGCGGCGGATCGTGGGCTGGGCCTATGGCATGCAGGTGCTGGTTTCGGGCGTGATGTCGGTTCTGGTGTTTGGCGACCTGCTGCCCGAGGCGCTGCGCTTTCCGGCCTTCTTCTTCTGGGCGGTCAGCGTGTTCTTCATGGCGGGCGTGACCTTCGGCAACCTGAACGCCATGGCGTTGCAGCGCATGGGCCATGTGGCGGGGATGGCGGCCTCGGTCATCGGGGCGCTTTCGACGCTGGGGGCGGTGCTGATCGCGGCGCCGGTCGGGCTGCTCTATGACGGCACGGCGCGGCCCATCGTACTGGCGACGCTGGTCTGCTCGGCGCTGGCGCTGGCGCTGATGCGCCATGTGCGCGAGCACTGAACTGCGCCGTGGTGGGGCGTGCCGCGGCGGCATGTTCGAGTTACCCACAACGGAATGCGCCGCGGCCCCTTGCGCCGCCGCGCGAGCTGGCCTAAAGAGCGCCGGTGTCGCCGGCCATGGTGCCGGCGCAGGCGTGGCCCGTTCGTCTATCGGTTAGGACGTCAGGTTTTCAACCTGAAAAGAGGGGTTCGACTCCCCTACGGGCTGCCAACGCCATGCTTTCATCCATGATCTCGATGCTCTCCAGGACGCTGCGCGCGAATGCGGGCGGCTGGGAACCAACGGCCTCGGGTGCTTGCCACCGCAGGCGGGTCACGGGATCCTGTCAGCCGGGATGGAACGGAAAGATCACCGGCACCAGGCCCGTGGCCACGACCAGCGCGATCAGGACCAGCGGCAGGCCGATCCGCGTGAAGTCCCAGAACCGATACCCGCCCGGTCCCACGACCAGCGTGTTGACCGGCGACGAGACCGGCGTGAGAAAGGCGGCCGAGGCCGCCAGCGCCACGGTCATCGCGAAGGGATAGGGCGACAGGCCCATCTCGGCGGCCAGCGCCAGCGCGACCGGACCCATCAGCACCGCCGTCGCGGTGTTCGAGATGAACAGCCCCAGAAGCGCCGTGGTCGCGAAGATCACCGCCAGCGCGATGCGCGGGTCGGCATCGCCGATCATCGCCCGCAGCCCTTCGGCCGCAAGGTCGACGCCGCCGGTCTTTTGCAGGGCAAGTGAGAAGGGCAGCATCCCCACGATCAGCACCAGGCTTTGCCAATGGATCGAGCGATAGGCCGAGGGCATGTCGACGCAGCCGAAAAGGCCCATCAGCAGACAGCCGATCAGCGCCGCCAGCACGTTCGGCACGATGCCGGTGATCATCATCGCCACCACCAGCCCAAGGATGATCACGGCGGGAACGGCGCGGAACGGCGCCTCCAGGACCTCGTCCACCTCGCCCGGCAGGGCAAGCACGACCAGGTCGCGGCCGCGGTGCAGCTGCCGGATGCGGTTCCACCTGCCGATCGCCAGCAGCACATCGCCGCCGCGCAGAACCGTCTGGGCATCCACATCCTCGTCCGGCTGGTTGTCGCGGCGCAGGCCGACGATGGCGAGGCCATAGACCGACCGGAACCGCGACTGCGCGATGCTCTTGCCCGCCAGCGGCGACCCCGGTGGCACGATCAGCTCGACCATGCCGATCTCTTGCGCCCGATCGGTGAAATAGGCGCCCGAGATCGGCAGGCGGCGCAGGCCGTGGGCGGTGCAGAACGCCTCGATATCCGTGCTCTTCCTGAAGACGTCGAGAAACAGCACGTCGTCGGCCTGCAACACGGAATCGGCCTTGGGCTGGATCAGCCGGCGCCCGTAGGGGGTCGACCGCTCGATGCCGAGGATGTTGATCCCCGCCGTGCCGCGCAGGTCAAGCTGGTCGAGCCGCTTGCCCATAAGCGTGGAACTCGCCCCGAGGCGAAGCCGGAATTCGCGCTCGGCCAGCCCGTAGCTGTCGATCCAGTCGGCAAGCCTGGGGCGCGAGGCGGGTGCGGCAGGGCTTTCGACGGCCAGCCAGCGCCGGGCGACCAGCATATAGCCGATCGCCAGCACCAGGATCGGCACGCCGAAGGGGGTAAAGTCGAAAAAGCCGAATCCCTGATGCCCTTCGCGGCGCAGCAGGCTGTCGAGCACGAGGTTCGGCGCGGTGGCGACCAGCGTCATCATCCCGCTGATCAGCGCGGCCGCGCTGAGCGGCATCATCAGCCGCCCCGGCGCCGTGCCGATGTTCGCGGCGATCCGCAGCACGATGGGGATGAAGATCGCCACCACGCCGGTCGAGCTCATGAATGCCCCGATTCCGGCCACCGAGGCCATCAAGAGCATGACCAGCCGCATCTCCGACGCGCCGGAATGGCGCACCAGCAGATCGCCGGTGCGCTGTGCGACGCCGGTGCGCACGAGCGCCTCGCCCAGAACGAACAGCGCCGCGATCAGGATGATGTTGGGATCGCTGAACCCCGCCAGCGCCTCGTCGAGCGTGATGATCCCGGTCAGCGGCAGCGCGACCATGACCAGGATGGCGACCACGTCCATGCGGGGCCGGTTGATGGCAAACATGGCGACGGCTGCCGCCAGCAGCCCCAGGACGATTGCCAGATCCGTCGTCATCGGTCCCTCTCTCTACGCGGCGATGCCGTCCGTTTTCGCATGGAAGGGATCGGGTGTAACCTCGGCAACGCGATTGTCCAGCGTCTGGCCGCCTGATGACATGGCCAGGGGCGCAGGCACGCCGGTTCAGCGGCGGGGCAGCAACTCGCCGGGGGCATGGCCGTAGCGGCGCCGGAAGCCGGTGGCGAAATTCGCGGCGCTGGAATAGCCGGCCATCGCCGCCGCCTGCTGCACCGTCGCCCGTCCCTCGCGCAGGGCGGCATGGGCGCGCTCCAGCCGCTCTTTGCGCACATGGTCGAAGACGCTCATGCCTTCGGCCAGCCGGAACAGCCGTTGCAGGTTGCCGGGGCTGGTCCCGGCGGCGCGGGCGATGGCGGCGACGCTGGTGGCGGCCAGCGGGTCCTCGGCCACGAAGGCGCGGGCGCGGGCCAGTTGCGCCAGCTCGCGCCGGTTCAATCCGGCCGACCCGCCCGCCGGCACGGCGGAGATCGCGGCAATGGTCTCGGCCACGATCTCGACGGCGCGGGATTCCAGATAGAGGCCGCGCAGCGTCGGCAACGGAGGGGCGGGGGCAAAGACTTCGGCGATCAGGCCCAGCATGCGCGGCGGCAAGAGCCAGCGGTGATCGACGAGATCGTCGCCCAGCCTTCGCTCGCCCGCCGAGAGGCCGGCCGCCGCCAGCGCCTCTTCGGACAGCCAGGGCAGGTCGGCCGAGATCACCAGGTGCCGCAACCGCTGCCGCCCGCGCGAGACGCGGTGGAACCGTTCGGGCTCCCGGCAGATGAAGGCGGCGCCGGTCAGAGGCGCATGGCCTTCGTGGCGAAAGGACAGCGCGCGGGAGCCGATGTGCAGGTCCACCGCGCCATCCAGGAAAAACACGCAGTTCAGCCCTTCGCCCAGCATCGAGGTGACGGCAAAGGGATGCTGCTCGACCGCATCGCTCAGATGCAGGGTCAGGCCGGGGCGCAGCTCATGGTTCAGGAAGGCGCCGCACATCAGCGTCTGGTCGTCGCTCAGATCGGCCGGGCTGTCGAACTCGACCCCCGCGCGGCCCAGCATGTCGCCGACGCGCAACGCGCTCTCGGTCGGCTGGGGCTGGGGGTCGGCTGAACGCATGATCCGGGTCCTGTCGCGGTGGCGGCTCGGCAGCATGGCGGGCAAGGTTCTGCGCTGGCGCAAAGCTGTTCTGGTCTTGTGCAAAGGCCGCGGCATTGCTGCCAGCCGGCCCGCTGCTCTAGTCCTAGGCTCCAGACCCATTGATTTCAGGCCTTTGGCGTGATTCAGGCTCCGCCAGGAGAGCTGATCGATGAGCAATCTTTTCTGGCTGAGCGAGGCGCAGATGGAGCGGCTACGGCCCTTCTTTCCCAAGAGCCACGGCAAGCCGCGCGTGGATGACCAGCGTGTGCTGAGCGGGATAATCTTCGTCAATCGCAATGGCTTGCGGTGGTGTGCCGCGCCGAAGGAATACGGCCCGGCCAAGACCCTCTACAACCGTTGGAAGCGCTGGAGGTGAGTGGCAAATGCCATCGGTCCGAGTGCAGCCACGAACACGGGGTCTTCGCCCGGATCATGGTCGGCCTGGCCGCCGAGAGTGCCGAACACAAGACGATCATGATCGACGCGACCTATCTCAAGGCACACCGCATGGCGTCGAGCCTGTGCGTGAAAAAGGGGGGCGCGGGCGCCAGATCGGGCGCACCAAAGGCGGCATGAACACCAAGCTGCACGCCGTCGCCGATGCCAAGGGGCGCCCGATCGGGTTCTTCATGTCGGCCGGCCAGGTCAGCGATTACACCGGCGCGGCGGCGCTGTTGGGCAGCCTGCCGAAAGCGGGCTGGCTGCTGGCCGACAGGGGCTATGATGCCGATTGGTTCAGAGAGGCGTTGAAAGACAAGGGGACAAAGGTCTGCATCCCGGGCCGGAAGTCTCGCAAGAAGGCGGTGAAATACGACAAGAGGCGCTACAAACGGCGCAACCGCATCGAGATCATGTTCGGCCGCCCGAAGGATTGGCGGCGTGTCACGACCCGATACGACCGGTGCCCGGAAACCTTCCTCTCTGCGATCATGCTGGCCGCAACCGTCTTGTTCTGGCTGTGAAACTCAATGAGTCTGGACCCTAGAAGACCATTCGGAAGGAAAGAAGATTTTGGTGATGGCGGTGGTGATGGCGGTGGGTCTGGCCTCTTTTCTGAACCAATGTAAAATATGCCCGCGATGACTCCGACGACAGCAATAAAGCTGATAAGGCAAATTCCAGCATGAGCCTCCTTGAATTGGAAGTACGCCAACGCAGCGACAACAAGCAGACAAGTGACGGCTACAGCCAATGTGCTGGCGCTGCCGCTTATAATAATTCCCTTAATCGATTCCAAAACCCCAGCAAAGTCAAACGTCTTATCGCTCATGGTTCACCTTGGGGTGCTAACAACTACTGAAAATTATGGTGCCCGACAAGGCCCTGTTTTTCAACAAAAAAGCGATCAGACCAGCGAGGCGTTGAGCGTGTCCCTGAGCGCGTTCAGCGCGTCCTCAAGGTTCTTGGAGCTACCGTATGCCCCGCTCGAGTCTATGTGCCAGATGTAGGAGTGCTTCCCGCTGTGCGTGTTGTAGCTCACGCGTCCTACAGGCTGGCGGTCACGGCTGACGGTCCAGCAGTTCGCGATCCACTCCCCGTCTGTCTTGTAGACCTTGGTATAGCTCCATCGGGGTTCAGTCGTGTGTTCCATGAGTGGAACGGAACCAGAACAACGTCGATTCTTCAAGACCGGGGCAGGGTGATTCGGTATTCGATGCAGTAGAGAAACCGGAGAAATCATGCCCCGCAGTAGAAGGGGGCACAGATTGGGACATATCTGGGGTGGGCTTTGTGTTTTGCCAATGATTTCAAGCGGTTACGCGAAATTCAATGGCTCCGGCGGTAGGGATCGAACCTACGACCAATTGATTAACAGTCAACTGCTCTACCGCTGAGCTACGCCGGAACACGGGGCGGTGTATAGCCTTGCTCTTCGGGGTCGTCCAGAGGGGTTCGCGCATTTTTTTCGCCCATCCGGAAAATTCCGGCGCGGCCTGTCTCGGGCGCCCTCAATGCCCGGAAAAGACCGAATCCGAGGCGATCGGGCCGGGGGTCGAAACCGCGCCAAGCTCGGAAAGCGCGATCAGATGCGCCAGCACGTTGCGCATCGCGGCCGGAATCATCGCCGGCGGGATCTGGTAGATGCGCCGGGCAAGGGTCTCGGCCGTGGCGGGGCCGTCGCGCAGCGCGGCAAGGATCTGCACCGTGCGCTCGCGCCGATGCGCGGCCAGTTCGGCCAGACGCCCCGAGGGATCGCGCACCGCCGCGCCATGCGCCGGCAGCAACAGCCGCGCGCCCGCCGAATCGAGCCGCGCCAGCGAGCGGAAGTAATCCGCCAGATCGCCGTCCGGCGGCGAGATGATGGTCGAGGACCAGCCCATCACCACGTCGCCGCAAAAGATCGTCTCGTCCTGGCGAAAGGCCAGGTGGCCGGCGAAATGACCCGGCGTGTGCAGCGCGGTCAGGCGCCATTCGTCGGTCTCGACCACCGCGCCGTCGTCCAGCGCGATGTCGGGGGCGAAGTCGCGGTCCAGGCCCTCGCCGCCGTCGATCGCGCCCTCGCGCGCCAGCCGCTCCATCACCGCCGAACGGCCCGCCTCGGCCGGGCCGAAGCCCAGGATCGGCGCGCCCGTCGCCTGTGCCAGCGCGCGAGCACCGCCGGAATGGTCCAGATGCGCATGGGTCACGAAGATATGGCTGATGCGGCCGGGCCCTGCGGCGGACAGGATCGCCTGGCGATGCGCGACAAGGTCCGGGCCGGGGTCGATCACGGCGATTCGCTCGTGTCCCAGCAGGAAGGTGTTGGTGCCCGGCCCGGTAAAGGGCGAGGGATTGGCGGCGGTGATGATCCGCAGGGCTTTCTCGGCGCTTGTCATACGGCTAACCTAGCCATGGCGAGGCCCGGTTTCCAAGGGCCGGGTGGGGCAAGAGGCGATGAATTTCGACTGGCTGAAACGGACCATGCCGCGCGGGCTCTACGGGCGGGCGGCGCTGATCCTGTTCCTGCCGGTCGTCGTGGTGACCATCGTCGTCACCATCATGTTCCTGCAACGCCATTTCGAGGACGTGACGCGGCAGATGACCTCGGGCATGGTGCGCGAGGTCGCGCTGGTCGCGGCCAGGATCGAGGCGGCGCCGGATGTCGAGGCGGCGCGCGACTCGGCCCGCGAGGTCGCCGACCCGCTGGGGCTGGAGCTGATCCTGCCCGCCGAGCCGGGTGCGGATTGGCGGGCGCTCTACGACCTGTCGGGACGTATCGTCATCGCCGAGCTGCACGAGCGCGTGCCCTCCGTGCAAGCCGTCGACCTGAGCCATCGGCGCGAGGTGCGGGTGACGCTCCGAAGCGGCTGGGGGCATTACCAGCTGATCTTTCCGCGCCTGCGGGTCAGCGCCTCGAACCCGCACCAGCTGCTGGTGCTGATGGTGGGCACCTCGCTTCTGATGACGGCGATCGCGACGATCTTCCTGCGCAACCAGCTGCGCCCGATCAGGCGGCTGGCGCGCGCGGCCGAGGAATACGGCAAGGGGCGGATCATCTCCTATCGCCCCGCCGGCGCCAGCGAGATCCGCAGCGCCGGCACCGCCTTCCTGGAGATGCGCGCCCGGATCGAGCGCCAGAACGAGCAGCGCAAGCAGATGCTCTCGGGCGTGAGCCACGACCTGAGGACGCCCCTGACCCGGCTGCGGCTGGGCCTGTCGATGCTGAGCCCCGACTACCCGCCCGAGCCCGACGAGATCGCGGCGCTGGAAAGCGACGTGGCGGCGATGGGCACCATGGTCGACGCCTTTCTGGACCATGCGCGCGACGCGGCGCAGGATGCGCCGCCCCAGCCGGTGCCGGCGCTGGATTTCGTGCGCGGCATCGTCGCCGATGCGCAGCGCGGCGGGCAGCGGGTGATGCTGCATTCGGTGGCGGGCGACGAGGCCGGCCGCGCCACCTTTCGCCGCGACAGCCTGCGCCGCGCCGTCGAGAACCTGATCGGCAACGCCGTGCGCTATGGCGAGCGCGCCGAGGTCGAGGCGGCGCTGGGGCCGAGCTATTTCCGCATCTCGGTCGAGGATGACGGGCCCGGCATCCCGGCAGGAAAGCGCGAGGAGGCGCTGAAGCCCTTTACCCGGCTCGACCCGTCGCGCAACCAGAACCGCGGGCAGGGCGTGGGCCTGGGCCTGTCCATCGCCGCCGACATCGCCCGCGCCCATGGCGGCCAGCTGCGGCTGGGCGAGGGCGAGCGGCTGGGCGGGTTGCGGGCCGAGATCGTGATTCCGCGCTGAGCGGCGCGGTTGCGGCAGGGAACGTCGCGGGCTAAGGCTGTTACAAAGACATAAGACAGAAGGGATTCCGCGATGCGGGCATTCGTATTTCCGGGGCAGGGCGCCCAGGTCGTCGGCATGGGGCGCGAGTTGGCCGAGGCCTATCCGGCGGCGCGCGAGGTCTTTGCCGAGGTGGACGAGGCGCTGGGAGAGAGCCTGTCCGACCTGATCTGGAACGGCGATATCGAGACGCTGACCCTGACCCAGAATGCCCAGCCGGCGCTGATGGCGACCTCTATCGCGGCCTTGCGGGCGCTGGAGGCCGAGGGTTTCGGCATCCAGGACGCGGATTTCGTCGCCGGCCATTCGCTGGGCGAATATTCGGCACTTTGCGCGGCGGGGGCGCTGAGCCTTGGCGATACCGCGCGGCTCTTGCGCCTGCGCGGCCAGGCCATGCAGGAGGCGGTGCCGGTCGGGCAGGGAGCCATGGCGGCGATCCTGGGTCTTGATTTCGCCGCGGTGGACCAGATCGCGCGCGATGCGGCCGAAGGCGAGGTCTGCCAGGCCGCGAACGACAACGACCCGGCGCAGGTGGTGATCTCGGGCCACAAGGCGGCGGTCGAGCGTGCGGCGGCGCTGGCCAAGGAGCGCGGCGCCAAGCGGGCGTTGATGCTGCCGGTCTCGGCGCCGTTCCACTCGGCGCTGATGCAGCCGGCGGCGGCGGTGATGGCCGAGGCCCTGGCGGCGGTCGAGATCGCCGCGCCCGCGGTGCCGCTGGTGGCCAATGTCCGCGCCGAGCCGGTGACCGAGCCGGGCGCCATCCGGCGGCTGCTGGTCGAGCAGGTGACGGGCGCCGTGCGCTGGCGCGAGTCGGTCGCCTTCCTGGCCGGGGCGGGTGTCACCGAATTCTGGGAGATCGGCGCCGGCAAGGCGCTGTCGGGTATGATCAAGCGCATCGCCAAGGATGCGGTGGTGCGCAACATCGGCGCTCCGGCGGATATCGCGGCGCTGAAGGCGTAAGGGGGCTCCGCCCCCATCCCTGCGGGATTCCCCCGGAGTATTTGGAAAACGGAGAAGGATCTGATGTTTGATCTGACGGGTAAGAATGCCCTTGTGACCGGGGCGTCGGGCGGGATCGGCGGGGCGGTGGCCGAGGCATTGCATGCCGCCGGCGCCACCGTGGCATTGTCGGGCACGCGCGAGGCGCCGCTGCGGGAACTGGCCGAGAAGCTGGGCGCGCGCGCGCATGTCGTCACCGCCAACCTGGCCGACGCGGCGGCGGTCGAGGCGCTGCCCAAGGCGGCGGCCGAAGCCATGGGCTCGGTCGATATCCTGGTCAACAATGCCGGGATCACCCGCGACAACCTGTTCATGCGCATGTCCGACGAGGAATGGGCGCAGGTGGTCGAGGTCAACCTGACCTCGAGCTTCCGGCTGTGCCGGGGGGTCTTGCGCGGCATGATGAAGGCGCGCTGGGGCCGGATCGTGAACATCGGCTCGGTCGTGGGCGCCACGGGCAATCCGGGGCAGGCCAATTATGCCGCCGCCAAGGCGGGCCTCGTCGGCATGTCGAAGAGCCTGGCCTATGAGGTCGCCTCGCGCGGGATCACGGTGAACTGCGTGGCGCCGGGCTTCATCGAGACGGCGATGACCGACAAGCTGAACGACGAGCAGAAGGGCCGGATCCTGGCGCAAATTCCCGCCGGCCGCATGGGTTCGGCCCAGGAAATCGCCGGCGCGGTGCTGTATCTGGCCAGCCCCGAGGCGGGCTATGTCACCGGCGCCACGCTGCATGTCAACGGCGGCATGGCGATGATCTGAACGTGGTTTATGCGGGTTGCAAGATCACGTTCGCGTGCTATATCCCGCAAACAAGGCCGCAGGGGAACCGCCCTGGGCTCTGACCGGCAATCGCTGGAACACCTGGGCGGATTGCCCGCGAAAACGAGGAAGAGACATGAGCGATATCGCTGATCGCGTGAAGAAAATTGTCGTCGAGCACCTGGGTGTCGATGAGGAGAAGGTGACGGAAACCGCCTCGTTCATCGACGATCTCGGCGCCGATTCGCTGGATACCGTCGAACTGGTCATGGCTTTCGAGGAAGAGTTCGGCATCGAGATCCCGGACGATGCCGCCGAGACCATCCAGACCTTCGGCGACGCGGTGAAATTCATCCAGGGCGCGGTCTGATCCTGCTCTGAGCAGCTTTCGGGGCGGTGCTTTCGGTGGAAAGCGCCGCCCTTTTTCTTTGGCTGCGACGGTTTGACCCAGCGTCGCGGGGAACCGCCGCAGAGTTGCCTTCGTTTCAAGGGCGAACCTGACGAAGGAGAGTTTCATGGCCGTGAATGTCAAAGGGCTCAGCGACAATGCCCGCAAGACCGCAATCGCCGAGTTGAATGCCCGGCTTGCCGATGCGCTGGCGCTGTCGGCGGCGATCAAGCAGGCGCATTGGAACGTCAAGGGCCGCAACTTCATCGCCGTGCACGAGCTGTTCGACACCGTGAAGGCGCGGCTGGACGAGCATGTGGACATGATGGCCGAGCGCGTGCAGGTGCTGGACGGCGTGGCCGTCGGCACGGTCGAGAAGGTGGCCAAGGCCAGCACGCTGAAGGAATACCCGACCGACCTGACCAAGGCCGAGGACCATATCAAGGCCATCTGCGAGCGGATGCGCGATTACGGCGAGAAGGTCCGGGCCGCCATCGATGCGACCGACGAGGCGGGCGATGCCGACACGGCCGACCTGTTCACCGCCGCCTCGCGCACGGCAGACAAGGATCTGTGGTTCCTGGAAAGCCATCTGGAATAGGCTTTCCGCGTGGTGAACCGGGGCCAAGGCCCCGGTTTACCGGTTGCGCCGCTGCTTATTTCGGCATCGGCGCCGTGATGCCCTCGACATAGAAATTCATCGAAGAGAGTTCCTCGTCGCTGGCCACTTGCCCCTCGGCCAGCCAGGGCGTGCCGTCCTGCTTGTTCAGCGGCCCGGTGAAGGGATGGTATTCGCCCGAGGCGATCTGGTCGCGCAGCGCCTCGGCCTCGGCCTTGACCTCGGCGGGCACGGCATCGGTGATCTCGCCGATCACCACTTCGCCGTCGCCGATGCCCAGCCAGACGCCATGGGATTTCCAGGTGCCTTCCAGCGCCTCGCCCACGCGCTTGATGTAATAGGGTTCCCAATTGTCGATGATCGAGGCAAGCCGGGGTTGCGGCGCGAAGTTCGACATGTCCGAGGCCTGGCCGAAGCCGAAGGCGCCCGCCTCCTGCGCCTTGGCCAGCGGCGCGGTCGAGTCGGTGTGCTGCATGAACACGTCCACCCCTTCGGCGATCAGGGCGGCGGCGGCATCGGCCTCTTTCGCGGGGTCGAACCAGGTATAGGCCCAGACCACCTTCATCTCGACATCCGGGTTCACCTTCCTGGCGTGGATATAGGCCGAGTTGATGCCCTGGACGACCTCGGGGATCGGGAAGGAGCCGATATAGCCGATCTTGTTCGACTTGGTCATGCGGCCGGCAATCGTGCCCAGCACCGCGCGGCCTTCGTAGAAGCGCGCGTCGTAGGTGGCGACGTTTTCGGCAGTCTTGTAGCCGGTGGCGTGCTCGAATTTCACATCCGGGAACTTCTTGGCGACGTTGATCGTGGCGTCCATGAAGCCGAAGCTGGTGGTGAAGATCAGCTTATGGCCGGACAGCGCCAGTTGCGTGATGGCGCGCTCGGCATCGGCGCCCTCGGGGACGCTTTCGATATAGGTGGTCTCGACGCGGTCGCCGTATTCGCGTTCCACCGCCTGCCGGGCCAGGTCGTGCTGATAGGTCCAGCCGCCGTCGCCCACTGGGCCGACATAGATGAAGCCCACCTTCAGCTTTTCCTCTTGCGCGAAGGCGGGCAGGGCCGTGCTGGCCACCAGCGCCGCGGCGCTGCCAAGAAGGGTTCTGCGTTTCATGTCATGCTCCTTGCAGGTTGTGCCTATTTCAATGCGTGGAAGGGCCGGCCGAGGCTGGCGGGGGCCGCACCCCCGCCCGAGCGGCCGAATTTCTGCCGGGCCGAGATCAGCACCAGTACGATGATGGTCGCGAGATAGGGCGCCATGCTGAGCAGTTGCACCGGCACCGCGACGCCCGCCGCTTGCAGCCGCAATTGCAGCACGGTGACGCCGCCGAACAGCCAGGCGCCGGCCAGCACGCCCCAGGGGCTCCATTGCGCAAAGACCACGATGGCCAGCGCGATCCAGCCGGCGCCGGCGGTCATCCCCTCGGTCCATTGCAGCACGGTGGCGATCGAGATATAGGCGCCGCCCATGCCCGCCAATGCGCCGCCGAAGCCGATGGCGAGGATGCGCACCCGCCGCACCGGATAGCCGAGGCCGTGGGCGGCGTCGTGGTTCTCGCCTACCGCGCGCAGGATCAGGCCGGGCCGGGTGCGGGAAAGGAACCACCAGACCACGGGCACCAGCGCGATGCCCAGCCAGATCATCCAGTTCAGGTCCAGCGGCCCGGGCATCATCGCCGGGGCCTTCATCCCCTCGTATGGCTTGCCGAACATCGCGGTCAGGCCCAGGCCGAACAGCGTGAGCGCCAGCCCCGTCGCCACCTGGTTAGACAGCAGGAATTGCGTCAGCGCCGCGAATGTCATCGACAGCGCCGCACCGGCAACGGCGGCGGCGATGAAGCCAAGCGCCGGGCTGCCGCTGGCATGGGCGGCAGCAAAGCCGGCCAGCGCGCCGGTGATCATCATGCCCTCGACGCCCAGGTTCAGCACGCCCGCGCGCTCGACCACCAACTCGCCGAGCGCGGCGAACAGGATCGGCGTCGCGGCGCCCAGCAGCAGGATAAAGACGGAAAGCGGGTCGATCATCATGCGCGCCTCCGAATGCGATAGCGGGTCAGGATGTCGAAGCCGAGCAGGAAGAACAGCAGCATTCCCTGGAACACCTGCACCGTCGCGGCGGGCAGGTTCAGCATCATCTGCGCCAGTTCGCCGCCGATATAGGTCAGCGCCAGCAGCAACCCCGCCAGCAGGATGCCCAGCGGGTGCAGCCGGCCCAGGAAGGCCACGATGATGGCGGTGAAGCCGTAGCCCGAACCGAAGCTTTCGGTGATCTGGCCGGCCGGGCCCGCGACCTCGAAAAGCCCGGCCAAGCCCGCCAGTGCGCCCGAGACGCCCAGGCACAGCGCCACCAGCCGCTCGGGGCGCACGCCGGCGAAACGGGCGGCGCGGGGGGCCGCGCCGGCGGTGCGGATGTGAAAGCCCAGGACGTGCCGCGACATGACGAACCAGGTCGCAGCCAGGGCCAGCACCGCCGCCACGCCGCCCCAATGCAGGCCGGAATTGGCGATGAGATCCGGGTTCGAGGCCGCCTCGTATTGCTGCAGGTTGCGCGAGCCGGGAAAGTTGAAGCCCTCGGGGTTCTTCATCGGGCCGAAGGCCATCCAGGCCGCGATGCGCTGCGCGACATAGACCAGCATCAGCGAGACGAGGATCTCGGACGCGCCGAACCAGTTGCGCAGCACCGCCGGGACCATGCCCCAGGCCCAGCCGCCCGCCGCGCCGGCCAGGATCATTGCCGGAAATATCCAGAAGGCGTCCATGGGATAGGCGGCCAGCGCCACCGCGGCGCCGCAGATCGCGCCGATGATGTATTGCCCTTCGGCGCCGATGTTCCAGATCCCGGCACGGAATCCCAGCGCCAGCCCCGAGGCGATCAGGATCAGCGGCCCGGCCTTGACCAGCAGTTGCGGCCGGGAATAGGCGGCGGTGGGGCCGAACAGCGGGTCCCAGAAGATGGTGCGGATCGCGGCCACCGGGTCGAAGCCCATGGCGGCGAACAGACAGCCGCCGACGATCATGGTGGCCAGCACGGCCAGGACCGGCGTCGCGACCTGCCAGACCAGCGGCGCCGAGGCGCGCGGTTCAAGCCGGAACATGCGCCACCTCCATGCCATGGGCGCCGCCCAGCATCAGGCCGATCTCCTCGACCGTCAGGCCCTCGGTCGGGCGGGGGGCAGAGAGCCGGCCCTGGTTCAGCGCGCAGAAACGATCCGAAAGCTCCAGCAATTCGTCGAGATCCTGGCTGATGACGATCAGCCCGGCCCCCTGCGCCGCCAAGTCCAGCAGCGCCTGGCGGATCGCGGCGGCGGCGCCGGCATCGACGCCCCAGGTCGGCTGGTTCACCACCAGCACGCGCGGCCGGCCCAGCACCTCGCGGCCGATGACGAACTTCTGCAAGTTGCCGCCGGAAAGCGCGCCCGCCGCCGTATCGGGGCCGGGGGTGCGCACGTCGAAGGCGCGGATCACCTGTTGCGCGAAATCCGTGGCGGCCTTGCGGTCGATGAGGCCGCGGCGGATGAGGTTCTGCCGCGCGCCGGCGGTCAGCAGCGTGTTTTCGGCCAGGCTGAACTCGGGCACGGCGGCATGGCCCAGCCGGTCCTCGGGCGCGGCCAGGAGCCCGGCGCGGCGCCGCGCCTCGGGGCCGGCGCGCGACAGGTCGCGGCCCTCCAGCGCGATGGTGCCCGGTGCGGTCGGGGTCTCGCCCGACAGTGCCGAGAGCAGTTCCTCCTGCCCGTTGCCCGCGACGCCGCCGATGCCCAGGATCTCGCCCGAGCGCAGGGTCAGCGCGACCTCCTTCAGCGCCACGCCCTCGCCGCCCGCCGTGGAAAGGCCGCGGACCTGCAGCACGGGTGCGGCGGGCTTTCGGCCGGATCGGTCCACCAGCCGCATCTCGGCCCCGACCATCATCGCCGCCAGTTCGCGGGCGGAATGGGCGCGCGGATCGACCGTGCCCACCACCTTGCCCTGGCGCAGGATGGTGGCGCGGTCGCAATGGCTGCGGATCTCTTCGAGCTTGTGGCTGATATACAGGATCGCCGTGCCGGCTTCGGCCAGTTGGCGCAGGGTGGCGAACAGGATCTCGGCCTCCTGTGGGGTCAGCACCGAGGTCGGCTCGTCCATGATGAGCAGACGCGGGTTCTGCAGCAGGCAGCGCAGGATCTCGACCCGCTGCCGCTCGCCCGCCGACAGCGCGGCGATGCGGCGCGCGGGGTTCAGCGGCAGGCCGTAGCCCTGCGACAGGTCGGCGATGCGGCGCGAAAGCTCGGGCCGCGGCGGCGGGTTCTCCATCCCCAGCGCGACGTTTTCGGCGACCGTCATCGCGTCGAACAGGCTGAAATGCTGAAACACCATGGCGACGCCCGCGGCGCGCGCCGCACGCGGGTCATGCGGCGCGTAAGGCGCGCCCAGCAGTTCCATCCGCCCCTCGTCCGGCCGCACGAGGCCATAGATCATCTTGACCAGCGTGGACTTGCCGGCGCCGTTCTCGCCCAGCAGGGCATGGATTTCGCCGGCCTCGACCGCGAAGGACACGTCGTCGTTGGCGCGCACGCCGGGATAGGTCTTGCCCAGGCCCTCGGCCCGGAAAACATTGCTCACTGTCGCGCGCCTCGCTGCTTTTTGCGCAAGATTAGCGGTTTTCCGCCGAGGGGCAATTGCGCAGTTGGGCAGGTCGCCCCTAGATTGGCGCCATGCCGGAAAATTCTCCCCGATTCATCCACCTGCGCACACATTCCGAACACTCGCTGCTGGAAGGCGCGGTGCCGGTCAAGAAACTCGCCGATCTTGCGGCGCAGAACGGCATGCCCGCCGTGGCGCTGACCGACAGCAACGCCCTGTTCGCGGCGCTGGAATTCTCGGTCAAGGCGCAGGATGCGGGCGTGCAGCCGATCATCGGCTGCCAGGTGACGCTTGCTGCCGAGGCGACCGGCCCCGTCGTGCTCTTGGCGCAGAACGAGGCGGGCTGGCTGAACCTGATGGAGCTTTCCACCTGCCTCTACCTGCGCGACGACCATGCCTTGCCGCATGTGACGCCCGAGGAACTCGCGGCCCATGCCGAGGGGCTGATCTGCCTGACCGGCGGCGCCGGCGGCCCGCTGGGGCAACTGGTGCTGCAAGGCCGACAGGCCGAGGCGCGCGCGCTGGCCGAGCGGCTGGCGGCCGCCTTCCCGACACGGCTTTACGTCGAGTTGCAGCGCCATCACGATGCCGAGGGCCAGCCGGTTCCCGAGGAGACAGGGTCCGAAGGCGGCATGATCGACATCGCCTATGCGCTCGACCTGCCGCTGGTCGCCACCAACGACGTCTATTTCCCCAAGCCCGAGCTGTTCGACGCGCATGACGCGCTGATCTGCATTTCCGAACGCGCCTATGTCGACCAGACCGCGCCGCGCCGCCGGCTGACGCCGCAGCACTACTTCAAGTCCGCCGCCGAGATGGCGACGCTGTTCGCCGATCTGCCCGAGGCGATTCGAAACACCGTCGAGATCGCCCGCCGCTGCGCCTTTGCCGTCAAGAAGCACAAGCCCATCCTGCCGCGCTTTGCCGATGACGAGGTCGAGGAACTGCGCCGCCAGGCCTGGGATGGCTTGCGCGCCCGGCTGGCGGTGATCCCGCATTCCGCGACGGTCGAGGAATACGAGGAGCGGCTGCGCTTCGAGCTGGGCATCATCGAGCAGATGGGCTTTCCCGGCTATTTCCTGATCGTCGCCGACTTCATCAAATGGGCCAAGGAACATAACATCCCGGTCGGGCCGGGCCGGGGCTCGGGCGCGGGCTCGCTGGTCGCCTATGCGTTGACGATTACCGACCTGGATCCAATCCGTTACAGCCTGCTCTTCGAGCGGTTCCTGAACCCCGAGCGGGTCTCGATGCCCGACTTCGACATCGACTTCTGCATGGATCGCCGCGAGGAGGTGATCCAATATGTGCAAGAGAAATACGGCCGCGACAAGGTGGGCCAGATCATCACCTTCGGCGCGCTCTTGTCCAAGGCCGCGGTGCGCGACGTGGGCCGGGTGCTGCAGCTGCCCTTTGGCCAGGTGGACCGGCTCAGCAAGATGATCCCGGTCGAGGGCGTCAAGCCCGTCAGCGTCACCAAGGCGCTGGCCGACGAGCCGCGTCTGCGCGAGGCGGCCAGGGAAGAGGTGGTGAACCGCCTGCTGGACTATGCCGCCAAGATCGAGGGGCTCTTGCGCAATGCCTCGACCCATGCCGCCGGGGTGGTGATCGGCGACCGGCCGCTGCACCGGCTGGTGCCGCTTTACCGCGACCCGGCATCGGACATGCCGGCGACGCAGTTCAACATGAAATGGGTCGAGCAGGCGGGGCTGGTCAAGTTCGACTTCCTTGGCCTGAAAACCCTGACGGTGATCCAGAACGCGGTGGACCTGATCAACGACGGCGGCCGGCCGCTGCATGTCGCGGCAGACGGGCGCCAGCTTTACGAGCCCGCCAAGGGGGCCGAGAACCAGATCAACGCCATCCCGCTGGACGACAAGCCCAGCTACGATCTTTTCGCCAGCGCCCGCACGGTCGCGGTGTTCCAGGTCGAAAGCTCGGGCATGATGGACGCGCTGCGGCGCATGAAGCCGACCTGCATCGAGGACATCGTGGCGCTGGTGGCGCTGTATCGTCCCGGCCCGATGGAGAACATCCCGACCTATTGCGAGGTGAAGAACGGTCTGCGACCCCTTGAATCCATTCACCCTTCGATCGACGACATCCTGGCCGAGACGCAGGGCATCATCGTCTATCAGGAACAGGTGATGCAGATCGCGCAGGTCATGGCCGGCTATTCGCTGGGCGGCGCCGACCTGCTGCGCCGCGCCATGGGCAAGAAGATCGCCGAGGAGATGGCCAAGGAACGGCCGAAATTCGTCGAGGGCTGCAAGGCGCAGGGAATCGACACGAAGAAAGCCGGAGAGGTCTTTGACCTTCTTGAAAAATTCGCCAATTACGGCTTCAACAAATCGCATGCGGCAGCCTATGCCGTGGTCAGCTACCAGACCGCCTGGCTGAAGGCCAATCACCCGGTCGAGTTCATGGCTGCGGTGATGAACTGCGATATCCACCTGACCGACAAGCTGGCCGTCTACAAGCGCGAGGCCGACCGGATGGGGATCGAGACGCTGCCGCCTTGCGTGAACCGTTCGGAGGCCCTGTTCGGCGTCAAGGACGGCAAGATCCTCTATGCGCTCGGCGCGCTCAAGGGCGTGGGCGTCGAGGCGATGAACCTGATCGTGCAGGCGCGCGCCGGGCGTCCCTTTGCCGACATGCACGACTTCGCCCGCCGCGTGGACATGCGCCGGGTCGGCAAGCGGCCGCTGGAGATGCTGGCCCGCGCCGGCGCCTTCGACGCGCTGGAGCCGAACCGGGCGCGGGTCCTGAAATCGCTGGACGGGCTGGTGGCCTGGTCCACGGCGGTGCAGGAGGCGGCGGCCTCCAGCCAGTCCTCGCTGTTCGGCGGGGGCGAGGATCTGCCGCCGCCGCGTCCGGTCGCCGCGCCCGTCTGGATGCCGGCCGAGAAGCTGGCCGAGGAACATGCGGCGGTCGGCTTCTATCTTTCGGGCCATCCGCTGGACGACTATCAGCCGGCGCTGCGCCGCAAGGGGGTGCAGACGCTCGCCGAGGTGACGCAGGCGGCGGCCGACGGGGCGCTGGTGGCGCAGCTTGCCGGCACGGTTGCGCATCGCCAGGAAAAGAAATCCGCGCGCGGCACCCGCTTTGCCTTTGTCGGCCTGTCCGATCCGACCGGGCTTTACGAGGTCACGGTGTTCTCGGACACGCTTGACGCGCATCGCCAGCATCTGGAACCGGGTGCGAACGTGGTCTTGCAGGTGCAGGTCGAACCTTCGGGCGATCAGGTCAAGCTGCTGGCGCGCTCGGTCATGCCGCTGGATCAGGCGGTGGCCGATGCCGGGGCGAACCGCCTTGCGGTCGAGATCGCCGGGCTGGACGCCGTGCCCGGCATCGCCGAGGCGCTGGCCCGCATCCAGGCCGAGTTCAACGCTCCCGCTCGCGCCCGCGGTCCCATCTCGCTGCGGCTGAAGGACGGCGCCGATCTGGTCGATATCGAGATCGCCGAGGACGCGCCCCTGACCACCCCCGCCCGCCAGGCGCTGCGCGTCGTCCCGGGGGTGCTGGAGGTGGTCGAGGAGTAGGGGGCTCGGGCGGGGGCGGCGTGGCTTTGAGCCCCATCGCCGACGCTCGCGACATCAGGAGGCGGACAGCAGGATTCCGCCCGCGATCAGCACGCCGCAGCCGGCAAGCCGCCATGGTCCGACCGCCTCGCGCAAGATCAACATCCCCAGCAAAGCGCCCACCATCATCGACATTTCGCGCATCGGTGCGACAAGGCTGAGCGGTGCGCCGCCTGTCAGTGCGGCGAGGACGAGGATATAGGATAGCGGCGATAGCAGGCCCACACCAAGGGCTGTCCACCAATGCCCTCTCATTGCCTCGATCGCACGCCGGGGATTTGCAAGAACCAGCGGCAGCAGCAGGAAAAAGCGCAAGAGGTTCGAGAGCCAGTCCAGCACCACAGGCGCAATACCGAGTACCTTCACCGCATAGGCGTCGACCACCGTATAGCAGGCGATCAGACCGCCGGTCGCAGTCCCCCAACGCACCCCCGATTGCCCGCCGGGACGGGTGAAGGCCGCCAGCTTGCCCTGTGTGGCGATCAGCATGATGCCGGTGACGACCAAGACCAGCCCGATCAGACCTGTGCCAGATGGTGTTTCGCCAAGGATCAGGAAGGCTCCGATAGTCGAAAGCATCGGCCCGGTGCCACGCGCTACCGGATACACAACCGACAGATCTGCAACCTGATAGCCGCGTTGCAGGCACAGGCTGTAGGCCAAATGGATCAGCCCGCTGAGCAGGACGAAGCCGATGCCTGTCAATGTCCAGATGATGCTGCCCTTCGTCAGCAGATACAGGACCCACGGGGCATAGGCGACACAGGCAATCAGATTGTAGGCGAAGACGAAGACCGGCCCGACCGATGCGGCCCGTTTGGCAAGCAGATTCCAGCTTGCATGGACAAAGGATGCGAGAACGACAAGAAACAGCGAGGCAAGCGTCATTGAGACCCCCTTATGCGCCGGTATGGCGCGGTTGATCTCGACGTCTCCTCCCCTGGGCTTTTGTCCCTTGGGTGCAGCCAGGGAACTCCCCCGGTCTCTGCAACGCTCGGTCCTGCGGCGGATCGCCCGGAACCCTAGTCACCACTCAGTCGATACCGGAATTTTAATCATTGTCAGGTGGTGGCATCAAGATCCGGCCGGCCGCTTTCTGCCATTGCAGCCATCTCCCATGGCCAACCCGCTCGCCCCCTTCCCTTAACGAAAAAAGCCCCGCTCTCGCGGGGCCTTTCTCTGTCGCGCTCAGTTGCGCTCCTTGTCCACCATCTTGCCCTTCGAGATCCAGGGCATCATGCCGCGCAGCTTTTCGCCGACCTTCTCGATCTGGTGCTCGTCGTTGATGCGGCGGGTCGCCTTGAAGAACGGCTGGCCGACGGCGTTCTCCTGCATGAAGTCGCGCACGAACTTGCCGGTCTGGATGTCGGTCAGCACCGCCTTCATCCGCGCCTTGGTCTCTTCATAGGGCAGCACGCGCGGGCCCGAGACATACTCGCCGTATTCGGCGGTGTTCGAGATCGAGTAGTTCATGTTGGCGATGCCGCCTTCGTAGATCAGGTCCACGATCAGCTTCACCTCGTGCAGGCATTCGAAATAGGCCATTTCCGGCTCGTAGCCGGCCTCGACCAGGGTCTCGAAGCCCATGCGGATCAGCTCGACCAGGCCGCCGCACAGCACCGCCTGCTCGCCGAACAGGTCGGTTTCGCATTCCTGGCGGAAATTGGTCTCGATGATGCCCGAGCGGCCGCCGCCGATGGCCGAGCAATAGCTCAGGCCGATATCCATGGCCTTGCCGGTGGCATCCTGGTGCACCGCGACCAGGCAGGGCACGCCGCCGCCCTTGGTGTATTCGCCGCGCACGGTGTGACCCGGACCCTTGGGCGCCATCATGATGACGTCGACGCCGGGCTTCGGCTCGATCAGGCCGAAATGCACGTTCAGGCCGTGGGCAAAGGCGATGGCGGCGCCTTCGCGCAGGTTGTCATGCACGTATTTCCTGTAGGTCTCGGCCTGCAGCTCGTCGGGCATGGTGAACATGATCAGGTCGGCCCAGGCGGCGGCCTCGGCAATGCCCATGACCTTCAGCCCCTCGGCTTCGGCCTTCTTGGCCGAGGCGGAGCCCTCGCGCAGCGCGACGACCAGGTTCTTGGCGCCGGAATCGCGCAGGTTCAGCGCATGGGCATGGCCCTGGCTGCCATAGCCCAGCATGGCGATCTTCTTGTCCTTGATCAGGTTCACATCGCAGTCGCGATCGTAATAGACACGCATCGGGATCTCCCTCACTTTCGATGCGAGGGTTCTAGCAGCGTTACCGTCGTGGTTCTGTGCAATCTTCGCGGATTTTCTGGTATTGTGATAAGTATCATGCCAATAAAGGTATAAAGATGAGATAATCATGCCCGATGTAACCGATCGCCGTATCCTGCGCCAGCTTCTGGCCGATCCCGATATTCCGAACGCCGCATTGGCCGAGCGGGCAGGGGTGACCGCCGCAAGCCTGTGGCGGCGGCTGGACAGGATGCGCGAAACCGGCGTGATCCGCACCATCGAGGCCCGGATCGACTGGCGCAAGCTGGGCTACGAGGTGCAGGTCAGCCTGCGTTTCACGCTGGACAAGACCCATCCGCGCGCCTTCGACGAATTCATCGCCGCCGCCCGCCGCGTGCCCGAGGTGACCGAGATCCAGACCTTCCTTGGCTCGGTGGACCTGCGCCTGTCGGTGATCGCGCGGGACATGGCGCATTGGCAGCAGCTTTACCGCGAAAGCATCCTGACCCTGCCGCATGTGGCCGACAGCGATGCGCTGATGCTGGTCTCGACCATCAAGGATGTGCAGGAGTTGCCGCTGTGAGCGTGCTGGCCCCGGATGCGACCGACCTTGCCATCCTGCGGCTTCTGGCCGAGGACGCTACTCGCGGCGCGGCCGAGATCGGCCGGGCGCTTGGCCTGACCCAGCCCGCGACTTGGCGGCGCATCCGGCGGCTGAGCGATGCCGGGGTGATCGCCGGGCGTCGCGTGGTGGTCGACGAGGCCGCCCTGGGTTTCGGCGTCACGGTGTTCCTGGGCATCCGGCTGGCGGTGAAGGGCCGTGTCAGCCTGGAGGATTTCGAACGCGCGGTGACGGCGATCCCCGAGGTGCAGGTGGTGCAGCATGTGCTGGGCCAGTTCGACTATCGGCTGCGCATTCATGCCCGCGACATCGCGGATTTCGAGCGCATCCTGCGCCGTCGCATCATGACCCTGCCCGGCGTGGGCCAGGTCGAGGCGAACGTCATGCTTTCGGAAGAGCGGCGACCGGGGCCGCTCTAGCGGCAATCAGCCTCGGCCGCAAAGGAGTGGCTATTTGCCCGGGTCCGGTCGAAGAGCGGGCAGGCGGTTCTGTTCGTATTCCGCACTGTCCTCGGCGAGATATGGGATCCGCTCGAAAGCCGTCAAGACCCTGCAAGCGGCTGGCTTCGCCGCTTGGTCGCGACCCTTTGGGAAAGGGTCGCGCATAGCCGGTTCAGGGGCCGATGATCCGGCAATCCTGCTGCCGCGCCGCGATCCGGCCGCAGGCGAGTTCGGCGGTTTCCCGGTTCATGCCGACGAAGTTCGCCTCGAAGCCACGCTTGGTATTGGCGACCCGGCTGAGCGCGCTGCCCAGGGCGCCGCTTTCCTGAAGGGCGGTTTTCAGCAGAACCTGCTCGGCCTCGCGTTGCGAGCGGAACAGGCCCAGCGAGACCCCCCAGTTCTTGCCGCCCGAACCCGATCCGCGGGCAACGATCTCGGTCGCTTGCGGGGCGGTTTCCTCGTCGGGGTCCAGCGAGGCGAGGATGATGGTCTCGGACCGCTGCGCGGGTGCGGGCGTGTCCAGAAGCGCCATGCTTTCCGGCTGCGGCTGGGTCGATTGCACGAAAAGCGAGGGCGAGCCCGCGGCCGGGGTGGAAAGCTCGGCCGACCGATCGCCGCGCGGCGAGGGCTTGGGGCGGGCGGCATTCAGCGGTTCGGCGACCGTTTCCGAGGTGTCGCCTTCTTCCGGGCGGGCTTCGGGACGGGCCGCACGGGCCAGTATCTCGGGGTCCATGGCGGCATTGGCGAATTGGCCGGTGCCGGGCTTGCGCGTCGGCCGGGCGCTGGCGGTCAGGGTGCTGCCGCCGCCGGAAGGTGCGGGCGCTGCCGTAGCCTGGGCGCGCGAGACCGCGGCCGAAATCGCCGCCGGGGTCACCACCGCGGCGGTCGAGGCGCGCGCCACCGGCCGGTCGGAAGTGGAAAGCTGCACGTTCGCCACCGCCTGGCGCGGTTCGGCGCGTGCGACCTGCACGGTGCGGCGCACCTTCTTCTCGGCCACCAGCTGCGGCGGCGCGGGCTTCACCTCTCGCACACGGGTGGGGGCCTTTCCGAAGCCGGCATCGAGCAGTTGCGCCATGACCTGGTTGCGATGCGCCGTCGAGGTGCCGCCCAGCACGGTGGCGATGATCCGCTTGGAGCCACGCTTGGCCGAGGCGGTCAGGTTGAAGCCGGCCGCCCGCGTGTAGCCGGTCTTGATGCCGTCCGCGCCCTCATAGCTGTCGAGAAAGCGCTTGTTGGTGCTGGCGACGGTGGCGATCCCCGCATCCGCCGAACGGCGCGAGAAGATCGAGTAATACTGCGGGAAATCGTAGAACAGGCGGCGCCCGAGGACGGTCATGTCGCGCGCCGTGGAATAATGCCCCTCGGCCGTCAGCCCGTTGGCGTTGCGGAAATTCGTGTTGCGCATCCCCAGCGCGCGGGCCATCTGGGTCATCTGCGCGGCGAATTTCGCCTCGGACCCGGCCAGCCCCTCGCCGATCACCGTGGCCGCGTCGTTGGCGGACTTCACCGCCGCCGCACGGATCAGGTAGCGCAGCTCGATCCGCTGGCCCGGTTTCAGCCCCAGCCGCGAGGGCGGCTGCGCCGCGGCATGGCTGGACACCAGGAACTTGCTGTCCAGCCGGACCTGCCCCCGCTCGATGGCGTTGAAGGCCATGTAGAGCGTCATCATCTTGGTCAGCGAGGCCGGATGAAGCCGCGTATCCGCGTTCTGCGCATAGACTTCCTGCCCGGTTCGCGCATCCATGACGAAGGCTGCGAAAGGGGCGGCGGCTACCGCCATGGGCAGCGCCCAGGCGAATAGGATCATCAGTCCCAAGCGGACGTTTCTTGCGATTCTGCTCACTGTCCCGGTCTCTTCTGCCTCTGAGGGTCCGTTCATTATGCGGACCCTTCATTAATAAAGTGACAATAACACGCCTTGCCGCGTTCGGGAACTGCAAGTTTGCGGCCTTGCGACGCAATCTGCCGCAGGTTGCCGGCGCTTTCGGACCGGGCCGCGGGGGCGGGGCTTATCAAGCGCGGGGAAAGCCTCTATATTCGGTCCCAGAACCGTCCATATCCTGATACGAGCGTCGTGACCAATCCGCAGATGACCAACCGACCCGGGGACCGCGAAGAGGTCGAACTGGGGGTCAAGACCAGGCCCCGCACGCAACGGCCTCCGATGTACAAGGTGTTGCTGCTGAACGACGATTTCACGCCGATGGAGTTCGTCGTGCATGTGCTTGAGCGGTTGTTCAACATGAACCATGCCCAGGCTATCGAGATCATGCTGACGGTCCATCGCAAGGGGATCGCCGTCGTCGGCGTCTTTTCGCACGAGATCGCCGAAACCAAGGTGGCGCAGGTCATGGAACTGGCCCGCCGCCAGCAGCATCCGCTGCAATGCACCATGGAAAAAGAGTAGAAATTGGCAGGATCACGGCTGGAACTGGTCTTTGGCGGCACG
Organism: Paracoccus sp. SSJ; assembly: GCF_030234105.1. Lineage (NCBI taxonomy): Bacteria > Pseudomonadati > Pseudomonadota > Alphaproteobacteria > Rhodobacterales > Paracoccaceae > Paracoccus > Paracoccus sp. SSJ. The sequence goes on along the minus strand of NZ_JASSPE010000002.1, from coordinate 14,716 downwards.
CCGCCCCAAGGACGCATGCTGCTGATCGGCGCGGGTGCCGCGACCGATCTTTCCGTATTCGACCCCGAGCGGGTGCAGATCGTGCAGGGCTTTTACCCCGATCATCGGGCGCTGGAGGCGCGCGGGCTTGATGTCGTGACCGAGGTTTCCGGCGATTTCGACGCTGCCGTCGTGTTCCTGCCGCGAGCGCGGGCCGAGGCGCGGGCGCGGATCGCCGACGCGGCGGCGCGGCTGGCGCCGGGGGCGTCGCTGTGGATCGACGGGCAAAAGACCGATGGCGTCGATGCGGTGCTGAAGGAAATGCGCGGCCTTGCTGCGGTGGACGAGGTCCAGTCGCGGGCGCATGGCAAGATCTTTCGCGTGACGCTGCCCGAAGCCGGCTGGCTGCCCGAGGGCTGGGCGGCGCGCGATCACGAGGCCGCGCCCGGCATGGTGACCCGGCCGGGGGTGTTCTCGGCCGACGGGCCCGACCCGGCCTCGCAGGCGCTGGCGGCGGCGCTGCCCGAGAAGCTGCCGACCCGTATCGTCGACCTGGGCGCGGGCTGGGGCTGGCTCTCGGCCGAAATCCTGCGCCATCCCGGCGTCGAACTGCTGCATCTGGTCGAGGCCGATGCCGCAGCGCTGGATTGCGCGCGGCGCAACGTCGCCGATCCGCGCGCGCGTTTCCACTGGGCGGATGCGCTGGATTTCCGCCTGCCCGAGCCGGTGAACGGCGTCATCATGAACCCGCCCTTCCATGAGGGCCGCGCTGCCGATCCGAAACTGGGCGCCGGCTTCATCCGCGCGGCGGCGGGGCTGCTGACCGGGGCGGGGCGGCTGTGGATGGTGGCCAACCGCCATCTGCCCTATGAGCAGGCGCTGCGGGAATGCTTTGCCGAGGTTTCGGAACTGGGCGGTAATTCACGCTTCAAGATCCTGACCGCCTCGGGCGCGCGGCGTCCCGCGGCCGGTCGTCCGCATCCGAAGGGCGCGCAGCCGAAAGGTAGGAGAAGATGAGCCTGTCCATCCAGGGCAAGACCGCCATCGTCACCGGGGCGGCGCGGGGCATCGGCCTGGCCATCGCCCGGCATTTCGAGGAGGCGGGTGCCAATGTCATGTTCGCCGACAGCGACGAGCCGGCGCTGATGACCGAACTGGGCGACCAGGCCGAGGGCGAGGGGCCGGTGCGCGCCTTTGCCGGCGACCTGAGCCAGAAACTGACGCTGGCCAATCTTGTCTCGGCCACCATCGACGCCTTCGACCGGGTGGATATCCTGGTCAACGCGCATCGCATGGTGCAGGGCTGCGACCCGCTGACGGTGAACGACGAGTTGCTGGGCGACATGCTGCGCCAGAACATGAGCTCGGGCCTGCGCCTGTCGCAGATGGTCGCCAAGCGCATGATGGCCCAGGCCGAAGAGGCCGACGAGGATGCGATCCAGTACGGCGCCATCGTCAACGTCACCTCGCTGGCCGCCGACTGGCCGCAGCCGCAGATGCTGGCCTATTCCATCGCCAGTGCGGCGCAGGCGCAGGCCACGCGCTCATTGGCCTCGGCCCTGGCGCCCAAGCGGATTCGCGTGAACGGCGTGGCCTTTGCCAGCATCATGTCGAACAACCTGCAACTGAAGCTGCGCGAGGATCCGGGCCTGCGCGAACGCATGGTGACGGCGACACCCCTGGGCCGGATCGCCGGCGCGGACGAGTTGGCGGCGACGGTGCAGTTCCTGGCCAGCGAGGCGTCGAGCTTTGTCACCGGGCAGATCCTGCGCGTCGATGGCGGCCGCAGCCTGGGCGACCCGCTGGCGCCCGGGGTCTACTGAGCCCTTATTTCTTCTCTTCGGGATAGGCGGCCTTGCAGGCATCGACGGCAGAGCGGGCCGACGGCGTCAGCGCCTGCTTGCGCGCCAGCAGGTTGTCGCGCTTGCGGGTCTCGGCCGCCGGGTCGATCGGCACGCGGTAACGCTCGGTATCGGCGACGTCGCGCATGCAGGGACGATAGCCCAGCCGCCGGTTGCCGTCCTTGTCCACCCAGACATAGCGGCAATCCTCCCAGCGGGTGCGCATCACCGTGCGTTCCTCCCAGGCATAGCCGCGGACCAGATTGGCCTCGACCTCGGCCAGCAGGTTCGAGACGGTGCGGTATTCGCGGGTATTGCGGCTGATGCATTGTTCTTGCGGGGTTCCGCAGCCTGCGACAACCAGAACAGGCATCAGGGCAAGCAGGATGTTGCGGGTCATGGCCGGGATCTCTAGTTGTTTCGCCAAGGAAGCATAAGCCCGCCCCGCAGGCGGGGCAATTCACGAATGCGGAGGCAAGCCCATGGAAATGCAGGATGAGCGACAAGAGGCCGCGGCCTGGTTCCGGGCATTGCGCGACCGGATCGTCGCCGCCTTCGAGGCGCTGGAGGATCGTGGTCCCGGCGCCGTGCCGCCCGGCCGCTTCGAGATCCGCGAGACCCGGCGCGGCGAGGACGGCGGCGGCGGGCTGATGTCGGTGATGCGCGGCGGCCGGGTCTTTGAGAAGGTTGGCGTGAACTGGTCGGCGGTGCATGGCCAGTTGTCTGCGGCCGCCCGGCAGGCCATGGCGGCGCGCGGCGTGCCGGGGATCGAGGCCGATCCGCGCTTCTGGGCCTCGGGCATCAGCCTGGTCGCGCATATGCAGAACCCGCATGCGCCGGCGGTTCACATGAACACGCGCATGTTCTGGACCCCCGGCGCCTGGTGGTTCGGCGGTGGCGCCGACCTGAACCCCTGCCTGGAGCGGGCCGAGGACACGGCGCATTTCCATGCCACGCTGCGCGCGGCCTGCGCCCCGCATGGTGCGGATTACTACGACCGCTTCAGGGCCTGGGCGGACGAGTATTTCTTTGTCCCGCATCGCGGCCGGGCGCGGGGCGTGGGCGGCATTTTCTACGACGACCTGAACACGGGCGACTGGCGGGCGGATTTCGCCTTTACCAAGGCGGTGGGCGAGGCTTTCCTGCCCGCTTTCCTGCCCTTGGCCGAAACGCGCATGGCCGAGCCCTGGGGCGAGGCCGAAAAGGATGCGCAACTGGTCCATCGCGGGCTCTATGCCGAATACAACCTGGTTTATGACCGCGGCACCAAGTTCGGCCTGGCCACCGGCCACGACCCCGAGGCCGTGCTGATGAGCCTGCCGCCCATGGCGAAATGGGTTTGATGCCGGACTGGCCCGACCTCTACCTGATGCGGCACGGCCAGACGGTCTGGAATGCCGAAGGGCGGATGCAGGGCCGGCTGGATTCGCCGCTGACGCCGCTGGGCGAGGCGCAGGCGCGCCGGCTGGCCTGGCTGGTGCGCGACCTGCGGGGCGCGGCGCGCTATGCCAGCACCGCCGGGCGGGCAAGGCAGACGGCCGGCATCGTTTTCGGCGGGCGGGGCTTCACCCTGGACGAGCGGCTGCACGAGATCGATATCGGCGCCTTTGCCGGCAGGCTGTCATCGGACCTGCGCGCCGCCCATCCCGAGGTCTTTGCCTGCGGCGGGCTCGGCTGGTACGACCGCGCGCCGAGGGGCGAGCATTTCTCCGGGCTCGAGGCGCGGGTGCGGGCGTTCCTGGGCGATCTGACCGGCCCGGCGCTGATCGTGACGCATGGCATCACCCTGCGGATGCTGCGGCTGGTGGCAATGGGCCTGCCGCTGGAGCGTCTGGCCGAAATGCCGGTGATGCAGGGTGCGCTGCATCTGGTCAGCGGCGGCCGGCACCGGGTCTTCTTCTAGCAGGGGTCAGGATTTCGGCGGCAGCGGACGGGCCGGGTTGCCGACCACGGTGGTCCCCGGCGCCACGTCGCGCGTCACCACCGCGCCGGCGCCGACGATGGCGCCGTCGCCGATGGACACGCCCGGCAGGACGATTGCGCCGCCGCCCACCCAGACATCGTCGCCGATGGCGATGGGCTTGCCCCATTCCTCGCCCGTGGCCCGGCTTTCGCGGTCGCGCGGCCGGTCCTCGGTCAGCAGCTGCACCGCGGTGCCGAACTGGCAGCGCGCGCCGATGCGGATCTCGCAGATATCCATGAAGAAGCAGCCGTAATTCACGAAGCAATCCGGCCCGAAATGGATATGCTTGCCGTAATCGACATGGAAGGGGGTGCGGATCACGGCGCCGTTCCACGTGCCCAGCAGTTGGGTCAGCGTGCGGGCGCGGGTCTTGTCGCCGATGATCGTGTTATTGTAGTCGCGCATCAATCCCTGCGCGGCCTTGCGCATCGCCACCAACTCGCCGTCGCCGGGGTTATAGGGCCGGCCGGCCAGCATGTCCTCGCGCGCGGTCAAATGAAGCCAAGCTCCAGGCGGGCTTCCTCGGACATCATGTCCATGCCCCATTGCGGCTGGAAGGTCATCTCGACATCGACCTGCTTGATGCCGGGCAGCGGCTCGACCGCATCGGCGACCCAGCCGGGCATCTCACCCGCCACCGGGCAGCCCGGTGCGGTCAGGGTCATGACGATGCGCACGGCGTTCTCGTCGCTGATGTCGATGGTATAGATCAGCCCCAGATCGAAGATATTCACCGGGATTTCCGGGTCGTAGACGGTCTTGCAGGCCTCGACCACGCTGTCGTAGAGGGGGTGGTCCGTCGTGGAGGGCGCGATCAGCGGATCGCCTTCCTTGAGGTTTTCGGTGCTCATGCGGCGTGTCCTGTAAAATCTTGGCAATGATATAGGACTTGTGCCTTCCGGGGTCCAGTGCCGCTTAGAAGCGGAAGTTCAGCCGCCGCGCCACGCCGATGCTGATCGAAGGCTGGCTGCGCGTCTCGACCAGGGGCGAATCGCCGGCATCGCCCAGCAGCCGGCCATAGGTCAGCCGGCCCATCAGCGCCGTGTCGGGCATGAACTCATAGCGCGCCTCGACGCTGATGCGGGCGATATAGGCACCGCCGTCGGGATTGTATTCGGGCCGGTCGGCCAGCGCCTCTCCCTCGCCGACGCCGAAATAGGTGCCGGTGAAGTCCTGGTCGCCCAGGCCCAGCTCGGCCCCAGTCCACAGCGTCAGCTTGTCGCTGGCCTCGAAGCGGTATTTCGCGCCCAACTCGCCCACCACGCCGTGATGGCCGCCAAAGCCCTTGCGGACGGCGCCGTAGCTGGTCAGATCGCCCACCCGCCAGGACAGCTTCACGCCGATCTCGCCGGCGCGGCTGATATCCTCCATGCCGCGCAGATCCTCGGAATCGCCGGCATCGCGCTTGCCGACATAATTCAGCGAGGGCAGGATCGAGAACCCGTCGTCCTTGCCGCGGTCGGCATCGGCATTGCGCAGGATGAGCCAGGGCGAGGCATCCAGATTGTCCGAACCCATGAATTCGGGACTGTATTTCACGCCCAGCCCGGCATCGAACGAAAGCTCGCGCCCCAGCGACTGCGCCAGCGCGGGCTGGCTCAGGGCGGTGGCGGCAACAAGCGCAAGCGCGGCAATCCGGGTCATGGCGAATCCCTATCAAATCGGCCGGAACCCTGCGTCGAAACGCCCCTTCAGGCAAGCGGGTTCTGTCGGATTTTAGACAATAATCCGTGGCTGTTGCGCTCAGGCCCGCTCGGCTTCCTCCAGCCGTTCCAGTGCCTCCATCCACAGGCCTTCCGCCCGCAGCATCGCCTCGCTGGCCTCGGCGTGCTTGCGGCCCCAGGCCTCGGCCTTCTGGGCGTCGTCATAGGTCGCGGGATCAGCCATGATGGCGTCCAGTTTTTCCAGCATGGCGGTCAGTTTTCCGACCCGTTCCTCGGCGCGTCTCGCCTCGGCGCGCAACTCCATGATCCTTTCGCGCGGCGGGCGTTTCGGCGCCGGCTTCGCCTCGGGTTTGGGCTCGGGTTTCTCCTCGCCGGCCAGCAGCATGCGACGGTAATCGTCCAGGTCGCCCTGCCACGGGCTGACCGCGCCCTGATCGACCAGCCACAGCCGGTCCGCCACCAGGTTCAGCAGGTGCATGTCGTGGCTGACCAGCACCACGGCGCCGGTATAGTCGTTCAGCGCCTCGGTCAGCGCCTCGCGGCTTTCGATGTCCAGGTGGTTGGTCGGCTCGTCCAGGATCAGCAGATGCGGCGCGTCGATGGTGGCCAGCAGCAGCGACAGCCGCGCCTTCTGCCCGCCGGAAAGCTGGCCGACGCGGGTCTCGGCCTGCGCCTCCATCAACCCGAATCCCGCCAGCCGGGCGCGCAGCTTCGCCGGAGGCTCGTCCGGGCGCAGGCGGCGGACATGGGCGATGGGCGTCTCGCCCAACTCCAGCTCATCGACCTGATGCTGGGCGAAATAGCCGATGCGCAGCTTGCCCGAGCGCGCGATCCGCCCCTCCATCGCCTCCAGCCGGCCGGCCAGCAGCTTGGACAGCGTGGACTTGCCCTGGCCGTTCCGGCCCAGAAGCGCGATGCGGTCGTCCTGGTCGATGCGCAGGTTCAGCCGGCGCAGCACGGCCCGCCCGTCATAGCCCACCGTCACCCCGTCCAGCGAGACGATGGGCGGCGACAGCTGGTCGGGCTGCGGAAAGCCGAAGCGGTGGAACTTCGCCTCTTCGGGGGCGGTGATCGGCTCCATCCTCTCCAGCATCTTGATGCGGGCCTGGGCCTGCCGGGCCTTGGTGGCCTTGGCGCGGAAACGGTCCACGAAGCTTTGCAGATGGGCGCGGCGGGCATCCTGCTTCTTCGCCTCGGCGGCTTGCAGGGCGCGCTTTTCGGCCCGCGTCCGGGCGAAGCTGTCGTAGCCGCCGGTATACAGCACCAGCCTGCGTTCCTCGAGATGCAGGATATGGCCGACGGCGCGGTTCAGAAGATCGCGGTCGTGGCTGATGACGATGACGGTATGGGGATAGCGCGCCAGATAGCTTTCCAGCCACAGCGCGCCTTCCAGGTCCAGATAGTTGGTCGGTTCGTCCAGAAGCAGCAGGTCGGGCTGCGAGAACAGCACGCCGGCCAGCGCCACGCGCATCCGCCAGCCGCCGGAATAATCGGCGGTCGGCCGCGCCTGGTCCTCGGTCGAGAATCCCAGGCCGCGCAGGATGGTCGCGGCCCGCGCTTCGGCCGACCAGGCGTCGATGTCGGCAAGCCGGGTCTGGATCTCGGCGATGCGGGCGGGGTCGGTGGCGCTTTCGGCCTCAGCCATCAGCCCGGCGCGCTCGGCATCGGCGGCCAGCACCGTGTCCAGCACGCTTGTCGCGGTGCCCGGCGCTTCCTGCGCCACGCCGCCGATGCGGGCGCGCGGCGGCAGGGTGATGGCGCCGCCGTCCAGCGACAGCTCGCCCCGGATCAGCCGGAACAGCGTGGTCTTGCCGGCGCCGTTCGGGCCGACCAGGCCGACCTTGTGGCCGTCGGGGATGGTGGCCGAGGCGTGCTCGAACAGCGGTCGTCCGGCGATGGAATAGGATATGTCGTCGATGCGCAGCATGCGCCCCCGCATGGCGCAAGCCGCGGCGGGCGTCAATGCCGCGCCGGCTTTTCAAGCGTCGCGGCGCATGTTAACGGGGCGCGGATTTCCGGGCCATCGCGGCCGGAACAAGGAAAAGGACGACCGACATGGCCATCGAACGCACGCTTTCGATCATCAAACCCGACGCCACCAAGCGCAACCTGACCGGCAAGATCAACGCCAAGTTCGAGGAAGCCGGCTTGCGCATCGTCGCGCAGAAGCGCATCCAGCTGACGCTGGCGCAAGCCGGCCAGTTCTATGCCGAGCACAAGGAACGCCCCTTCTACGGCGAACTTACCGAATTCATGACCTCCGAGCCGGTGGTGGTGCAGGTCCTGGAAGGCGAGGGCGCCATCCTGAAGAACCGCGAAGTCATGGGCGCGACCAACCCGGCCAATGCCGACGAAGGCACCATCCGCAAGGAATTCGCCCTCTCGGTCGGCGAAAACTCGGTCCACGGCTCGGACAGCCCCGAGGCCGCCGCGCGCGAGATCGCCTTCTTCTTCTCGGGCCTCGAACTGGTCGGCTGAGCCCCGGCTTCTTCGTTCCCCAAATACTCATCGGAAAAGGCCGCCTATCGAGGCGGCCTTTTTCACGTCATGCGCTCACCGTTTGGCAAGGAAAGGGCCGCCCGACAGGGCCGCCCCGTTGCCTATTGCCGCTTTGCGCTCAGGGCGAATCCGATCTCGACGCCGAAGCCCACGGTGCCTTCGTCGGCATAGCCGGCGCCGATGCCGAAATCGCGGCGGTCGACGCGCATCCGTCCCTGCGCCTGCGCCACATCGTCCTGAACTGTCAGCGCAAAGGGTAGGTCGGTCTCGATCGTCTGGCCCGCGATGGTCAGCCGGCCATGCGCGACATGCGGCTGGTCCTCGGCCGGGGGCGGCAGGATCTCGGCCTCGAAGGTGGCGACCGGATGGGCGGCGGCATTCAGGAAATCCGGCCCCTTGGCCGCGTCGCTGACTGCGCCCAGGGTAAGAGAGGCGATGTCGACGCTGACCGCCACCCGACCCGTGCGGCTTTCCGGGTCGTAGGCGATATCGGCCTGCCATTGCCCGAACTGGCCCGCGACGGCACTGCCGGCCTGCGTGACCTCGATCTCCAGCGTGCCTTGCTCGACCGCCCAGCCCGCTTCCGGCACAGTCGCAGGGGTGGATGCGGGGACAGATGCGGCAGCGGCCGGTTCCTGCATGTCCGGGAAGCCGGCGGGAATGAAGGCGATCCCCACCCAGATCGCCAGCGCGGCCATGGCGGCCAGCACATGCGGCAGGACGCCGGGCCTCGCAGCCGGAGGCTCGGGCGCGCGGCCGGGATCGCCGGCCATGCGGCTCATCGTGCCGTCGCGGTCGATGATCGCATGTTTCAGCGCGCCAAGGACATGCAGCGCGATCAACCCGGCCAGCAGCCACCAGCCGAATTCGTGAAAGGCCGCGAAGCGCTCGGAAAGCGCCAGATCCTCGGGCACGAAGGGCAGGCGCTGGCCAAAGGGCCACAGGATGCGTGCAAAGCCGCCCGGCGCGGCCGAATGCAGCAGCCAGCCCGACAGCGGCATCACGATCATGCCGATCCACAGCGCCCAATGCACCAGTTCGGCGCCTAGGGTCTCCAGCCGCCGCCCGGGATGCAGGGGACGGGGCTTCGGCTGCGTCAGCGTCCAGAGGATGCGCAGCGCCACCAGCGCCAGCGCCGCCATGCCCACGGTCTTGTGCAGCGAGTAGGCGGCGAAGATCGCCTGGAGCTGCGATTCCCCGCCCTCGGGCAGATTGTCCGCGTAAAGCCCGACGGCGATGGCGGCCAGGATCAGGACGGCCACCGTCCAGTGGAAAAAGCGGGCGACCCAGCCATAGGCGCGGGCGGTGTTGCTGGCCTTCATCGGATTTCTCCCATCGCTTCGCGCCAATGGCGCCGGCAGAGCGAGACATAGGTTTCATTGCCGCCGATCTGGACCTGCGCGCCCTCGCGCAGCACGAGGCCCCCTTCGTCCTGTCGCACGACCATGGTGGCCTTGCGTCCGCAATGGCAGATGGTGCGCACTTCGCGCAGGTCGTCGGCCAGCGCCAGCAGCGCCGCCGAGCCGGGAAACAGCCGGCCGCGGAAATCGACGCGCAGACCGTAGCACATCACCGGCTGGCCAAGATCGTCGGCGACGCGGGCAAGCTGCCAGACCTGCTGCTCGGTCAGGAACTGCGCCTCGTCGACGAAGATGCAGGCGGCGTCGCGGCCGCGGGTCCGGATCAGCGCGAAAAGGTCGGCCTCGGGGGTGAAGCCCAGCGCGGATTCGGCGATGCCGATGCGGCTGGCGATCTGGCCCGCACCGGCGCGGTCATCAAGCGCCGCGGTCAACAGCAGCGTCGCCATGCCGCGCTCGCGGTAGTTGTAGGACGCTTGCAGCAAGAGCGTGCTCTTGCCGGCGTTCATCGTGGAATAATGAAAGTAAAGCTTGGCCATGCCGGCAGATAGCCGCGACGGCGAGGGGGTCGCAAGCCGCCGCGACGGGGCGGCGGCTCACGTTTGCGCGTATCTGGGCGGGATCAGGCCCGCTGCGCCGTTTTCGGTGCGCGCGAGGGGCGCCGGGCCGGGCGCTTGCGTGCGCCTTGGGCCGGGCGGCCGGCGGGACCGCCGCGCTCGCGGATCTTGGCCGCCTCGAAGGGCTCCTCGCCGCCGACCACGGCGATCTTGGCCTTCATCGCCTTTTCGATGGCGCGCAGTTCGCCGATCTCGGTGGGCGAGCAGAAGGCGATGGCACGCCCGTCGCGCCCGGCGCGCGCGGTGCGGCCGATGCGGTGGACATAGTTTTCCGGCACGTTCGGCAGGTCGTAGTTGTAGACATGCGCCACCTGCGGAATGTCGAGGCCGCGCGCCGCCACGTCGGTCGCGACCAGCACCTTGGTCTCGCCGGCGCGGAAGCTGGCCAAGGCCCGCTCGCGCTGGCCCTGCGACTTGTTGCCGTGGATGGCGGCGACCTTGAAGCCCCATTTGTCCAGAAGCTTGCACAGCTTTTCCGAGCCGTGCTTGGTGCGGCCGAAGACGATGGCCAACTCGTCCACATGCTTGGACAGGTATTCGGCCAGCAGCGTCGCCTTGTCGCCCTGGTTGACGAAATGCACGCCCTGGTCGATCTTTTCCGCCGCCTGGCCGGGCGGGTTCACCGCCACGCGCAAGGGATCGTTCAGATAGCTGTCGGCCAGTTCCTCCATCAGCTTCGGCATGGTGGCCGAGAACAGCAGCGTCTGGCGCTCGCGCGGCAGCATCTTGGCGATGCGGCGCAGCGCGTGGATGAAGCCGATGTCCAGCATCTGGTCGGCCTCGTCCAGCACCAGATACCTGGTCTGCGACAGGTCGATGGCGCCGCGCTCGATCAGGTCGATCAGCCGGCCCGGCGTCGCGATCAGCACGTCGACGCCGCGCTCCAGCCGCTGGACCTGCACGTTGATCGAGGCGCCGCCGACGACGCGGAACTGCCGGATCGGCGTGCCGATGGCGTAATTGTCGATATTCTCGGCGATCTGGGTCGCAAGCTCGCGGGTCGGCGCCAGGATCAGCGCCCGGCAGGTCCTGGGCTCGGGTTTGCGGCCGATGTTCAGAAGCCGGGTCAGCATCGGCAGGCCGAAGGCCGCCGTCTTGCCGGTGCCGGTCTGGGCAAGGCCCAGAAGGTCGCGGCCGGCGACGATGCCGGGGATGGATTTCTCCTGGATGGGCGAGGGGGTCTCGATCCCCAGGCCGGGCAGGTTGATCGCCACGCGCGCATCGATCCCCATGCGGGTGAAGGCGGTGTCGATCTCGGGGATGGCGCGGCGGATGAATTTCTCCTCCGGCTCGGCGCGGTGACGGCGGTGGTTGGTGTTGGGCTTGTCGCTGCGGAAACGCGGCTTGCCGCCTTGCTGGGCGCGGGGATTGCCCGAACGGTTCGGGCGGGTGGTTTCGTTGGTCATAACGTCTTTCGGCCAGGTCGCCCGCGTATCGGCGCGCATGGCAGGGGCCGCGCGAATCGCACGGCTGGTTGCGAGGGGCGGGCGTGGATACGGTAATGCCCGCAGCCTCCCCGCGTGAATGGGAAACCGGAAAATCGGTGCCGACCTTGACGCTAGGGCGTCGGCTGCTCACGCGGCAGCGGGCGGCAACTTGTCGCAAATGAGGGTTCTGGCGACGAAAGTCAAGCGCGGTCTGCGGAATCCATCCAGATCGTCACCGGGCCGTCATTGACCAGCGACACCTTCATGTCGGCGCCGAAGGCCCCGGTCTCGACCGGCAGGCCAAGCGCGCGCAGCGCCTCGGCAAAGCGCAGATACAGCGCCTCGCCGCGCTCGGGCGCCTCGGCGCTGGAAAAGCCGGGGCGGTTGCCGGTGCGGGTGTCGGCGGCCAGGGTGAACTGGCTGACCACCAGCACCGCGCCGCCAATGTCCTGCACCGATCGGTTCATCTTGTCGGCCTCGTCGCGGAAGATGCGCAGCTTGGCGACGCGGGCGGCCAGTTTCTCGGCCGCGTCCTCGGGATCGCCGCGCATGGCGCAGACCAGCACCAGAAGGCCGGGCCCGATGCGCCCGATGCTGCTGCCCTCGACCGTGACCTCGGCCCGGCTGACCCGCTGGATCAGAGCGCGCATCTCACTTGCCCAGCATGATGCCAAGGACGACCAGCATCAGCCCCAGCACCGAGGCCGCCAGCGCCGCCATGTTCACCGCCACGACCTTGCGCATGGTGGCGCGCATCTGGTCGTCGTCGGCGATCCGCGCCTTGGCGCGCGCGGCGGTCACGATGCACCAGGCCAGCGCGACCAGCCCGATCACCGTCAGCGCGGTTCCGCCCCAGATCAGCCCGTCCCAGATCGTCATGTTTTCGCCTCCGTCTGCCTGCGACGGCCTAGCGGCGATTGCACCCGCCCGCAAGACCGCCTAGACCCGCGCCTGCACCCGAAGGAGCGGAGCATGCAGGACGACAACGCTCATGGCATCGCCGCCGGCAAGCTGCGCCGGATCATCGAGCCATGCGGGCGGGCCCGATGCCGAGGGGAAGGACGCGACCGAGCCCCCGGATGGCGCTCGTGACGCGGCTGTCCTTTGACGACGGCCTGAATGCGCATTATCCGCCCGTGAGAAAGTGAAATGGAGCAGGAAATGGACTCGTATCAGGTGACCGCGGATGAGCTGCGGCAGTTCGTAGAGCGCATCGAACATCTGGAGCAGGAAAAGAAGGACATCGCCGAGCAGATCAAGGAGGTCTACAGCGAGAGCAAGAGCCGCGGCTACGACACCAAGGCGCTCAGGACCATCATCTCGCTGAGAAGGAAGGACAAGGACCAGGTCGCCGAAGAGGAAGCGGTGCTCGAGATCTACAAGCAGGCCCTGAACATGGTCTGAGGCCCGCGGCCCCGGTTCGGGACAGGCTGTGCAGGGTCTGGCGGGGGCAGGGCGGACGGGATGGGCGATCCTGCCCCCGCCTTGCGGTCGCAGGTTCGGGCCGTTCGGGATCGCCGGAAGGCTGGACCGAGCGCGCCGCGCCTGCCGCGCGCCCGGCCATAGGCTTCGTCTGCCCGCTTCGTTCGCGCCCGGCGCCAAGCCGGTGCCGCGCGATCGGTTCCGGCAACTCGTTCCCGGGTGCCGCTGTCGCAATCGTCGCCCGATCCAGGGCGGACGGCCCGGATTTCCGGCAGGCGGGCTGCGGCGGAAGGGCAGCGAGGGAGCCCGTCCCCCCGCTGCCAGCCTGTCAACTGGCGCTGAGCCAGGCGCTGAAGCGCTCCACCAGCTCCGCCTCGTGGTCGACCCAGAATTCATAGGACGAACCCAGCGCGTTCTTCATGTTGTCGGGATTGGTCGGCATATGCGGCGCCATCTCGGTCTTGCCGTCCTGGTAGAGCCCCACCAGCTCGGCCGATGATTTCCGCGCCGGACCGTAGCTGATCCATTTCGCCTGATCCGCCAGCCGCTGGGTGTCGGTCGCGAACTTGATGAATTCCAGCGCCTCGTCCTGCTTCGGGGCGCCCTTTGGAATGACGAAAAGGTTGTATTCGTAGACCTGCCCGTCCCAGACGATCTCGAAGGGCTTGCCCTCGGATACGGCGGCGCCGAAGATCCGGCCGTTATAGGCCATGGTCATCGCCACCTCGCCATCGGCCAGCAGTTGCGGCGGCTGTGCGCCGGCCTCCCACCAGACGGTGTCCTTCTTGATGCTGCCGAGCTTGGCGAAGGCGCGGTCGACGCCCTCGGGGGTGCCAAGCACCTCGTAGACCTGGTCCGCCGGCACGCCGTCGCCCATCAATGCCATTTCCAGAACGGCCTTGGGCACCTTCTTGATCCCGCGCTTGCCGGGGAATTTCTGCGTGTCGAAGAAGTCGGCGATGGTCTGCGGCTTGGCGTCGGGATATTTCGTCGCGTCATAGGCAAAGATCGTCGAGAACACGATCGAGCCCACCGCGCAATCGCTGAGACCTTGAGGCAGGAAGTCCTCGGTCGCGGGGGTGCCGTCGGGTGCGGGCGGCAGGATCGCCGGGTCGATCGGCTCCAGCAGCCCCTCGTCGCACAGCCGGATCGCATCGGCATATTCGACATCGGCCACATTGGTCGAGACATTGCCCGCATCGACCTGCGCCTTGACCGGGATCGCCGGGTTGTCGCTGTCGAGCGAGACGATCTTGATGCCGGTCTTGGCGGTGAAGGGCTTGTGATAGGCCTCGACCTGGCTTTGGCCGTAAGTGCCGCCCCAGGACATGACGGTGATCTCTTGTCCCGCGGCCGTGGTGGCGAGCAGCGTCAGTGCGGTGGTGAAGATGAGGCGTTCTTTCATGGATGGCTCTCCTGTTGGATGTTCTTGCTTTTTCATTGGCCGGGGGGAGTGGCATGGACCGGCCCTTCGTCCGGGGCCGTATCGGGGGGCGTGTTGCCGGCCGGCAGCGGCCTTTCTGTCCGGCCCGTTTGGGATGCGGGCCGGTTGGGGCGGTTGGGACCGCCGTTGCGCGATCCGCCCGCCGGGTGTTCCGGCGGTCGGCGGGATCAGGCGGCCCTGGCCTTGGCCTTGACGATCAGGTGCTCTGGTCCGTAGGGGAAGCCGGTGAGGTTGCGGTTGCCGGTCTCCTCGATCACCAGGATGTCGTGCTCGCGATAGCCGCCGGCGCCGGGCATGCCCTCGGGGATGGTGATCATCGGCTCCATCGAGACGACCATGCCGGGCTCCAGCACCGTCTCGCAATCCTCGCGCAGTTCCAGCCCGGCCTCGCGGCCGTAATAGTGGCACAGCACGCCGAAGCTGTGGCCATAGCCGAAGCTGCGATATTGCAGCAGGTTCTCGGCGGCATACATCTCGTTGAGCTCGGCGGCGATCTCCGAGC